>JBGQDM010000102.1:0-10875 GCA_041495845.1 Terriglobia bacterium | reverse complement strand
GGCCGCCGGATCAACGGCGTTCCTGTCTCCGCTGTTTTCGGGTTGCGGTCCCTGAGTTCCATGCCGATTGCCTTCCTCACGCTGGAAATTCGCATTGAAGCAGCGCAGTCGCTGAAAGACCGCCGCCAGGTGGTGCGCAGCTTGAAAGACCGGCTGCGCGCCGCTTTCAACGTGGCGGTGGCGGAAATGGATGCCACGCCGTTGTGGAACCAGGCCACCATCGGGGTGGTCAGCGTTTCCGGTTCCCATGAGTATTTGGATGGGTTGATGAAGAAAGTGGAACGTCAAGCCAACCGCATTGCCAACAATCATGGGGCTGAGGTGGCGGACAGCTTCCTGGAATTCCTCTGAGATATTAGTGCCTGCCGGGAACCCAGTTTTCTGATATTCTCTAACGTTTTTGACCTGGGGGGATGGTGTGGTCGAACGTCGTGGCGTGCAGTACCACCGGGAACGTCTGGCGGGTGCTTTGCGCGAAGAAATCGAGACCATCGTCGAAGGTGAGCTGGCCGACCCACGCATCGGCCTGGCCAACGTCACCGAAGTGCATCTCGCCGACGATGGCCGCTCCGCTCGCGTGATGGTGGCGGTGGCTGGCCCCGAGGATGATGCGGAAGCGACCCTGGCAGGTTTGAACGCGGCGGGCGGTTTCATTCGCCGCGAGGTGGCGGAGCGTCTGCATCTGCGCCGCACTCCGGAATTAATTTTTTGCATTGACCGGGGAACCGAGTACCAAACCAGGATAACGGAATTGCTCAAACGGACTAACAAAAGACGCTGACGGATGATGCGGTGACTTCCTTCGGGACAAATCCGGCGCACACCATGGTCCGCGAAGTGCTGAACCAGATTCACGCGCATCGGCGATTTGTGCTGACTTCGCACGCCCGCCCGGATGGCGACGGCGTGGGTTCTGTGCTGGCTTGCCGCGAGATTGTGCGGGCGTTGGGCCGGGAAGCGGAAGTGATCCTGCACGATCCCGTGCCGCGCAACTACCGCAGCTTGCCGTTGGCTGGCACCATTCTTCGCGCCGATTCCGTGGACGATAGTTTCGACGCCGCCGTTCTGCTGGAGTGCGACAGTTTGTCGCGCACGCGGCTGGCCGGGCTGCAGGGCAAGTTTCTGATCAACATTGATCATCACAACAGCGGTCAGCCGTTTGGGCATGTGAACTGGATTGAACCGCAGGCCATCGCGGTGGCGGAACTGGTGTACCGGCTGGCGCGAGAGGCGGGCGTGGCCATCACGCCCCCCATGGCCACCTGCCTCTACACCGCGCTGGTGGCCGATACCGGCTCCTTTATGTTCGAAGGTACTAACGAAGAGACGTTTGCCTTGGCGCAGGAATTGGTGCGGTGCGGTGCGGAGCCAGCGCGCGTTGCGCGGAGTTTGTATTTTTCCCATTCCACCGCGAAAGTACGACTGCTGGGCGCGGCTCTCTCGCAGCTGCATCGCGAGGGTGATCTGGCGTGGATTTGGGTGACGCAAGAGCAGATGGATCGCTGTGGCGCCATCGAAGAAGACTGCGAAGGGCTGGTGAACTACGCGCTGGCGATCCAGGGCGTGGAAGTCGCGGTCTTCTTCCGCGAACTGCCCGAAGGCCGTTTTCGCGTCAGCCTGCGTAGCAAGGGGCGAGTGGATGTATCGCGAGTGACCGAGCGGCTGGGCGGCGGCGGCCATCGCTGTGCCAGCGGCTGCGCGGTGGACGGCCCTCTGGCTACCGCCATTGCCGGGATTGTCGACCTGTTCCGCCCCGCTCCACCCGTACAATAATCCGATGGACCTCTTCACTCTGCGGCAACTTTCCTCCTTCGCCGGCGCGCTCATGATTCTGATTGCCTACGCGGCGCACCAGATGGGCCGCATGAATTCACGCGGCGTGGCCTACAATCTGCTCAACGGAGCCGGTTCCGCCATCCTGGCGTACATTGCGTTCCACCCGTTTCAGGTAGGCTTCGTAGTTCTCGAAGTGAGCTGGGCGGGGATCAGCTTTGCCGCCCTCTTTCGTCGTCCGGCCGAGCTTGAGGTCCAGTGAACCTTTCTTCACCGTCGCGTCGGGAATTCATTCTGGTGGTCGTGGTCTGTGTATTTCTTTTTTTCTATGGCCTGAGTGTGTTTGGGTTGGTGGGCGCGGACGAGCCTCGCTATGCGCAGGTGGCGCGCGAGATGCTGGAACGCGGTGACTGGGTTACGCCCACGCTGGGAGGCCAGCCCTGGCTGGAAAAACCAGCACTCTACTATTGGGAAGCCCGCATCGCATTCGCACAACTGGGCGTCAGCGACGGGGTTGCAAGGGTCCCTTCGGCGTTTTCGGCAGCCCTGCTGGTCGCCGCCGTGTATTTCTTTCTGCGCCGTTTTCGTCCGGATTCGCAACTCGAGGGGGCGCTGATGACTGCGTCTTCGGTGGGCATGATTGGATTTGCGCGCTCCGCTTCAACGGACATGGTTCTGGCAGCGAACCTGGGCCTCGCATTGCTGGCGTGGTTCGCCTGGTTTGAGAGTCAGGAACGACGCTGGCTGCTTCTGGGTAGTTTTTTTCTGGGACTCGCGACGCTGGCCAAGGGGCCGGTTGCGCCGGTTTTGGCGGCGGTCATCATCGTCGCCTTTCTCGCGTTGCAACAGCGCTGGCGAAGCCTGGCGCAAACGCTCTGGTGGCCCGGGCTGCTGGTATTCCTGATCACGACGCTGCCCTGGTATGTAGCGGTGCAGCTGCGCAACCCTGAATTCTTCCGCACGTTTATTCTGGAACACAATTTTGCGCGTTTTGGTACGGACCTGTATCGGCACCATCAGCCCGCGTGGTTTTATCTGCCGGTGCTCCTCGTGGGATTGATGCCGTGGGCGGCATTGGTAGTGGCGGCGCTGGGTGCAACCGTGCGCGGCTGGTGGGCGGAAGGCCGCGGAATGTTGGTGGGAGAAGATGCCTGGGATCTTTTTCTGCTGGTGTGGCTGGCGCTGCCGGTGATCTTGTTTTCGCTTTCGCAGTCCAAATTGCCGGGCTACATTTTGCCGGCAATTCCCGCCGGCACACTGCTGGCGGCGAGCTATGTGCATCGTCTTCGCAGCACCCAAAGCCAGGCCTCGACCTGGCTGCTCGGTGCGCACAGCTTACTGAGCGCGGGTTTGCTGGTTCCGGCATTGTTGCTTCCGTCGGTGCTGTCGTCCACGCGGTGGGTGTGGGGGACGCGCTCGCTGGCAGCAGTTGGTTTTGCGGCGCTGGTCGCCGGTGTGCTCTTTCTTTTGTTGCGCGGACGCGGCGGGCTCACCCTGCTTCCCGGCATCTCGCTGGTGCCCGTGCTGTTGGCGGTCAGCGTGATTCTGCGTGGGAACGGACCGGTACTCGATCACAAGTTTTCCGCGCGACCACTGGCCGCTGAGCTGGCGCGCTCAGGAGAATCGGGGTTGCCGCTGGCGGTGTTTCAGGTCCGCCGCGATGTCGAGTACGGTTTGCATTTTTACCGTAACCAGCCGGTGGCGCGCTACGAACGGGGTGAAGTTCCCGTGGGTGCGCATCTGCTGATAATGCCGCCCGCGGGGCTGCGTCCCGCAGGAAAACTGCTGGGCACGCGTGACCTCGCCTACCTGGGGAGTGCTTCCGGTCTCGACTACTACCATGTGTTCCCGGCTGCAGCCCCGCCCGTAGTGACACCATGATGCTGCTGTTGTCTTTGCCGGTGCCCCGGTTTGCGCCGGGGGCGCGGCGGCACTAGACTGTGCCTTTCGCCGTGAGGGTCTGCCCGCGCGGCGGGCCCGCGAAACGACCGTGGAAATCCTCGACCTCAGACACTTTTCGTCCGCCGATTTGCGCCCCCTTCTGGAGCAGGAAAACCAGCTTTGGGCGCGGCTGCTCTCCTGGGACTACAGCGGCTCCGCAGACATGATTCTGCGCTACGTGGACTCGAAGATTCTTCCCGGGTATGCCGCTCTCGATCGCGGACGGGTTTTCGGGTATGCCTTCTTTGTCTACGAAGGCAGCAAAGGAGTGATCGGCGACCTGTTTGTGGCCAACGGAAACGGCGCGCGCGGCGCCAGTGTGCGCGAAACCGAAATCCGGCTGCTGACGCACGTGATTGAGACGCTGGGGCAGTCCCCGGGCGTGAACCGGGTGGAGGCCCAGCTCCTGGCACATGAGTCCGGCAGCGTTGCGCAACCGTTTCTGGACGGGGGCTTTCAGCGTCACCCGCGCCTGTTCATGCTGCTGGATCTGCCGGAGTCCACGCCTGCGCTCGAACCGTCCGTGGAAATCGAAATCGTGCCCTGGGCAGAACTCTATTACCAGCCCGTGGCGGCGCTGATCACGGCGTGCTACCGCGGCCATATCGATTCCGAAGTAAACGACCAGTACCGCACGCTGAGCGGTTCGCTGCGCTTTCTTAATAACATTGTGCGTTTTCCCGGATGTGGCGTGTTTGATCCTGAATCTTCCTTCGTGGCCGTGCACAAGCAACTGCGCAACGCGGTGGGAGTCATTCTCTGTTCCCGCATTCGTCACGATGTCGGCCACGTGACCCAGGTTTGTGTTCTGCCGGAATTGCGGGGACAAGGCGCGGGCGCGGGTCTGATGCAGGCTGCGTTTCGGGCCCAGCGCCGCCGCGGCTTTGTCACGCTGTCACTCACCGTGACCGAGGCGAACCGTAGCGCCGTGACGCTGTATGAGCGTCTTGGCTTTCGCACCCGCCATGTGTTTGATGCATTTGTCTGGGAAGGTTGAGAAAGCGCGGAGACGCTACCGGCGTACCAGCCACATCACCCAGCCCGCGGCGATCACGCTGCCTACGAACATGGCGAAGCACTTCAGGCCGTAACGCAACTGTTCCCGCACCGTTTCTTTTTGGGTGATCCCGAACACGATCGATGCGGACAGGGCAAAGACTACCGCGGCGCTGAAATGGGAGAGTTGCAGGGTCATTGCTTCTTTCCGATGGCGATATGGTAGGCGTCGGCCACGGCGATGAGGTTCAACAGACCGGCGACGAAAACAAACTTAGTGCCGTAGTCGGCGACGGCGTTGGCGGCGGGCGCCTGGCCCCAATCCAGGGCGCGGCTCACGATGTAGAGGCCACCGGCCCCCAGATCGCAAATGAAGCCAAGAATTTCCAGCACTTCGCCGCCGTTCGGGGGATACACGTGGCCTTGCATCAGCAGGCCGCAGATGTAGAGGCCGGCGATGGCGACCAGTAGCAACACGCCGCGGCCGTAACGCTTCTGCACTAAGTGTCCTGCCCCGGGGACGAGCCAGCCCACCGCCGGAGACACAATCGCCATGACGCCAGGTGCGGTCGGTTCTGCCGCCGATGCAGAAGAGTTTCTAGAATTGGCCATTAAATGGTCACGATCTCTCGTTGAATTTTTCCCGTCACTTCCGCTGCCCTGGTTCGCACCAGCACATTCACTTCACTGCGCACGCCGAACTCCGGCAAATAGATTCCCGGCTCGACGGAGAAGCAGGAATTCGGCAGGACCTGGCGTTCGTCGTGCACTTCGAGATCATCCATGTTGGCGCCGTTGGCGTGCACCGTGGTGCCAATGGAGTGTCCGGTGCGATGGATAAAGTATTGGCCGTAACCGGCCGCATCAATGTGGGCGCGGGCGGCACGGTCCACTTCCCAGCCCGCCAGTTTGCTGCCGGAACCAATGCGGCTGAGTGCCTGCTCCACCGCTGCATCGCGCGCTCCCGTCACAATTTTAAACACTTCGCGCTGCCGGTCGGAAGGCGTCTTGCCAACAATCCCAGTCCAGGTAATGTCGTAGTAAACCGATTCGGACTGGTTTTTTCTGGCCCAGATGTCGAGCAGCACCCAGTCACCGTCGCGGATGGGGGAAGATCCCTCCGCCTGTGGTTCATAGTGCGGATCGCCGCTGTGGGCGTTTACGGCCACGACCGGTGGGTCATCCGTTACCAGGCCGTCGCGCCGGAAGGCTTCCAGAATCCACTGCTGCATCTCGAACTCATTGGTGCCGCCGCTACGCACGCGACGGCCAATTTCCTGAAAGGCCGCCGCGGTGATGGGATCCACTTTGTCGCGGGCTTCAAAGTGAGTGCGAATCTGCGCGTCCGTCCAGGTGGATTCGAACTGCGCCACCAGGTTGCCTGAAGTGACGACCTGAGCGCCGAAGCTGCGCAGCAACTCGACGGTCCCGGCATCCACCAACCCAATCACAAAAACCTGATTGTTCGGGGAGTACTGCATGGCGAGGGTGCGGTAAGGCGCCACCATGGCTTTCAGGGTGGCAGCCAGTTCCTGCCATGCCGAGTACATCTTCTTCGGGCTACCGGGCAAGGAATCGAGATGGCCGGCTTCGATGCGGTGGACTAGCTTGGACGGCTCGCCCTGCGCCGGGATCAGGTAGAACCAGCGCCGCGTGACCATCATGCTTTCCCGGAGGCCGAGCACACGATACGCAATGGGATCGCGGTGGTGATGATCGTAGAACAGCCAGGCATCGATGTTCTGTTCGCGGAGGGCAGACTGAATGGCGGCGAGGTTCATAGGCAAGAGGCTATTGTAGCAAGCGGACTGCCCGGCGCGAACCGCGGGGTGGGCAGGGGGCTAGCCTAGAACGCGCCTCTTTTGAGCAACGGGCAGCGTTTCACACGCGGTGCGCAAGACCAACCGAGGCGCGTTTTCGCGAATCTTCATGAGGTAGGGAACGGCCCGCTTGGGCTGGTACTTGGCCCATTCCCGCAGCATCCAGCCCAGACCTTTTTGCACCATGTCGTTCTGGTCGCCGAGAAGGGCTGCTGAAACCCGCACCATCTCTCTTTCAAACTTGCCCAGGCGCGCGCCCCGAATCAGCGAGACCGCAGCCGCCCGGCGGTGCCAGCGGCTCTTCTTTCCGGCCCAGACGAAAACGCGGGCGGCACGCTTGGGTGCGGCGACCAACATCGGCCCCAGCAGGTAGCTGGCCAGCGCATCGTGGTCGGCCCAACTGGAAACGCGATCCAGCCACTTTTCCAGGAGGCGAAATTCGGCTTCTTCGAGCCGGTCTGTGATCTTCTCCAGCAGGAACACGCCAAAGACTTTTTCTTCCAGCATGTCGCCATGGAAGAGGTTGTCAGCAACGCGGACGAGAAAATCGAGTCCTGCGTCGCGCAGAATTGTCCGCCGCATGCGCACGGCAACCTTGCGCAACTCGCCCGTATACCAGCCCCGGGACTTGATTTCTTCCTTAAAGAACCACTGCACCCCGGCGGCGTGCGGCGCCGATCCGCCGTCCTTGAGAACGCCGGATGTGAGTTGCAGTGCTGGCGGGGGAAAGTTTGCGCGGGGCCATGGTCTCATCCGGCAGAACTTGCGCTCTTGCGCCCCACGATCCGGTCGTAAATCCAAAGCGCAATCGCGGTCGCCATCCCCACGGCTGCCAGGCTCCACCAGATCAGCGCCGGGCGATGCTGGACTTCTCCAAAGCGGTGGACCAGCATCCCGCCGAACCAGCCCCCGATAATGGAGCCGATACCGATGGGGAGAAAGGCGAAGCCCATGTAAGTTCCTTGCTGTCCGGGAGGAGCCAGGCGCGAAATATATTCGTAGTAGCGGGGAGCTTGAATGATTTCGCCGAGCGCGAGCACAAAGATGGCCAGGATTGCTCCCCACACCGTCGGCCGGAAAACGAGAACCAGCCACGAAACGGATGTGATCACCGTCCCCAAAATCACCGCCTGAAATGCCGGGATCTTCCGGGTCAGGAAATTGACGAGCAGCGTCAAGCAGATCACCGTGGCCCCGTCGGTGACTAGAATCATCTCCACATCAGCCTTGGCATTGATGTAGCCGTGGATGTAACCGGGCAGGCTGGTGTACTGCTGCCAGAAGACGATCCAGTAACCGGTAAACAGCACGAGGAACCACATGAAGCGGCTGATCCCGGCCAGCACGAGCAGCAGCAGGGCGGCCCAGATCCACCAGGGCACGTGGAAGCTGGGATGGGTCCAACCCACAATGCCCAGCGCCAAGGCCAGCGCCAGCACCGGCAGGACTAACCGGTAGTTCCCGACCACCACGCAGAAGTTCCGAGCCACTTCTGCCACCGAGGGTGCCGGCGCATCCCCCGCCTTACGCGGCTCGCGGAAGAACAAGAGGACCACAAAGACCATGGCAAACACGCTGAGCGCGGCCACGCGATACACATTCTCCACGCCCAAATGGCGATGGGCCCACGAGGCAAAATACGGCCCGGAAGCGCCGCCAATGTTCACCATGGTGTAGTAAATCGAATAGCCGACCGAGCGCACATTCTCTTTGGAAGCGCGCGCTGTCGTACCGACTACACATGGCTTGACCATGGAAACGCCGAGCGCGGGGAGGATGAGAATGAAGCCGACAAACAGGCCGAGGGGCACCAGGTTCCGCACGGGCGCCAGCCAGGGCGCACCGATCGATCCGATGAGGAAGTAGGAAGCAGCCAGGATGACGTACGCCAGCGAGAGGGCACGGCGGAATCCCAGGCGGTCGGCGGCGGCTCCGCCAAAAATCGCGAGAAACCATACCATCCCGCCGAACAGGCCGGTGAGGGTGCCAGTTTGTTCGGTGGAGAAATTCAGCTTCTCCTGTAGATAGAGCGCAAGAGAAGCGAAGGCCCCGTAATACGAGAGCCGTTCAAAAATCTCGGTGATGTTCGCAATCCAGAAGGGACGCTCGAAGCCGGTGCGAATGTCTTGCAGACGCTCGGAAAAGGTCAAGCATGGCTCCTGACGATGGGATCGACCGCACAGCTCGCCTCTCGGCTATGGCGCGTTGCCGGTGCCTAAAGCCCCAGCCGCTGGCGTAGTTCCCCGGCTGACAGTCCGGTCACGCGAACCACTTTGTTCCGACTGGCCGCGCCGGCAGCAATAGTAACGGACGCGCGCGAAACCTTCAAAAGCTTTGCCAAGAATTCGATGCAAGCCTCATTCGCCCGACCTTCGGTCGGTGGCGCAGTCAACGAAACCTTCAGCGCGTCTCCCAGCACGCCGGTGATGGCGTTTTTCTTCGCGCGAGGGTGGACGCGGACGGCGAAGGTGACAACATCTGAGGTTTCCTTAATGAGCAGCAAGACTCTTCCTCAGGGAGAAAATCGTTTCTCCGAATATAAGAATTCCCATTGCGCCCCAAAGGGACGGGTACATCTTGGCCCGGAGGATTTCAAACATAAGAGCGCAAACGTTCGCTGCTATGCACGTGGAATTCAGACCCCGAACGCTGCCATCGTTGCGTATGCGGAGGAAGTTGAACATGGCGACGAAGATCCAGATCAGGCCAGGGTCCAGCACCGCTCCCGGCCAGTGTGTGATCTCTGTGATAAGCATCTGCACCACACCACCCGTGAAAATCATCCACGCCAACGCCTGATCCAAGTAGCTCATACGTTTGCACTCCGTTTTCCGAAAATCGCTGTTCCCAGGCGCACGCGCGTAGAGCCCTCTTCGATGGCCACGGCAAAATCGTGCGACATCCCCATGGAGAGCACTGTTGTGCCAACCCCGGGAAGTTTGCGAGCGGCGATGCCGTCCCGCAGTTCCCGCATGCGCCGGAAGTCCGGTCGCGCGCCCTCGGGATCTTCGGTAAACGGCGGGACAGTCATCAGCCCGCGAAACACGAGGTGCTCGAAGCGCGGCGCTGCCTGCAAAAGCTGCTCCAGTTCTGGCGACTCTGGCGCCAGCCCGCTCTTGGCTTCTTCGCCGCCGATGTTGATCTCGATGAGCACCGCGAGCTTCCGGTCGAGTTTGCCTGCGGCGTCGTTTAGTTTCTCCGCCAGCCGCACCGAGTCCACCGAATCCACGGCGTGAAACAGTTCCGCCGCTTTGGCCGCCTTGTTGCTTTGCAGGTGTCCGATGAGATGCCACTCGGCGTCGGCGAGTTCCGTGAGCGCGTTGTGCTTCCCGGAAAATTCCTGCACCCGATTTTCGCCGAAGACACGAAGGCCGGCAGCGTAAGCCTCGCGAATGGCGTCCACCGGAAAGGTCTTGCTCACCGCCATGAGCGTGACTTCGTCGGGATCGCGGCCGGCCCGCCGCGCCGCCGCTGCCATCTGCGCTCGCACCGCGACCATGTTTTCCGCAATGGACATGAGCTCAAAAACTAAACCACGAAGGCCACAAAGTATCACGAAGGCGTTTCCGCTGCCGCTTCGTGCTGCTTGGTGGCCTTCGTGGTGGAAAGCCACGCCCGGCGCATTTCGCGCCCGACGTTACATGATGGCCGTAGGCGGCGCAGGATCTTCCGGCCGACCCGCGTTGGCGATGGGGACCCAGACCATGACGATGATGAGCACGGCCATGGCGATTAAGGCGGTTGCCCAGTGGTTTCCCAGCGCGAACTGGAACAGCTTGGCTTCGGCGTGCGGATCGTGCGCCAGTTTCCGTGCCAGGATGGCGGCGACTACGATGCCGCAGAGCGCCTCTCCCGCAATCAGACCGGAGGCGGTGAGTACGCCGGAGTTTTCCACTCGCGCTTTTTGTGCCTCGTTGAGGTTGCGGCGATCGCGGAACCAGTCAGTGACCCAGCGGACTACCCCTCCGACGAAGATGGCGAAGGTTGTGCCCAGTGGCAGATACATGCCAACGGCGAACAACATGACGCTCTTCACTTCGATCAGGATCATGGCCAAGCCCATCAGGATGCCCACCACGACCAGCGGCCACGCCATGTCACCGCCCACAATCCCTTTCGAGAGCATGGCCATCAGTCCGGCCTGTGGCGCGGGAAGTTCTGAGGTGCCGAAATGGTAGACCCTGTCCAGTGCAGCCAAGGGGAAGAAAAGCACCAGCGAAGCCACAAGGATGCCGAAAACGTCGCCGAGTTGCATTTTGGACGGCGTGCCGCCGAGAATGTGCCCCACTTTCAAGTCCTGTAGCATTTCGCCCGCAACCGCCGACGACACGCAGACCACGGCCGC
>JBGQDM010000101.1:0-10927 GCA_041495845.1 Terriglobia bacterium | reverse complement strand
CGGTGCGCGATGCCTGCCGCGACGTGGCCCAGCGCGCCGGATTTAATGCGGCCACGGCGGAGTCTGCCGAACAGGCCTTGCGCCTGCTGGAGCAGCAGACCGCGGACGTGGTTCTGCTCGATTTGCGTTTGCCGGGGATGAGCGGGCTGGAGGCGTTACGGGAAATCCAGCAGCAGCGCCCCGAGGCTGTCGTGGTGGTGGTGACCGCCTTTGCCACGGTACAGTCCGCGGTGGAAGCGATGAAGTTGGGCGCGTTCGACTTTCTCACCAAACCCTTCGGCTTGGATGACCTGCGTCAGGTGCTGGAACGTGTCGCGACCCATCTGGAGCGGCGTACGCAGGCGCGCCTGTTGCAGGAGCGCAATCGCAGCCCGCACGGCTTTGGCGGCATCGTGGGCCAGGCGCCGGAAATGGAAAAGCTGTATCGCATCATTGGCAAAGCGGCGCAGAGCACGCATCCCGTGCTCATTCTGGGCGAGAGTGGGACCGGCAAAGAACTGGTGGCTCGTTCCATTCACTACGGCGGCCCGCTCCGCGACCGGCCATTTATTCCCGTGGATTGCGGCTCGCTGGTGCCCACGCTGATCGAGAGCGAACTCTTTGGCCATGTGCGCGGGGCCTTTACCGGCGCCAGCGGTACCAAGGAAGGGCTGCTGGCCATCGCCGAGGGCGGCACCGTCTTCCTGGACGAGATCGGCGAACTGCCGACTGATTTGCAGGCCAAACTGCTGCGCGCCATCCAGGAAAGGGAAATCCGTCCGGTGGGCGGCACGCGGCGCGTTGCCATCAATGTGCGCATTCTGGCGGCCACCAACCGCGACCTCGAACAGGGCGTGGCCGAGGGCACGTTCCGCCGCGATCTTTATTTCCGCCTGAATGTGCTGGGGTTGCGCATTCCGCCCTTGCGCGAACGGCGCCCGGACATTCCTTTGCTGGTGGGACACTTTCTCGAGCGGCTCAGCCGCAATAGCGGGCAATCCAAGGAATTGAGTCAGGACGCCCTGCAACTGCTCATGGCCTACGACTGGCCGGGGAATGTGCGCGAGCTGGAGAACTGCCTGGAGCGGGCGTGGGCGCTGAACTCCGGGCCCACGTTGCAAGCGTCGGACCTGCCCACCGGGTTGCGCACCGCGCGAAGCGCTTCCGGACTGCCGGAGAAGAAGAGAATCCTGCCCATGTCAGAAGTGGAGCGGCAGGTGATTCTGGGCACCATCGAACAGCTTCGCGGAGACAAGCTGATGGCGGCGCGACTGCTGGGGATCGGCAAGACGACGCTCTATCGCAAGCTGAAGCAGTATGGGGTGGCGAGCTAGGGCGAGTAGGGGCTCGCACTTTGGTCGGAAGCGGCAGGAGGCGATCCTCCGAACGTGCCGCCGCTGCCGCGTGGTACCCGGGTTGCAGCAGAAGCTGGCATGATCCTGCTGGTGACGCCTGCGAGCGATGCTGCCGAGCGGCTGCAGCGCGCGCCCGATCTGGAAGGCACGGAAGTCGCGGCCACGCTGGCCGCCGCTCGCCAGCTTCTGGCGCGGCACAGCTACCGCTTGGTGGTGCTCGACCAGAGCCTGATGGAAGCCGACCCTGACGGCGCCGACCGGCTGTTTCAGGCAGCGGACACAGCGCTGCAAATCGTGCTCAATTTGGCCGTGACCAGCGCTCCTCGCTTCCTGCAGCAGGTGCTGGCGGCGTTCAAGCGGCAGGAGAGGGAAACTCTGACAGTCGGGAAAGTAGTCCGGCGAGAACTGGCCGCTGAACTGAAAAATACGCTGACGGCATTTTCTCTGCACTGTGAGCTGTTGCTCGATAGCGTTGGCCTGCCCCCCGAAACGCGCTCGCGGCTGGAGACCATGCAGCAGCTGGTGGGCGACATGCGGGATCGGTTGGGTGGCTAAAACTTGAGCTTGCGTAGGAACGGCCGCCCTCGGCCCTAGAACGAAAACAAGTACGAGATCTTCGCAAAGATGACGTCGCCCAGGTCGGCCGGATCGAGCGGTGAGCGGCGCTGCCGGTTATAACCCAGATACACCGCACTGCGCGCTGTGAAGTCATAGGCAAGCAGGCTGTTGATGCTGATGTCGGTTCGATGGTGGTCGCCGGAGTACTGCGCCAGCAGACGGGCCCGCAACTTGGGCGTGAACTGATACTGCCAGCGTGAGATCAGGAAGTTGCGGTTCTGGAAGTGCGCGTGATTTTGCAGTGACTCGCGCACCTGCGTTCCGGAGAGCTCCCAGCGCAGCCGCTCTCCCAGGCGGGCGTTCATGGAGAGTTCCAGTTGCGTCCGGGAGCCATAGATGAATTCGTCGTATTGCACCAGCTTGCCGTGCACAAAGCGCGCGTTGAACGAGAAAGGCTTGTTCTGGTTGCTGGTAAGGTGGACCACAAAGCGCGGCATGATGTAGAGACGCATACTGGCCAGGCTGGGGGTTGGGCGCGCGTCGCACGCCGCCGTTGAATCGCAGGGCGCAAATTCATTGAAGCGCACGCGATCGTAGGCGAGCCGCCCCTCCAGCCGCCAAAAGTTCTTGAACTGGGCAGCGACCGAAGCGTCGGTCCCGGAGTCTTGCAGTTCGCCGTGCGTCCCGTTGGCTTCGTCGTAATTCAGGTTGAAGAAAAGTTGCCGCGTCCACCAGCGGTTTACGAAGGGCTTGTATTCCATCGCCATGAAGCCGCCCCAGCGGTCAATCTCGGGTTCAAAACCAATGGTGCTGAAGTCGGTGTTGCGGCCGAGAAACCTGCCTCCCGTGGAGTAGGAAAACTTTTCGGAATCGTAGCTGAAGTTGGAAGTCCACGCGAGGTGCTGGGCATCGAACCCGGGGTGCAGGGCGTTGGTGTTGGCCAGGAACTGCGACGCCCAGGAAATGTGGTCGCCGTGCAAAATGTTCAGGTCAATGCCCTGCGCGGTCTCCTGCCCGCTGATCAAGTTGCCGTCGACGTCGAAGACGGTTCCGCTTTGCAGTCGGTTCACGGAGATGAAACCCAGCGCCGACTTCTGCAGGAGGTTGCGTTGTAGCCGGACGACGCCGAAGAACGCGCCGGCAGCGCTCTTTGCTTCCCCACTGGCCGGATCGATGAAGTCGTGGCGCTGGGTCACCGCCTCCAACGCGCCCAGCGTCCAGGCGCCGGCCTTGCCGGTAATCTTGGCGCCTTCGAGGATGCGCTGCGGTTCGCCATCCGGCAGCACCGAACCAATCCGCCGCGAGAAGAACAACTGCAGGGGTGTGGTGAAGTAGTTGGCGCCTTCGGTGAAGAACTTGCGCTTCTCGGGGAAGAAAATTTCGAAGCGGGAAATCTGCGCGGTGAATTCATCCGACTCGGTTTCGCCGAAATCCGGATTGATGGAGACATTGGCGGTAAGGTTCGACGCCAGCCCATAGCGCGCGTCTAAGCCCCCGTTGAAGCTCGTGCCGGCATGTTCCGGCTGCCACCGTGCGCGCCGGTACTTGGTGCCGAAAAACGGAATGAGTTCGAGATTGCGTCCGATGTGCAGGTTTTCCAAACCTTCCATCGTGCCCGCCTTCGAAGGCCGCATGGTGCTGTCAAAACGCGTCACCGCCTCCCAATAGGCGGTCTCATATTTGCGGACGATGGTGCGGGAGAGGTTCAGGCCCCAAACCTGTTCTGCCGCTCGCGAGATGCGCATGGACTTAAACGGAATCACTACCTCGGCCGACCACCCCCAGGGTTGCAAGGCTGCGGCACTCTGCCAGATGCCGTCCCAGGTGCTGTCATGCACCCGGGAAAAATTGTCGCCATTCTGGTTATTGCCGCCCTCGTTGCTGGTGGCGTCGAACTGGATGCCGCGCGCATTGACGCTGAAGTAGTAGCCGGTGCGCCGGTCATGAAACGTGTCCAGGAAAATGTCCACACTGTCGGAGTTGGTGAAGCCATCGTGAGCGCCCAGCCGGCGAATGATTTTTTCCGGCTGCGAGTCGTAACAGCGGAAGCCAAAATAAAGATTGTGGTCGTCGTAAAAAATCCGCACCTCGGTTTTTTCGCTCACCGGCTGGCCGAGGTCGGGCTCAGTCTGGGTGAACTCGGTGATCGGTGCAATGGTCTGCCAGACGGCTTCGTCGAGCCTGCCATCCACTTCTACCTTGGCGGCTGCGCGCTGGATGTGGACCGAGCGTGCAGGATTTTGCGCAGGTGCAGCCTGCTGCTGTGGGTGAGCCGCCGGGACTGCCGCAAGCCAAAGAAGAATGGGGAGATGAAGGCGCAAGAGGGAATTATCACGCAAAGGATGCGTCTCGGGGAGTGCAAACCTTTGCATCTGGGACGAACTGCCTTCGTTTCCGACCAACTTCCGGGTAGAATAGCTCGCACGCTACAAGGCCTGCCGCACGCGGCTTTGGAACGCGCCCCAGGTTTCCATGCACGTCCTTCTTACTGCCGACACCATTACCGGCACGTGGGCCTACGCACGCGAAGTGGCCATCGGGCTCACGCAGCGTGGCGTCCGTGTCACGCTGGTCAGCTTCGGTGAAATTCCGCTTCCCCATCAGACCCAGTGGATGGACACTCTGCCCGGATTGGACTACCGGCCTACGGGTTTCCGGTTGGAGTGGATGCAGGAGGGGAAGAACGACCTGGAAGAATCGCGAGATTACCTCCAAGCCGTGATTGAGGAAGTGAAGCCCGACGTTCTGCACCTGACGCAGTATGCCTACGGCAACCTGCCCGGAGACGTGCCGCGCATCGTGGTGGCACACGGCGATCTCATCAGCTGGTGGATTTCGGTCCACGGACACGAGCCGCGCGAAACCGAATGGTTGCGCTGGTATCGTCGAACCGCGGGAGACGGGCTGAGCGGGGCCAGCGCGGTGGCGGCGCCGTCATTCTTCATGCTGGATTCCGTGCGCGCCCTCTACGCCAAGCCGCGCCGCGGTACCGTGATCTACAGCGGCCGCAATCCAGTTTTTTTCAATCCGTATCTCTTGAAAAGTGACTCCGTGCTGACGGTGGGCCGCCTGCACGATGCCGGCAAGCAGGTGATTCTGCTGACCCAGCGGGAGCAGCCGTTGCCGGTGTGCATTGTCAGTTCCGACCAGCCGCTTGACGAACCGAAGATTCCGCTGCGCGCCGACGTGAAACTGAAGACCGATCGCTGCGACGTGGCTTTCCGAGGGCCGCAGACGGAAGCGCAACTGCGCCTGCTGTACAGCCGCGCCGCCATCTACGCCGCCACTTCGCGGTATGAACCCTTCGGCATGGCCGCGCTGGAAGCCGCGCTCTCGCGTTGCGCCATTGTGGCCAACGATATTCCCGTCTTTCGCGAAGTCTGGGGCGACGCCGCGGTTTATTTCCGCACCAACGATAGCGCCAGCCTCTCCGATGCCATTCGCCGCCTCAGCGAAGATCGTGAACTTTGCCGCGCGCATGGTAATCTGGCCTATCAGCGTGCCCGCAGCCGGTTCACGGCCAAACAAATGCTCGACGGCTACCTTGATCTTTACCGCAGCTTGCTGAAGCCGCAGCGACTCGCCGCGTAGGCGCCCGCACCCCACTGCCAGGAGAAAAACCTATGTCCGAGATTACGATTACCGCCCGCAAGAACGGTCCTTTTCGCGTCGAGGGAGCAGTCCGCTTGGTCGACGGCGACGGCAACGCCTATGACTTAACCGGCAAGCCCGCCATTTCCCTCTGCCGCTGCGGCCAATCCGCCAACAAGCCGTTCTGCGACGGGAGCCACGGCAAAGTGGGCTTTCAGGCCGCGGAGTGCGCGCCCAAGCAGGGCTGAGGGAGCCGCAGCTAACCGCATCCAGCCTAGTGGATGGTCTTCGTCTTCCGCGCCATGTAATCCATCAGCAGGTACTGCCCCAGCGTGTAGGGCGTGGTGAAGTACGCCTTGCCACGACACATCTCCGTCACCTTCTGCACAAACTGAATCAGCCCATACTCCGACGCCAGCATGAAGGTGTTAATCATCACGCCGGCGCGCTTGCACTTCGAGACTTCTTCCAGCGTTTGCGTCACCACCAGCGGGTCGAGGCCGAAGGCGTTCTTGTAAATGCGGCCATCTTCGAGCGTCAGCGCTGATGGTTTGCCGTCGGTGATCATGACGATCTGCTTCATGTCTTTGCGCTGGCGCTCGAGAATGCGCTGCGCCAATCGCAGCCCCTCGCGCGTGTTGGTGTAGTAGGGGCCGACTTTCACCCGCGCCAGTTGTGACAATGGAATCTCTTCGGCGGAATCGTGGAAGAGCACCACCGCCAGTGAATCTCCCGGATACTGGGTGCGAATCAGATGGGAAAGCGCCATGGCCACTTTCTTGGCCGGCGTAAACCGGTCCTCCCCATAAAGAATCATGGAGTGCGAGCAGTCCAGCATGAGCACGGTCGCGCACGATGACTGGTATTCGCACTGGTGCACGTGCAGGTCGGAGTATTCCAGGTTCAGCGGCAGGCCTAGTCCCTCGCGATGGATGGCGTGCGACAAGGTGGCGGTGATGTCGAGGTTGAGCATGTCGCCAAACTCATATGGTTTGGACGCTCCACTGGCTTCAATCCCGGTGGCCCAGTCGCGGGTGTCGTGGCGTCCGAAGCTGGCCTTGCCCAGCGAACCCAGCAGATTCCGTAACGTGCGGTAGCCCAGAAAGTCCAGACCCTTGTCGGTGACGTCAAAGCGCGCCTGCCCTTGCGCGTGGCCCACCTGTCCGCCCAGACTCGACTGCTGCGTGGGGTCGTGCGGCGCATCCACGCGAATGTATTCCTCTTGCTGCATGCGCTCGATCAGGCGTTCGATCAACTCCTCGAGCGTGCCGTCCATCTGCATCTGCTGCAACTGCTCCCGGGTCTGCTCATCCAGCAGGTCGCTCTCGAGCAGCGCCTGTTCCATCGCCTGGCGCAACTGGTCGAGCGTCTGTTCTTCCGGCGCTTCGTAGAAGCCGTAGTTGTCCTGAAATCCGCTCTGCAGCAAGTAGTCGGAGAGGGCGGACACCAAGTCTTCCAGGCTCATCTCGCCGGCGGGGTCGGGGACGTATTTACTGTAGCGAACGCGCTTCATGGCGACACGGCTCAGTTGAAGTTGCGGCGGCCACGCGGCAGGGGGAGGTCCTCCCGCGCCACACTTGGCTCCGGTTTTCTCGGCTGCTGTTCTCCGGCGGAAAAAACTCGCTCTTCGCTGCGGCCAATCCGTTTGTGCGCATACAGACCTTCGAGAATGAACTCGGCTGCGGACACGCGAATCTCGGCGCTGTCTTTGGCGGTGACGCCAGCCTCGCCCACTTTGTCGAGCAGTCCTTGAATCTTGCTCAGCCCGGCCAGCGCCTCGGCTGCGCTGGCGGAGTCCGCCATCTGGATTTCTCCGCCCAGGTCGAACCACTGCACCACTTGCTGCAGGTTGGCGCCCGAATAGTAATCGTCGAACGTCCGGGCGATGGCGGTGCGGATGATCTCGCGCACCACCTGTTCCGCTCCGCGCAATTCCCCTTCGTATTCCAGTTCCAGCTTTCCAGTAATAGCGGGCAAGGCGGCGTAAATGTCGGCAATGCGCGGCACGGTGAGCGTTTCGCCGTTGCGGATGGCACGCCGCTCCGCATTCGAGACCACATTCTCCATGCTGCTGATGGGCAGGCGCTGGCTCACGCCCGAGCGCTTGTCCACGCGTTTGTCTTCGCGCGCCACAAACGCGACCCGCTCAATCACTTCCCAGACGTAGTCCGGAACCTGCAACTTCGCGCCATCGCGGCGGGTCCACGCCTCCTGGGCGGTAATGGTTACGCCTTCTTCCACGGTAATCGGATAGTGGGTGCGGACTTCCGAGCCCATGCGGTCTTTCAGCGGCGTAATGATTTTTCCGCGGGCGGTGTAGTCCTCCGGATTGGCGCTGAAAACCAGCGCCACATCCAGCGGCAGGCGAACGGGATAGCCCTTAATCTGTACATCGCCTTCCTGCATAATGTTGAAAAGCCCCACCTGAATCTTTCCCGCCAGATCGGGCAGTTCGTTGATGGCGAAAATTCCACGATTGGCTCGCGGCAGCAATCCGTAGTGCACGGTGAATTCGCTGCCGAGTTCGTGTCCGCCGCGCGCCGCCTTGATGGGATCAATGTCGCCGATCAGGTCGGCAATGGTTACGTCTGGCGTGGCCAACTTCTCCACATAGCGGTCGTCAGGAGTGAGATAAGCAATGGGAAGGGCGTCGCCCAGGTGTTTCGCTTTTTCGCGGCACGGGCGGCAGATGGGCGCATAGGGATTGTCGCGAATCTCGCAACCTGCGATGTAAGGCAGGTGGGCGTCCAGCAGGGAAGTCAGGGCGCGCAAGATGCGGCTCTTGGCTTGGCCACGCAGTCCGAGCAGGATGAAGTTGTGGCGGGAGAGCACGGCGTTCACGATCTGCGGCACCACCGTGTCGTCATAGCCGACAATACCGGGAAACACCGGGGCCCCCGACTGCAGGCGCGCGATGAGGTTTTGGCGCAGTTCGTCTTTTACGCGCCGCTCGCGCAAGCGCTCTTCGGAAAAAACACTTTTCCGCAATTCACCCAGCGTGTGTGGGAAACCCATGGATGGAACCCCGGACGAACCCTTTAGCCGGAATTATACGCCCGCGCGCGGGCCCGATCTTCCGGCTAAAGGGTCGAAGTGCATGACAAAACGGGATGCGCTGGTGCGCCTGCGCTTGACAGCACGGCGCTCCGCCCCATACAAGCAAGTCATGCTGGAAGCGGCGAACAAAGTGGTGGTGGTGACTGGGGCTTCGATGGGCATTGGCGAAGCCGTCGCGCGGATCTTCGTGGAGCACGGCGCCAGCGTGGTCATGCTTTCCCGTGATTCCGGCCGCTTGGAGGCCGCGCGCAACCGCGTCGGCCAACCGGAGAGAACGCTCGCTCTGGCTTGCGATGTGCGCCATCGCGAGGAGATTGACAGCGCCCTCGGCCTGATCATGCACCACTTCCAACGGGTGGATGTGTGGGTGAACAATGCGGGCCATGGGCTGCGCGATTCCGTTGCTGCCATGGATATGGTGCAGTGTCGCGAGCTCTTCGAAACCAACTTGTTCGGGACCATTGATTCCATGCAGGCGGTGCTGCCGGTGATGCGGGCCCAGGGATCCGGGACGATCATCAACATCTCCAGTGTCGCCGGACACCTCCCGCTCCCTTTTGGTGCGGCGTACAGTGCTTCCAAGTTTGCCATGAATGCCATCGGCAAAGCGGCACGGGTGGAACTGAAGGCTGCGGGAATCAACGTGATGACGGTTTGTCCAGGTTTCGTGCGCACCAATTTCGCGACCAATCTGGTGCGGGGACGCGAACCCTCCTCCAGGCCTGAAAGCCCGCGTGGAATCAGCGCCGAACGGGTGGCGCGCGCGGTGCTCGCGGGCTATCGCCAAGGGAAGCGGGAAGTCGTCGTGCCTTGGACCATGCACCCGGTGATCAAGCTCTACCAGATGTTTCCCGGAGTCGTGGAGTGGGCCATGGTGCGCATGGCAGGGCAGGCGAAGTAGCGGACTACGGCAACTCCGCCAGCATCGCTTCCATCTCCGCGAGCGCGTGTGCGTTTCCGGAGCGAGTGGCCGACGCGATGCCCTGACGCAACTTGTCTTTCGCCGTTTCCGTTTGGCCGGCGCGGGCCAGCGTTTGCGCCGCCATGAAATATCCGGCGGTGTAGTCGGGATGGCGCTCAAGCAACGCGGCAAACTCGGCCATCGCTTTTTCGATGTCGCCGCGAGTGGAGTGTTCCATGGCCAGCCCATAACGGGCAAAGGCATCATTGGGATTCTGCGCCAGAATCTCTTCCAACATGGCCAGCCGATCGATCAAAACGATCTCCTTTAGCTCATTTCCAGAGTACTACGCCGTGCGCATTTGCCGTGCTTTACAATGACGCTGGTTATGAAGGAACCAAGCGTAGACCTCACGCCGCGTCCCGTCCGCGAATCGCAGTCTGAAATGGCTGAGTTGGTGCTGCCCAACGATACCAACCCTCTGCGCGTGCTGATGGGCGGACGCCTGATGCACTGGATTGACGTGGCCGGCGCCATGGCCGCGCTTCGCCATTCACGCCAGTACGTGGTTACCGCTTCGGTGGACCATCTCGATTTCGTTTCCTCGCCTCACATCGGCGAGTTCGTGGTGCTTCGGTCTTCCGTCAATCGCGCTTTTCATACCTCGCTGGAAATTGGCGTCAAGGTGTGGGTCGACAACTACCTGGCGAACACGCGGCGGCACGTAAGCTCCGCGTATCTGACCTTCGTGGCAGTGGATCGCGACGGCAATCGCGTCCCAGTGGCGCCGGTGGTGCCGGAAACCGATGAGGAGAAGAGGCGATACGAAGACGCTGGCCGCCGCCGGGAGCAGCGCCTGGCCGAACGGCAGCGGCGTCAGAAGCGGTGACGCTGTGATGGTCGTCACTGTTCGTTCGCGCTCGCCCCTTTGATAATCATCAGCAGTCCACCTGGGGAAAATCATGGATAGCGCACTCCTGATTCACCGGCTGCACTTCGCCTTCACCGCCACATTTCACTACCTTTTTCCACAACTCACCATGGGATTGGCGCCGCTGATTGTGGTCCTAAAGACGCTGGCGCTACGTCGCAATGATCCGGCTTACCACCAGGCGGCCCGTTTCTGGGCCAGGATTTTCGGCATCACGTTCGTCTTGGGCGTGGTCACCGGCATTCCTTTGGAATTCCAGTTTGGAACGAATTGGTCGCACTTTTCACGCTTTGCTGGCGGCGTCATTGGGCAGACGCTGGCCATGGAAGGTCTGTTTGCTTTCTTTCTCGAATCGGCATTTCTTGGGTTGTTTCTTTATGGCGAGAACAAACTTTCTCCGCGCGCCCACTGGTGGTCAGCCGTTGCCGTGGCCGGAGGCTCGTGGATTTCCGGGTTCTTCATCATCGCCACTGACGCCTGGATGCAGCATCCCACCGGCTATGAGAAGGCAGCAGACGGCTCGATGCAGTTGCAGAGTTTCTGGGCGCTGCTGTT
>JBGQDM010000100.1:0-11715 GCA_041495845.1 Terriglobia bacterium | reverse complement strand
GTCGGCGCCGTAGTTGCGGGCATTGGCCTGGCCGGGCGCGCCCATCGGCTCGAGGTAAATGGTAAATCCGCGTCCCAGATAGCCGCTGGAAGAGAGCTTCAGGTAGATGTCGGTATCGAAAAGCAGCTTGGCCAGCGGCGCGTGATAGCTCTGGATAAGCTCGTTGAATTGCGGTTCATGCTTGGTCCAGAGCGCGTGCCAGTTGGCTTTTTCGTAGAGGCGCGAGAGATAGGGCGCAGCGCCGATTACGTAGGTTGCGTCCGGCGGCAGCTCCGATTCCTTCACTTTCGGCGTGAAGGCCGGCGGCGGACCGAGGTAGAGCGCGAGGGAAACATATTGCGCCAGGTCGCGCGCGGCGTCGCCGTTGAGGTGGTCGCGATAGTACGAGCAAAACTGTTCGCGCGCGTCCGCCGCCTCGCCGTTTGCTTTGGCTGCCTTCATGGCTTCGTCGCGAATCTCAGCCCGCAGCGGGGCGGAGGAATTCAGGTCCTGGTCATAGCCGCAGGTGTTCAGCGCGGTGAAAACTCCAAACAGGGTTTCGCTGACGTCGAGGTTGGCTTTGGAACTGCTTTGGGCGCGGGCGCACGGCAGTGTCAGCGCCAGCAAGAGTGCGCCGTAGACGGTTTGTCTCCAGAAAACCAGGAAAAAGCCTCCAGAAGGGCGGGCAGAAAATGGTTTGACCCTCAATAGTTTACGAGGGACGGCAGGCGGGGGTCAAACTGTGGGCGAGTTCACGAGACAGCAGGCCCTAATGCGGCGCGGCTGTGATTGCACTCGGCCCGCAGCCGCGACTGAGTCTCAGGGTAGAATCGACCGGCGGAGCCTCCGCCAATTCCACCCTGGTGCGGCGACGTAAATTGAGGTTACGATGGCCGCCCATTCCACATCGCCAGAAAGAACCGTGCTCGGTGTGGTAGTCGGTAGATTTGGGTTTGAAAAAATCTGTCAGGTGATTGTGCTGCTGATCGGAGCGCGCTGTGCCTTCACTGGCCGTGATATGCCGATCGGAGCTGACGGCCTGGGTTACCTGGATGTTGCCCGTGCCTACCTTCGCCACGACTGGCAGACCGCGGTAAATGGGTATTGGGGACCGCTGTACTCATGGCTTCTGGCGATCATGATGCGGTTTTTTCACTCTGGGGCAGGCGACGAACTTGCCATGGCCCGGGCGCTGAATTGTGCCATCTTCACGGTCGCGCTGTACACATTTAGCAGGTACTGGCGTGCCGTCGCGGACTGGAGCAGAAGGGCCGGCGGCGAGGAAACTCCGCTTCCTGATGCGATTCCCTTGGTTTGGATTGGGTTCGGATATTTGTTGTTCATCGTGAATTTTTCCTGGTCGGTGCCGGACGTGAGCCCGGATGTCCTGGTCGGCGCCATCGTCTTTGCCATCGCCGCTCTCTTGTTCAAACTCAATGACGGTCAGCCCCACGGCATGGGTGCCTATGCCTGGCTCGGAGTGCTGCTGGCCATCGGTTACTTCGCCAAAGCCATCATGTTGTATTTTGCCTTGTTTGTTCTGGCAGCCATGGCGGGGCAGGGCTTGCGCTCACGGAATCTGCGCCGGCCGATGGCTGCGATGGTTGTTTTTGTGGCCCTGGTGTTCCCCTTCGTCGCCATCGTGTCGCGAGTCGTCGGCCACTTCACCGCGGGAGATAGCGGCAGATTGAACTATGCCTGGTTTGTGAACGGGCCGGAAACGAAGAGCTGGATGACGAGTGAGACCGGCGGCGCACCCATTCCGTTCTATCCTGGTCCCGTCGCCTTGGCTTCGCCACGCGTTTTCAGAATTCCGTCGATGAGAGGCGTTACCTATGCGCCCTGGTACGATGCCGCGCGCTTTGACCAGCGCAGCCAGCCGAGCTTGGACTGGCGCGGTCAGCTCCGGCAACTGGCGGTCAATCTCCGGTTCCTGAAAGACCAACTCCTGGGTGCAGAGGCTGCGTTGCTGGTGCCGCTGCTGATTCTGGTGTGGTACACCCGTCGAACCTCACTCCGCCACCTCGCGGCAACTTGGTTTTGCACTTTACCCGCAGTCGCGGTGATCGGCATGTACCTGTTGGTGCACCTGGTTTCGCGGTTCTGGCTTGGTTTCTGGCTGTTACTGTGGGGCGCCGTTTTCGGGTCAGTCTTCATCCGCCCGGGCCAGCAACTCTTGGCGCGTCGAGCAGTGCTGGCGGGAATCCTTGTTTTTGCCGGGGGCGTGATGCCGGGTCTGTTCCACTCCCTGGTTGCGCCGCGAAGGAAATCGGCTGGGCGTGACATCGTCATTGCCGACGCGATGCCAAACTACGGCGTGCAGCCTGGCGATTCGGTCGCGAGTATTGGCGACGGACAGCAAGCCTATTGGGCCCACTTAGCCAGGGTGTCAGTGGTGGCCGAGATTTGGTCGATCGACTCTGGAAAATTCTGGCGATCGTCGCCAGCTGCGCAGCAGGCCGCACTCAAGTCGATGGCTGATTCCGGCGCGAAAGCGGCCGTGTGGCGGCGAGACTCAGACCAACCCTGCCCATCCCCATGGAGCTCCCTGCCGGAGAATTCTGGCTGTATGGTTTCGCTACCCTGAGATAGGGACGGAGGTCCCCTTAGGGCCGCCGAACCACCCGCTTACCCTTGCAGGCGAGTGCTGCGCGGGGTGCGCGAGAAGGTGAGCACGGCGCGGCCGACGGTGGGATGTCCCATCGCCATGGCGGGACGGAACACGGTGAAGATGAGCATGTTCTTTACCTGGGGTAGCAGCATTTGCGCATCTTTGGTGGAGGCGAGAATGCGGTAGTCCTCCACGCGGCCGTTTTCGTCGATCGAGACTTCCACCACGAGCGAATCCTCGTTGATGATGCCGCGGCCGAGGTTGTAAGCGGAAGCTTGCAGTTCGGGCGCGGAATAGAGCATGAGCGGGACGTCCTCGCTGGAAGCCTGCAACTGCGGCGGCAGGGCGAAGAAGCCCATCAGCAATCCAAAAATGACCACGGCTGTGGCCAGGCCGGCGGTGGCGGGAAGCAGAAACGCGTTGAGCAGGTTATCCAGGCGGACCAGCACGCCTTCGAAACGCGAGTGGCGGGCGCGTTCGGCTTCGCGGGAAATGGCGACCCGCAACTTGAGAGCGAGGTCGGGCGGAATCTGCGGACGTCCGACAGAAGTGAGCAGCGTGTGACTCTGCCGCAGCAGACGATACTCGCGCGCGCAATCGGCGCAGGTCTGCATGTGTCCGGACAAGGCATGTCGCTGCGCCCCGGAGAGTGCGCCGTCCAGATACGCGGACAACGACGATTTGGTTTGGCGGCAATTCATGGTGTTACCTCCACCTGCGGTGCGGCCGCGGCCGCGGCCCGCGACCGTTTTGCCGGCCCGGCACCTTCTAAGTCGAGCGCCGGCCCGAACTCTTCCAGATATTTCGCCAGCCGCTGTTTCAACGCTTCGCGGCCCCGCGTCAGACGCGATTTCACCGTTCCCAACGACGCGCCTGTCACTTCGGCAATCTCCTCGTAAGAAAGTTCCTCCAGATCGCGCAACACCAGAGTGGTGCGATAGGGCTCCGGCACCTGGCGCAATTCCTGTTCCACGCGCGCCCGAATTTCTTCATGCACCACGCTGTCGAAGGGCGACTCGCCGTGGTCCGGCAGCGAGTCTTCCCGCACGCAACCCATCATTTCTGTGTCGTTCTCCGGCGTGTCAATCGCCACCTCGCGCGCTTTGTGCCGGAACCACCAGCGGCGGCGATTGGAGGCTTCATGAATGGCGATGCGGTAGATCCAGGTCTTCAGGCTGGAGCCGCCGTGAAACTGGCGGATTCCGCGAAACACTTTCAGGAAAACTTCCTGGGTGGTGTCCGCGGCATCAGCGGGATCAGTCAGGATGCGGTAGACCAGACTGTAGACCGGCTGATGATACTGCCGGACCAACCAGGCGTATGCGTCCTCGGAGCCAGCCTGCAGTTCCGCCACAATGGCGGCTTCTTCCTGCCGGACTCCGATGGCGCTGGCCAATTCGCCCAAGGTGGTTGCTCCCGCCACGAGCTTCATGGCGTTCACCTCAATTATAGGATTTTTCGCGCCGCCAGCCCGCACCAATCGTGCCATTCGGATATGGGCCGGAAGAAACCCCTATCTACATAGACGCTGAAACACAGTGCTAAGTTCCCGGGCAAGCGCAGGCGGGCCTTCCTCCCGGGCAGTAACTCGTAGCGTTAGGGAAACAAAGGCTTTAATGCGGGCTGGGGACGGGTTGCGCGGGAGCCGCGGCAGGAGGTTTTGGGGCCGCTTTCTTCTTTATTGGCTTCTTGGGAGCTTGGTCGTCGTCCACGATGATTTTCTTGGGGGGCGCGGGCGGCGTTGCCGCTTGCAGCGATTTCACCTGAGCGCGGAGATTGGCCAGCTCAGCGTCCTTGGCAGTCGCCAGACTTTCCAGGCGGTCAGCGAGAGCGCGGCGGGCTTTGTCGAGCGCGGAGGTGGCTGCGGCCAACGACTGCGCTTCGTCGTGCGAACCGGAGACACCCGCGGATTCCGTTACGCTGGCCAGCACGTCGTAGAGTGCGCTGGCATTGCGGTAGAGCTTGAAGGATGCGTTCAAGTCTTCCGGCGCGGCACGCACTTGTGTGATCAGGGCCGGCAATGCCGACTGCAAGTTGCGTTGCAACGAGTCCACATTGCTGAGCACCTGGCGCTTTTCGTCAGAGTCGGCCTTCCAACGCTCGACGCGCAACAGGCTGAGATCGCTGCTGGCTGCCTGGGCCGCCTGCTCCAGTTGTCCAAGCACATTGTTCAGCTGGGTCTGCGAAGCATAAGAGATGGTGGGCGGCGCTGCCGGAGCAGTTTGCGCAGCCAGGGGCAGCGCGAGCAAACAAAACGCCGGAAGTAGACGGAGCGAGTTCATTCTTTAATCCAAGGAGAAATCTTCCAGCAAGAATAATCGTTCACGGGCAATTGGCCAAGCGCCGCGGCCCACGAGCTGTGGCTCGAGTTCTCTTGAAGCCGGGCATGCAAGTTGCTGCAGGTCGCCGAGCATGCTCCAAAAGGCGCTTGTGGCGCGGGATTTGTCGTAGGAGGATGGCTTGCTGTTTGCCCGGATTAACCGGGTTCCTTCCTCCGATTTCCGGCGGGCCTCGCGTTCTCGATTGCCAGGAACGGGCAGATCACGTTTGCGCCGGGGCAGGTGTTTCCCGGTACCGGGGGCGGGAGCGAATCACGTGAGTGAGCGCGGGGAGTGGCCTGAGCGGCGGCGGGACGAACGGCAACGTCCCACTCAGCTTGAACACAGCGCCCACCGACGCGCGCGATGCACATCCGGAACTGTATGGTCAACCGGAAGAGCAGGGCACGCAGTGGGCGTATGACCGGGAGGGGCTGAAGCGCCAGAAAGAGGAACGATTGCAGCGCGAGGCCGCCGCCCGGCAGTAGCGGGCCGGCTGCCGGCAAGTGCGAGGCACGCTGCCCGGTTTGACTATCGCGGGCAAGTACGTGAGAATCGAAAGAGGCGTGGTGGTTGCACGTCCTGCCCGTGTGGGCCTGTGGCGCAGCTGGGAGCGCGCTTCCATGGCATGGAAGAGGTCGTCGGTTCGATCCCGACCAGGTCCACCAATCATCCCAACAACTTAGACGGGGCGAGTGCCCGCAGCTGGGACATTTGTGTCGTGACTTGTGTCGTAACCCGCCGTTCTTGTGCTCACAGCGAGAGCTTCCATCGCAGTGCGCTTGGCTTCCATTCGGACGTGACTGTACCGCTCCAGCATTCGACGGCTCACGTGACCGGCAATCGCCATGATCGTGGAGTCCGACGTGCCATTCTCCGCGAGCTGAGTGATGGCGCAGTGCCGCAGATCGTGGAACCGGAACCCCGGCAGGCCCGCTTTCTTTGTCAGCGTCCTCCAGGCCGTCCGCCAGCTTTTCAGATGCCGCGTAGGGTCAAAGGCGGTGACGTTGTAGTCCACTACTCGCTTGCCGCTGAATGTGAACTTGGGAACAAAGGCAGCAAAGATATAGTGCGATGGTTCAACCGCGCCAAAGCCCGCTGCTCTTCGGCGCAGCCTTGCCAGGGCGGAGATCGCAACGTCCGTGAGAGGAACTACCCTTTCACCCGAAGCCGTTTTGGATGTGCGAATCGTTAGAGTGCGAGCGAATAGGTCCACGTCGGACCA
Organism: Terriglobia bacterium; assembly: GCA_041495845.1. Taxonomy (GTDB): domain Bacteria; phylum Acidobacteriota; class Terriglobia; order Terriglobales; family Acidobacteriaceae; genus JBGQDM01. The sequence continues at coordinate 5,582 of JBGQDM010000100.1, read as the reverse complement.
TTGCAGCCCTTTCAACTCGCAGCCTCTTGCAGTGGTATTCAGGCAGAGGATCGCGGCAAGGTACGCCGTTTCCCATTCGGGGCGCATCGTAGCGGTTTTGAGAAGCCGTTGTTTATCTTCCTCCGTGAGTGCCCGTCCAATCGTTTTCGGCTCCTTCAGTGGCCGTATATCGTCAGCAACACGCGCCCAGAGCTTCGCCCGCTTCAGGACCCGCCTCAAAATGCCAAGCTCCGCGTTTAGCGTCGCTGGCCCGACGCCCTGATGGGCTCTCCAGGCCCTGTAATCCGTAATCCGCTTTCCGGTGATCGCCTTGAGCGGTTCCTGCTTGAAGTAGATTCTGAGTTGCACAAGGAGTTGTTTCTCCTTCGCTTGGACTCCTCGCTGATTCTCTGGAGAACTACCCCAAAACAATGTCAACGACCGCCTACGTTCGTAGCGTCCGACACCAGCTGGAGAGAGACGGTTTGCTAACGGAGCGCGAAGAATTTCCGGTAAGAATCTCAGGTATGAACTTCATGGGGGCAATTCTGAAAGTTCCGGAAAAACCAAACTTCGGCTACCGTCGCGGCATATACTCGATTTTTCTAAACGGCTACGTGGTCTCTCTCGAAGTACAGGCTCGTAACGAAGAACGCATTCAGCAAGTGTTGTCGTCTGCTGTCAAAATCGCTCCGAGTGTAAACCCGTGAATCCTTCGTGAATAGCTGTCGTGACAGTCGCCATTGCAGTCATTGACCCGTAGTTGGTGTAAACGCCTGATCACATCAACTATCATTGGCTCGACATGAACACGCAACGGAGCGCTTGGACACAGCCGGGCGTAATCGCTGTGATAGCTGTTGCCGTAGCCATCAATTTGGTTGTGGATTGGCTGTTGTTCAGACCAACGAACTGGGCATTCTTCATTGCGGTAGAGGCTATAGTCTTGGGCGGCATCATCGCGTCGGCAAAATGGGTGGTTTCGCGCAGGCGTCCTCGCTGGTAGTTGGTGTAAACGCCTGATTACAACAGTTATCGTATTCTTGTCACCGAGGATTCCCCGTGTTCTTCATGACGGTACTCGGCAACGTCGATGAGTGTCGGACTGATTGCGAGATTTCAGATGAAAGTGCGGCTACCGTGGCGGTCGTCTACGAGGCCCATGACGGTTGGCACGTCAACATTCTCAAACCTGTTAGAGCCGAAGAACTCGATGATTTTAATGCCAGCGTTGCAGCAGCAAAGCAGAGCCTTTCCCATTATGTAAACCGCATGGGAAGCAATCCACCGGAAGGGTCAACCGTCGGTGGGTTGAGTCTCTGGCTGCTGGAGAAGGATGACGGTACTGCCCTAGGATTCAAGTTGAGCGAAGACGGCTCCGAGGCGGCAGTGCGATTGAAGGATGTCTCTCCTGAGGTTCAGGGTCGAATACAGTCACTCGCCCGAGACGGTCGCCGACTGGAGGCCATCCGCGAACTGCGGATAGCAACCAACTGCTCCCTCGAACAAGCTAAAGCGTGGCTGAACGATAACTGTTGAAATATCGCCATTTCACCAACAACCGACCGCCTGCCCGTCTTCCGTTTTCGACTCGGAATCAGCTGTGGAGCTTTACCGATATTCTCGGCAGGGGGCGGGGGTGGTCCCCAGGGGAGCGTCGCGTTTGGGACTCCTTCTTTTGTGTCGTGACTTGTGTCGTAACCCTGCCATCCCTGAACGTGTCCGGCGGTGTCGGTCGGTGTCGCTCAGGGTGAGTGGCGAGGCAGCAAACAGCGGTCAAAGCCGCATGATCACTGCCCCTCGGTGCTGTTCGGGAATCGTCGGTGTCGCAGCGTCCGAGTGAGGGGTGAGAAATGGCATGGAAGAGGTCGTCGGTTCGATCCCGACCAGGTCCACCAATCCTCCCAACAACTTAGACGGGGCGAGCACCCGCTGCACGGACGTTGTTTCCTTGGACACGAACGCGCGAAGCGGCAATGGGGAGACAGTGTTGGCATACGAAGAACTCAAATTCTCAGCAACCACCGCCGGAGATTTTCGGTACAGCAGTCGGTTGCCAGCAAGTTGCGACATATGCAAGCGAGCTCCGGAGCCATTCATGCGCTATGCGTTGAGCGGTTCTTCAGAAGGCGCGATACCCGGGCCACGAGAAGTCGGATTTTCCTGCAAAGACTGCGTTCCCGGGTTAGTTCTAAAGATCGTGCAAGAAACTGACGCCAACACCAAGATTGTAGCGGATCAGCGCGATCAGTTTCAGGCCTATGACGCTGTGGTCGAGGACGAGAATGAACAAGCGGATTTGGACAGTCTCCGAGAGTACGAAAGCGATGAGACGACGGCTATTTTCCGGCCGTTGACTCCTGCCTTACTTCTTTTTCGGTTCAAGGGCAGGAAGCCGACAAAGTGCAAGGTGTGTGGTGCGGATACGCCTTTGATGAGGTATTTGTGGCACCATAAGCGCTCGAACCAGCGTGGCATGTGCTGTGCTCAGTGTGCCTTCAACTTCAGTGCTCAGATACTCATGTCTTGCATTGAAAACGAGGCCGAGGCTACCAGGCAAGAAGAAGGCGAGTTGGACTAGGAGCAGGTCCAGCAAATTTCCCTGCCGCTCCCCGTACGTCCGCGAGCTACACTTCACCTCCCAGCATCACCCCTACCCGCTGGCCGCAAGGTCGGAAGACGCTACGCTACTTTCGCCGGGGACCACGGCCGCGCCGTCGCGATAGATCACCGTTCGGCCTGAAATTGCCGGCACGCGTTCGCCCGGCACGAGAATGCCCACCAGGTTCAGCGGGTCGGCGGCGGAGAGGGTCAGGGTCTCACCCGTCAGCGGCATCTTGCGCGAGGCGCGCAATGATTCCACGGCCACCGGCAGCGCGAACTGCTCGCCGGAGAATCCGTCCACAAAACGACCACCGCGAATTTCACCGCGATCTTCGAGGCGGCGGCAGGCGATGAGCAATTCGCGCCAGGGTGGCAGACTGCTCTCCCGTGCCAGCAGGTCGCGAAAGATGACGCCATAGCGCTGCAACAGCACCCAGGCGGTTGCTTCGGCAATCTTGGTGCGGTCTTGCGGCACCGCCGAATGGAGCAGCGCCCAGCGTCCGGCGGCGTGGCGCGGACGGGAAGTACGGCCGGAGCCTTGTCCAGCGCGGCGTTTGGGATCAATCAGCGAGCGCAGATTGTCGAAGCCGTCAGCGGTGACGATGCCCGCGGCGACCAGTTCCCAGAGCGCGGTTTCGATTTCCGCTTTCAGCTTGCCGGAGCCGCGGACGAGGTCGGCGAAAAACGACGCGCCCTGCGCTCGCAAGAGTTCCAGCACGGCGCGCGCGCCCGTACTCAGGCCGCGCGTGTCGTCCGCGTCGGTGCGGTGCGGCTGCATCCAGTCGGCATCCTCGCGCACAAAAAAAGTAATGGGCGCGACGCTAGTGGGAATTACGCGGCGACGGCCGGTGTTCGAGTCTTCGAGCGTTGCCGGATGGGGCGAAAGCCGTCCCCAACCCACCGCGCCGGTCAGGCACAACTGGTCCAGCCATTGCGGATCGTAATTAGCCACGCGCCGCGCCAATATCTGCCGCTCCCAGGCGTTGGCAGGAATTTCAAAACCCTGCAATTGGCCGAGCACTTCCAGCAGTCCGCGGTCGCCGGCGGTTTGCGACCCGGGAGCGACGTGTTGCCAGCGCATGAGCCAGCGGAGAAACTGCGCTGCCGTAGCGGGCTCGATTTGCTTGCGCAGCATGCCCACCGTGAGGCGATGAATGCGGGCCAGCAAACGCCGCTCGCACCACTCGTTTTCGCCGGGCGCAAGCAGTCCGGGGCGGAAGGCCTGGTCGGTGAACTTCCCACGCAACACGGTGCCGCTGGCTTCGAGACGCAGCAACGCCTGTTCGATTTCATGGGCGGGCAAGCCCAGTGCTCCGCCAAGAGAACTGGACGTTACCGGGCCGGAGTGCCCGAGCCAGCCGGTGGCGAGCGCCAGCAGAGCATCCTCGCGAGATGCCGGTGCGGTCTCGACATCGGGCAGGAGTGGTGCGAAATGTGCGGCAGGAAACAGCGTGACAAAACTGCGGGCCCGCTCGGCGGCCACCCAGTAGACTCGGCCTTCTACGGTGGCTCGCGCTGCGCGGTTCTGTTGCACGAGGCGCTCGAAATAAATCGTCCACTGCTGTACCGGGACTCCGGGCGCGGCGGCAAAATTTTCCGGCAAGGCAATCAGCGTGTGCATCGCGTCGTGCAGTTCGTCAGCGTCTCGCACGTCGGGCCACGCTTCCTGCCGCACCTGTGCGATGGCGTGCGGGTCGAGCTTGCCGACTTCCTCCAGCACCGATTCAGGCAGTACGCGGCGCATTTCCACGGCGCGGGCACGACGCTCCTCGAGCGGCGCATCATCAAGGTAGGCGTACGGGTTCGCATTCAGAATTTCGTGGGAAAACTGCGACGGCACAGGCGTGTCCACCGACAGGCAGCGAATGCTGCCGTCGGCCATGCCGTTGAGGACGGCTTTCAGTCCGTCGAGGTCCATGGCCTCGGTGAGCACATCTTTCATCACTTCGGCGACGAGCGGATGGTCGGGGATCTGAATGTCACCGGCCACATTTTCCTGACACGCCGCCACGTCGGGAAAAACGGAGGCCAGCAGATCATCCGATCGAATGCGCTGGATTTGCGGCGGAATCTTCTTTCCGTTACGGAAACGGAGGAGTGCCAGCGAACGCTGCGCATCCCACTTCCAGCGCGTGCCGAAGATGGGCGAAGCCAACGCTGCCTGCTCCAGCAGGCCCTGCACGGTCTGCGGATGAAGAAACTGAAATACATCCGCCAGCGGGAAGCTGTGTTGTTCGGCGAGTGCGATGTTGAGGCCTTCCTCAGTGGCGGCTGCCTGCAGTTCGAAATTGAAGCCACGGCAGAACCGCTTGCGCAGCGCTAGTCCCCAGGCTTTGTTAATGCGGCCGCCGAAAGGCGCGTGGATGACGAGCTGCATACCGCCGCCTTCGTCGAAGAAACGTTCGGCGATGATGGTGGTTTGCGTGGGCACCGCGCCCAACACGGCGCGCCCCTGCAGGATGTACTCCGCTGCCTGCTCGGCGGCAGAGTGGCCGAGGCCGCACTCGTGCTGCAGCCAGTCCACGGTGGCGATTACTGCGGAATGCGCGCTCCATGTGCCCACCGGCGCGATGCCCGGCATGCGGTCGCTGATGGCCTGGCGCAAGTCGCCGACAAAGGCGGAAAGCTCGTGCGTGCGCGCTGGTGCTTCGCCGCGCCAAAAGGGAATCGTAGGCGCGGCACCGTGCGCATCCTCCACCAGCACGCGGCTGCTGACGTTTTCGATTTTGCGAATCCGCCACGACGAATTGCCGAGCAGCATGACGTCACCGGCGCTGCTCTCGACGGCAAAATCTTCGTCGAGTGTCCCCACCACAGCGCCTTCCGGTTGGGCCACCACGGTGTACAGGCCAGTTTCCGGAATCGCACCGCCGCTGGTGATGGCGGCCAGGCGGCTGCCACGGCGCGCGCGCAATCTGTGGTTCACTTTGTCGCGGTGCAGATACGCCCCATAGCGGCCGCGGCGGGCGGCGATTCCTTCGGTCAGCATTTCCAAAATC
>JBGQDM010000099.1:0-11753 GCA_041495845.1 Terriglobia bacterium | reverse complement strand
GGTCATGCTGTTCGTGGCGTTTGCCAGCGCCTACCTGGTGCGCCGCATCCTCGGTGCCTACGATGGAGACCGCGGCGTTTACACGCAAGACTGGCACAGCATCCCGCTGCCGCTGGTACAACTGCTGCTCAACACGGTGGCACTCGCGCTGAGTAGCGTGACGGCCGAACTGGCGCGGCGGCAACTGGCGCGTCGCGTGATTCTCGCGCCCGTAGCGGAGATCCCCGGAATCTCTCTGGGCCAGGAACGCAATCCGCCTTGGCTGCTGCTGACCGTCATCCTCGGCGGCGCCTTTCTCACCGGCCAATTCTTGGTGTGGCGCCAGTTGGCGGCGCAGGGCTTCTACGTCACTGGACACCCCGGTAGTTCTTTCGTCTACCTGCTGACCATGCTGCACGCGGTGCACGTAGGTGCCGGCATGCTGGTGCTGCAGTGGGCCCTGGGGATGTCCGTGTTTCACCGGTCGCTCGAATCGCGCCGCATCGTGGTCGACATTGCGGCCTGGTATTGGCATTTCATGGGCGCGCTCTGGGTTTTGATTTTCGCTGTGCTGCTGCTGGTTTGAGGCGCGCTACCCCAAAACAGAATTGTCATCCGGGGCGAAGGGCCTATGTAACTTCGCTGCGAGTACCACCAGAATCTGCCCTATCTGGCCTGCACCTCCGCCCCCATCTATAATCAAGAATTCTGGCCCTGCATGCAGCGCTTCCTGTGGGCGCGCTGCAGCTTTCCGGGCGAAAGGACTCTGGGGACTGATGTCGAACGACGCGATCGTGGTACGCGGAGCCCGGGTCCACAATCTCAAGAACATTGATTTTGAGATTCCGCACAATGCCCTCACGGTCGTCACCGGCGTTTCCGGTTCGGGCAAGTCTTCGCTCGCGTTCGACACCATCTATGCGGAAGGCCAGCGGCGCTACGTCGAGTCGCTCTCCGCCTATGCCCGGCAATTTCTGGAGCGCATTGAAAAGCCGGATGTGGAGACCATTGACGGGATCGCACCGGCAGTTGCCATCCGGCAGAAAAACAGTACCCGCAACCCGCGCTCCACCGTAGCCACGGCGACGGAAATCTACGACTACTTGCGGCTGCTCTTCGCTCGTGCCGGGCGGACGTTCTGTTTGCAATGCGGCGGCCCGGTGAAGAAAGATACGGTCGACGAAGCCGCTGACACGCTCTTGCGCCTGCCGGAAGGGACGCGGCTCAACGCGTTATTCCCCGTGCGCGTCGCCCATGCCGCACCGGTGGAGAAGAAAAAGACGCGAGCGCGAAAAAATGACCCCGAAGCCGTCGCCGCCGATGCGCTGCTCAAAGCCCGCCTCTTCGACTTGCGCAAGCGCGGCTTCAACCGCCTCTGGCAGACCGGGCAGATTTTTGAATTCTCCAGTCCCGAGTCGCTCCTCGACGTCAACTTCGGCGCACCCGTTTCCGCACTGGTGGACCGCATTGTTTTGGCTGCCGACTCGCGCGCCCGCGTGGTGGACGCCATCGAGACCGCCTATCGCGAAGCCAGCGAGGTGTTGTTCGAAACTGCGCCACGCGAAGGGCAAGCTCTCGAGCATTACCGTTTTTCCCAGCGCTTTGAATGCAAGCGCTGCCAGATTGCCTATGCGGAACCGGAGCCGCGCCTGTTCTCCTTCAATAACCCCTACGGTGCATGCCCGCGTTGCCAGGGGTTCGGCAACACCATCGACTTCGACATGGACCTGGTGATTCCCGACAAGTCGAAGACGTTGGCCGATGGCGCCATCGAGCCGTGGACCAAGCCGAAGTATCGCGTCTTCGCCAATGAGATGAAAAAGTTGGCGAAGCAGGTTGAATTGCCGCTCGACGTTCCCTGGGCCGAACTGCAGCCGGAACACCAGCAGTTAGTGCTGACCGGCGAAGGCCGCTTCCCTGGCATCCGCGGCTTCTTCAATTATCTGGAGCGCAAGAAGTACAAGCTGCACGTGCGCGTGTTTCTCAGCCGCTATCGGGGCTATTCCGTGTGTTCAGCCTGTGACGGCTCGCGACTGCGGGCAGAGGCGCGCAACGTCCGCATCCAGGAACGCAATATCTGCGACGTCTGTGCCATGACCGTCGAGCAAGCGGCGCAGTTCTTCAACCAGGTGGAATTGTCCAGGCAGGAAGCCGACATTGCGGAAAAGATCCTGGAAGAAATTCAGGACCGGCTGCGCTTTCTCAATGAGGTTGGTTTGGAATACCTGACGCTGGACCGCCTATCCTCCACGCTCTCCGGCGGCGAAGCGCAGCGTATCCAACTGGCAACCTCGTTGGGCTCGCGGCTGGTGGGAACGCTGTACGTGCTGGATGAGCCCTCCATCGGTCTGCACCCACGTGACACGCATCGTCTGATCAAGATCCTGCACGACCTGCGCGACCTGGGCAACACCATTCTGGTGGTGGAGCATGATCCTGACATCATGCGCGCCGCCGACCGGATTCTCGATCTCGGCCCCGGGGCGGGAGAAAACGGTGGCCGCATCATCGGCGCGGGTACATTTGAGGAAGTGGCGCACACTCCCGGATCCCTGACGGGACGCTATCTCGCGGGCGACCTCCGCATTCAGCTCCCCGCCAACCGCCGCAAGCTAGGCACGCGGCAGATCAAGATCTACGGTGCGCGCGCCCACAATCTCAAGAATTTCGATCTGGCCATTCCGCTCGGAGTTCTGGTGGCCATCACCGGTGTCTCCGGTTCGGGCAAGTCGACGCTGGTGCATGACGTGCTCTATCAGGGTGTGGCGGCGGCGCGCAAACAAATTCCGGCCACGCCTGAAGCAGCCCGCTTCCAGAAGATTGACGGCGCTGACCTGGTCGACGAGGTGGTGCTGGTGGATCAGTCGCCCATCGGACGCACGCCCCGCTCCAATCCCGTGACCTTCATCAAGGCTTTCGATGGCATCCGCGACGCGTTTGCGGGAACGCCGGAAGCGAAAAAGCGCGGTTTTGCCGCCGGACACTTTTCCTTCAACATCCCCGGTGGCCGTTGTGACACCTGCCAGGGCGACGGCACGGTAACCGTGGAGATGCAGTTTCTTGCCGATGTCGAGTTGATTTGCGAGGACTGCAAGGGCACGCGCTACAAGCCCCAGGTACTGGAGGTCCGCTATCGCAACAAGAATATTCACGAGGCGTTGCAGCTCACGGTGAAGGAAGCGTTGCAGTTTTTTGCCAGCGTTCCCAAAGTCGCCGATCGCTTGCGTGCTCTCGATGAGGTCGGGTTGGGGTATCTGCGTCTGGGGCAATCGGCCACGACGCTTTCCGGCGGTGAAGCGCAGCGGATGAAGTTGGCGGCGCACCTGGAGCCAGCCTCGCGGGAAAAACTTCGTGCTGCCAAAGAGGATGGCAAGAAGCGCCCCCATCTGCTCTACATTTTCGATGAGCCCACTACCGGGCTGCACTTCGATGATGTCAGCAAGCTCCTGGGAGCCTTCCGCCGCTTGCTCGAAGCGGGCAACTCCATCGTGGTCATCGAACACAATTTGGAGGTGATCAAGACCGCGGACTGGGTGATTGATCTGGGCCCGGAGGGTGGTTCCCGGGGCGGCGAGATCGTCGCCATGGGCCCGCCAGAAGCGATCGCGAAAAACACAAAATCTCACACCGGACACTTCCTGACGCGCATCTTAAATGGCAACGGAGTTCGAGCGAATGGCCGTAAGTAGTGGAACTCGCTGGATCAGCGTCCTGGGGCTGGCAATTTGCGCTCTGAGCCCCGCTTTCGCCCAGGTGACCAACAGCACCGGCCAGACGGTGCGCCACCGCCGAGTCGCCGTCGAAGACGAAACTCAGCCACCGGAAGTGCAACAGGCGGAGGCGGCGATCACCAAGAAGGACTACGCCGCCGCCCTGCCGCTGCTCGAGCGCGCCACGCAGCACAATGAAAAAAACTATCTGGCCTGGTTTGATCTTGGCTTCGTGTTGAATGCGCTGGGGCGTAGCGAAGATGCGATCGCTGCCTATCGCAAGTCCGTGGCCGCCAAGCCGGATGTTTTCGAGTCGAATCTGAATCTTGGCCTCATGCTGGCCCGTGCCAACCATTCGGACGCGGCGACCTTTCTATACGCCGCCACCCAACTCAAACCCACCGACCATGTGGAGGAAAGCAAAGCGCGAGCCTGGTCCGCGCTCGGTCATGTTCTCGAAGCGGAGAAGCCTGAAGAAGCCGCGGCTGCCTATCGCGAGGCGGCACAGCTGCAGCCAAAAGATCCCGAGCCGTATTTCGCGCTGGGTGCGTTGTTGGAACGTCAGAAGGACATCGCGGGCGCTGAGGCGGCCTACCGCCAGGCGTTGCAGCTTGCTCCCACATCGAGCGATGGATCGAGCGATGCCATTACCGCACTGGCCAACCTCTACATGAGCAGCCGGCGCTTTACCGAGGCCGAGGCGATGTTGCGCCAGCTAGCGGCGGCGCACCCGGACGACGCCGTCCTCCACGTCCAACTCGGCCGCGTGCTCGGCGCCGAAGGCAAGAACGACGAAGCGATCGCCGAGATGGGATTGGCCGCCAAAAGCGCGCCGCTCGATCCCGCCGCCGCCCTCGACCTCGCCGAGCTCTATGAGCGCGCCCGCAAGTATCCCGAGGCCGAGGCCGCGTACCGGCAACTGCTAACCAAACAGCCCGCCAGCGCCGAGCTGCACCATGCCCTGGGGAAAATTCTGCTGGCCGCGCGCAAGTTTCCGGAAGCGCAGTCAGAATTCTTGCAGACGGTGAAGCTGCAGCCCGACCGGGGCGGTGCCTATGGCGACTTGGCTGCGGCGGCCAATGAGAACAAGGACTACCCACTCGTGATCCGCGCTCTGGATGTTCGCGGCCGTTTCTTGCCGGAAAACGCCGCCATCTATTTTCTGCGCGCCTCCGCTTACGATCACCTGCGAGATGCAAAGAAGGCGGCGGAGAATTACCATAAGTTCCTGGAGTCGGCGCAGGGCCAGTATCCCGACCAGGAGTGGCAGGCGCGGCATCGCCTGATCGCCATCGAGCCGAAGAAATGAATTTGCGAGCCGCCATCATGGTCCCGGTGCTGTTGGTGACGCTCTGCAGCGCGCACTCCGCGGCCAACGAAACCGTCGCACAGCTGGAGAAGCGGCTGGAATCCGCGCGGCGCGAGGAACAGCCGCCCATTTGCCTGGCCCTGGTCTGGCGCTACATCGAGCAATCCAGCAAGGCCTACGCTGATGGCAAGGCGGAAGACGCGGGCAAAGCCATTCAGCAAGCGGGGCAATTCGCGGAGCAGGCCACCACGGCGGCACTCGATAGCGGCAAGCATCAAAAGCGAGTAGAAATTGAGTTGCGCAAGATGGCGCACCGCCTGCGCGACATGAACCGCACTCTTGCCTTCGAAGACCAGCCCACCGTGCAGGCCGCCGTCGACCGCATCGAAGACCTGCGCAACCGGATTTTGCAGCATATGTTCGCCAAGAAGAAATGAAAACACTGCAGCACATCGGCGTAGGAATCTTGACTTGCCTGCTCTTGATCGGCGTTGCCCGCCCGCGTCAGCGCGATCCGCTGAATCCTCTGGAAATTGACCAACTCCGCGAAGTCGCCCTTGATGCGGACAAGCGCCTCAAGCTCTACGCTCAATTTGCAGCACTCCGGCTCGACGCCGCCGAAGCGCTACGCAAGGATGCCAGCGCCACCGACCCCAACCAGCTGCACGACCGGCTCGAAGACTTCCTCACGATTTACGACGAGTTCAACGACAACGTGGAAAACTTCGCGCAACGCCAGGCGGATTTGCGGAAAACGCTCAAGACGCTGCTGGAAACCGAAGCCGGGTTCCAGAAGCGCTTGTTGGCACTCAAGGCCGTGCTCAAGCCGGCCGAAGCTACAGCCTGCCAGTTTGTCATCACCAACGCGCTGGAAGCCGTCGAACAAGGACTAGCTGACCATCGCCAACTGCTCCATGAACAAGAAATGAAACCTCCGGTAGCCAAGAAGGAGTAGCCGACGCGCCGGCAACCAGCTACTCTGTGGGCAACGTGAGCGCTTCCCTTCTGCCCATTTTCGAAGACGAGCACCGGCAACTGCGCCCACGCACGCCGCTGCCGGAATTCCGCATCGAGTTTTTCCCCTTCGCCAACGCCAACCATTCCATTCGGCTGCGTGACCAGCGCGTGCTGGTGCGCCTTTCCGACCTGCTGGAAGGGGCACCCGTTCCGGTGTTGCGGGCGCTGGCGCACATCCTGCTCGCCAAGTTGTATCGCGAGCCGGTGCGCCGCACTGAATTCGCGCGCTACCGCCGCCATCTGGGCAGTGCGGCAGTCCGGGACAAGGTCCACCTGGTGCGGCAACTGCGCGGGCGCAAGGAAGTTCGCTCTGCCCGCGGCCACGTGTACGATCTGGAGACAGTTTTTGAAGAGCTGAACGCGCGTTATTTCTTCGGACTGCTGGCCCGTCCTCGACTGACGTGGAGCCGCAATCACGCCCGCCACAGTTTGGCCCACTTTGACCCGGGGCATAACACCATCGTGGTGAGTCGCGTCTTCGATTCCGCCGCGGTGCCCCGCTTTGTGGTTGAGTACATCGTCTACCACGAGATGCTGCACCTCAAACATCCGGTGAAACAGCGCGGCAGCCGGCGCTGCGTGCACTCGCCGGAGTTTCGCGCCGAAGAGAAACTCTTTCCCCAGGCGCAGGAAGCACAAGGGCTGATCAAGCAGATGGCACAGGCGGTGTGAGGGTTGTCACCACCCCTTGTGATGCCGCACGTTGACGCTGGGGAGGGTCAGCCGCTATCCTTAAGATATTGAAAATGAAATTCATTTTCAATATCTAACGCCATGTTAAACGCATTCATCATCACCTTGCGCGAAGGCGTGGAAGCCGCGCTGATCGTGGGCATTACGCTGGCCTACCTGGCCAAGATCGAGCGCCCGGAGCTGCGTCGGACGGTCTACGCTGCCCTGGTCGCAGCGTTCCTCTCCAGCCTCGGGGTGGCGGCCGCCATTTCCCGCACCCACCTGAATCAAGACATTTTCGAAGGCTGGATCATGCTGGCCGCCGCCTTCTTCGTCGTCACCATGATCATTTTCATGATGCGTACCGCCCGCCACCTCAAAGGCCAGATCGAGGGCAAGGTGGGACGGCTCGCCGGCGAGGGTTCGCGCATCGGGTTATTTCTGTTCGTGTTCCTGCTGGTGCTGCGCGAAGGGGTGGAAACCGTTCTCATTCTTTCCGCCGTGACCTTGAATTCTTCGGAACTGATGGGGTTCCTCGGTACCGTGCTGGGGGTGGGTGCCTCCGTTGCCTTCGGCGTCATGTTCGTCAAAGGCAGCGTGCGCATTGATCTGCGTAAGTTTTTCAAAGTCACCACCGTGATTCTCTGGTTTGTGGCGGCGCAGTTGACCGTCTCCGGACTGCACGAACTTTCGGAGAACGGCGTGCTTCCCTCCTCCAAGCGGGAGATGGCGCTGATCGGTCCCATCGTGCGCAACGACCTGTTCTTCTTTGTCACGGTGCTGGCGCTGGCGGCGCTCATGGTGCTCTTTGAATACCGCCGCCGCGAAGCGCAACCGGCACCGGTTTCCGCCGCCGCACGTCGCAAGGCCACCTGGTCGGCGCGCCGCGAACGCCTGTGGATGGCTTCCGTGTATGCCAGTTCGTTTCTTTTCATCGTGCTGGTGACGGCGGAATTCATTTATGCCAAGAGCGTGAGCGCGTTGTCGCCCGCTACGCCCGTGACCTTCGTCAACGGCGAAGTCAGCATTGCCATCGCACCCATTTCCGACGGCGATTTGCACCGTTTTGTCGCGCTGGAAAATGGCGCCGCGGTTCGTTTCTGGCTCTATCAGAAACCCGATGGCAACGTGGTCGCGCTGCTCGACGCCTGCGAGATTTGTGGCGCGGTCGGCTTCTACAAAGACAGCCGCGGCGTGGTCTGCAAAAACTGCGCAGCGCCCATCAACCCGCAGTCGGTCGGTTTGGCGGGCGGTTGCAATCCCATCCCCCTCAAATCCACCAGCACGCACGATGCGGTGATCATTCAGGAGGCGGAATTGGCTGCGCACAGCCGCCTCTTCGAGAAGTAGCATGTTCGCGCGCCTGGTCTACGAATCCTTCCGCCGGCAGAAGCGGCCCAAGTTACTGGCCGCCGTCGCCATCACGCTCGGCGTCACCGTGACCACCGCCATGGTGGGTGTAGCCACGGACATCGGCGACAAAATCAATCGTGAACTGCGCACCTACGGTGCCAACCTGCTGGTCACGCCGCAGGACGACACGCTCGACGTCGAAATCGGTGGCGTCAACCTGAAGCCGCCCTCCGACGGCACCTATCTCAACGAAGGCGATCTGCCGAAAATCAAGGGCACATTCTGGCGCCACAACATTGTCGGCTTCGCTCCCATGCTACCCGTCAACGTTGCGCTAAACAACGTCCCGGTAGAGTTGGTGGGCACCTACTTTTCAAAGCCGCTGCGTTTTGGCCAGGATGACTTTGTCACCGGCGTGCGCATCACGCATCCGTGGTGGAAGGTGGAAGGGGCGTGGCCGGCGGATGACTCTTCCGATCTGCTCCTGGGGCAGCGCCTCGCGCACAAGCTGCAATTGCGCGCGGGAGACGCGGTTTCCGTTCGCGCCGCAACGCACAAAATTTCCGGCGTGCTTTCCACCGGCAGCGCCGACGATGACCGCGCTTTCGCTTCTCTGGCCGTAGCGCAGCAACTGCTGGGCAAAGCGGGCGCCGTGCGCCGCATCTACGTCAGCGCGCTGACCAAGCCGGAAGATGAACTCGCGCGCCGTGATCCCCGCAGCATGAACGCAGAAGTCTACGACCGCTGGTATTGCTCACCCTATGCGGCGTCGATCGCGTATCAGCTGCAGGAAGCCATCCCGCGTTCCCGGGCGGAACAAATCCGGCAGGTGGCGCAAAACGAAGGCACTGTCCTCGGCCGCATTCAGGGGCTGATGCTGCTGGTGACGCTGGCGGCGCTGCTGGCGTCGGCGCTAGCCGTTTCCTCAGCCATGGCGACGGCCATCATGGCGCGCCGCACCGAAGTGGGTCTGATGAAGGCCCTCGGTGCGGGTCATGGCTCGGTAGCCGCTTTGTTCTTCAGCGAAGCGGCGCTGCTGGCGCTGCTCGGCGGTTCGCTTGGCTTTGCCCTCGGCGGCTTCCTGGCTCATCGCATTGGCCAGAGCATCTTCGATTCGCAAATCTCAGTGCAGCCCGTGCTCTTTCCCTACATTCTTGGACTGGCGCTGATCGTGACTTTTGCCGGCAGTGCTGCTTCGATCCGGAGGGCCATGCGTCTTGACCCGGTGCGGGTACTGCGGGGTGAAGCTTGAACGACACTCTACGCACGCGTCGCCAACACGCGGGACCGCATCCCTCAATGTTCTTGCGTATGCTGCTGCGGGGCGCGCTGGTTCGGCGCGGCCGCGCCCTCGCCGCTTTGACGGCGGTGGTGATCGCGGCGGCAGTCACTACTGCCATCATGAATCTCTATCTCGATGTCCAGGCCAAACTGCAGCGCGAATTCCGCAGCTATGGCGCCAACATCGTGGTGGTGGCGCATGAGGGGCAGAGTCTGCCGGAAAACGCCGTCGCAGTCGCCGAACAAGTGCTGGCTGGCCACGGCCTCGCGGTGCCCTTTGCCTACGCCGTGGCACGCACAACGGATGGAACTTCTGTGGTGGTTGCTGGCACTGATCTGGAGAAAGTTCAGCGCCTCAACCGCTGGTGGTCGGTAAGCACATGGCCGCGTGCGGAGAACGAAGCACTGGTGGGCGCGCGCGCCGCGGCGGTGGTCTCGCCGCACGCCCAACCCTTCGACCTCACGCTTGCCGGACGCACCATCCACCTCGTCTCTGCCGGCACGCTGCGCACCGGGTCTGCGGAAGACAGCCGCGTCTACCTTTCCCTGGCAGACTTTACGCAGTGGAGCGGAGTGCCGGCTTCATCCATCGAAATCGCGGTGACCGGTTCCGCCGCTGAAATCACGGCCGCCGCCGGCCGTCTGGCCCAGGCCCTGCCCTCCGCGCAAGTGCAGCCGGTGCGCCAGATCGTGGAAGCGGAAGCACGCGTCCTGGGCAAAACTCGCGCTTCGCTTTACGCCGCCGCGGCGCTGATTATTTTCACGGCCATGCTCTGTGTGCTGGCGACGCTCACCGGCTGGGTGCTCGACCGCCGCCGCGACTTCGCCATCATGAAAGCCATCGGCGCTTCCGAACGGCTCATCACCGGTTTCTTCGCCGCCGAAGCGGCGACGCTGGGAGCACTGGGCGCAATCACTGGATTCGTGGTTGGTATCGGCGTGGCCGCCTGGATTGGACGCGTCAATTTTCACGCGGCAGTGGTACCGCGGCCCTCGGTATTGCCGGTGGTCTTCGCGGGCAGCGTGGGGGTGGCCCTGTTTTCTGCTTTGCTACCTATGGCCTTGCTTCGCCGCGTACAACCGGCCATTATTCTGAGGGGGGAGTGACATGATCGAGTTTCGCCACGTGGTCAAAGCGTACCCCGCCCGGCAGGAAGCCAACGGCGGAGAAATCCGCGCTCTCGACCAGGTCTCGCTCGCCGTCGCTCCGGGCGAGTGGCTGGCCATCATGGGACCCTCCGGCTCCGGCAAATCCACGCTGGTAAATCTGATTGGTTGCCTCGACCAGCCCACCTCGGGTGAGATCTGGCTGGACGGCGAGAATGTCGCCGCTCTTTCCAGCGCGGCACTCAATCGCGTCCGGGCCGAAAAAATTGGTTTTATCTTCCAGCAGTTTCACCTGATTCCTTATCTCACTGCCGCCGAGAACATCATGCTGGCGCAATATTTCCACAGCATGACTGACGAGCAGGAAGCGCTGGAAGCGTTGGATCGCGTCGGACTGAAAGATCGCGCTCATCATCTTCCCGCGCAGCTTTCCGGCGGCGAGCAGCAGCGCGTCTGCATTGCTCGCGCTCTGATCAATGACCCGAAGATCGTGCTGGCCGACGAGCCTACGGGCAATCTCGACGCTGCCAACGAAGAAATTGTCATGCGCCTGTTGCGGCAACTCCACCAGCAGGGCCGCACCATCATTATGGTGACGCACGATCCCGTGGTCGCCCGCCTGGCTGATCGTCGCATCGAACTCCACCATGGCCGCATCACCGAGCAGGAAGTCTTTTCCCTGGCCAACGATTTGCAGTTCGATGAAGTGCTCGAAGAAGTCTGGGTGCTGCAGGAGCACGGCGAAAACGCCGAAGTCGGACGCATGCAGGTGGAAGGTGCCCTGCCCGTGAGCATCGCTGTCGAGAAAATGGTCGAGCTTGGACTGGTGACTGCAGTTCCCCATCCGCCGGAGAGCCACGACCACAAACCGGTCGCCAATCCCTGCCACGAGGAGATCACTTCGATTCGCGCGGCACTCGGTGACGGCAGCATGGTGGTGGACTTCACTGAACGAGGCCGCCGCCGCGCAGAAGATGTCATCCGCCGCCATCGCCTGGCGGAACGTTTGTTTACCGACAGCCTGGCCATGGAAAACGAACAGGAAATCGAAGAGCAGGCCTGCCGCTTCGAACATATTCTCTCGCCCGAAGCTACCGACAAGATTTGCAGTTTTCTCGGCCATCCGCGCACCTGCCCGCATGGCGCGCCGATTCCGCTGGGCCCCTGTTGTGGCGGCACGCCCGCCGCCAAGGCTTCGCTGGTACGAGCCGGACGGGAAGCCTAGCGCATGTCCCAGCGGCGCCCGGTCGTAGGCGTGTTCGATTCCGGCTTTGGTGGTCTCACCGTACTTAAAGCATTACTTGAAGCGTGTCCGGAAGCCGATT
>JBGQDM010000098.1:0-11831 GCA_041495845.1 Terriglobia bacterium | reverse complement strand
GCACGAAAGTGTCGTTGACTGTCGCCGGCGAATCGCGCTATGTTTTCGGCCAACACTTGGAAAGGAGGTGGTCTGGTGCTGAATTATGACTTATCCCAAAGTGAGGTAGCTGCAACCTGACGCAGGTTGTTTCGATTCGCCTCGCAAGACTACTGGTGAGTTGGGTCTTCCCGTTCCGGCGAGCCGGCCGGAATCCCGGAGTTTGCCGCTGTAGGCAACGGCGAGCAACCACCTCAGGAATTCCAACAGTTACCGGCGGCCCGCGGATTGGCTTTCCGCGGGCCGTTCCATTTTCCCCGCTTCGGCGTTGAGCGCCTGGCGCAACACCGTTTTCGCTTTCTCCTCCATCGGAAACGCTTCCAGTTCCTCAGCTGTGAGCCAGCGTGCTTCCGCGGCATCGTGCCCCGCGCGCAATTCCCCGCTCTTCACCCGGCACAGAAAATCCACCAGCACAAAATGAAAGCGCACGGCACCGTGTTCGTCTTTCACCACGCGATCAAACACGCCTAGCAACTCCAGCGCCTCCACTTGCAAGCCGGTTTCCTCGAGCGCCTCCCGCACTACCGCCGCCCGCACTGTCTCTCCCAGTTCCAGTAGTCCGCCGGGAATGGACCACTCCCCGAGCAGCGGCGCACTGCCCCGCCGGATGACGACCACGCGCCTGCCGTCCACAATCACCGCACCCACTCCCACGAGCGGCGCTTCTGGATATTCGCGCTTCACTGTTCTCTCACTACGGTTCTCTCCTCACGGTTTTCTCATCGCGGTCCAGATTCCACCACGCGCGCGGTTTCTTCCGACGGCTCGCCACCCGTCATGGCTTGGGCCACAATCAGGCGCCGTGCCTCAGCGCGAATTCCTGGCAGGTACAAGGCAAACACGGCCGCCCCAGCCATGCAGGCCACGCCGCCAATGGCGACCGTAAGCGGCGCACCCAGGCGTTCGGCCAAGCCTCCGCCAAACAGAGCCCCGAACGGCGCCATGCCCATGAACATCATGGAGTACACCGCCATCACGCGGCCGCGCAAGGCGTCCGGCGTCATGGTCTGGATCAGTGTGTTTGAAGCGGACATTTCCAGCATCATGCAGAAGCCGATGGGGAGCAGCAGCGCCACGGACAACCACATGTGCCGCGACTGCGAAAACAGCACCAGGCCGAAGCCGAAGCCGACGGCGGAGAGCGCCACCCACTTGCCCAGTCCGCGCACCCCGCGGCGCGTGGCCAGTGTCAGCGCGCCCAGCATGGCACCCACGCCGGTTGCTCCCATCAAGATTCCCAGCGCTTTGGGCCCACCGTGCAGGACCTTATCTGCGAACACCGGCATCAGCACCGTGTAGGGCATGCCCACCAGGCTCACCAGCCCGAGCAGCAGGAGCAACGCCCGGATGGGCGCGGTGCGGTCGACGAAGCGAAACCCTTCCAGCATCGCTTCCAGCGGCGAGGCATCACCGCTCCGCCGCGGACACTCCACTTGCATCCACAGCAGTCCCGCAATTACCGCCACGTAGCTCACGGCGTTGACCGCAAAACACCAGCCCTCGCCGAAGCGTGCCACCAGCAGTCCGGCGACGGCCGGCCCGACAATGCGCGCGCCGTTGAACATCGAGGAATTGAGCGCGATGGCATTCATCAGGTCTTCGCGCCCTACCATGTCGATGAGAAACGACTGCCGCGCGGGGATATCAAACGCATTGACCACGCCCAGCAGGGCGGCCAGCACGAAAATCTGCCAGATCTGAATGGTATGGGTCAGGGTCAGCCCGGCCAGCGCCGCTGCGAGCACCAACGATGCCACTTGGGTTGCAACCACCATGCGATGCCGGTTCACGCGGTCCGCCACCGTGCCGCCAACCGAAGCCAGCAGCAGCACCGGAATCTGCCCGGCAAAGCCTACCGACCCGAGCAGCAGCGAAGAACCGGTCAGCCGGTAGACCAGCCACGATTGCGCCACACTCTGCATCCAGGTGCCGGTCAGGGAAATCAATTGTCCGCCGAAGAAGAGTTGAAAATTCCGGTGGGCCAGGGCGCGGAAGGTGGTCCGCCACAGGGACTCGACGCGTTGCGCGTCGTCAGGACTCTGTGGGGAATGGTTGGTTGGGCTCGCCGCCGTCGGTCCGGCCATGATCTGTCTGTTTGGATGCTACGCCACTCCCCAAGATTCCGAGTGCCAACCGCCAGTCGCGTTTTCCACAGCGTCACTAACTTGTAACTTCCTTCACCACCCTCCCTGCGCTACAGTTCTCTTTAGCTTTTTCGCTCTGGTGCGGGGTTGGCGTTCCCAGAGATTCCGTGGAGACACCATGAGCACCGTACAGGTCCCTTTCGAGCGGCGGGTTGGCCAGCGTTTTGAGACTCAAGTGGCAGTGTGCGTGCACGTGCCCGGACGCGGCCTGAGCGGCACCGGCTTCACCCAGGACGTGAGCGCCCGCGGCATCTTCCTGTTCGCCGATGTACCGCTCTCTGCAGGGGATGTGGTGGAAGTCACGCTTACCATGCCAGCGGAAATCTTCGGTGGGGAGGCCACGCGAGTGCGCGGCCATGGACGCGTTCTGCGCGCACTGCCCTCGGAAAATACGCAACGCGTGGGTGCGGCGGTACTGTTGGAGCGTTACGAGTATCTGCCGGCGGAAGACGTTCTCCCTGCCCTCGAACGGCTGCCCGCCCCGTCGGAGACGGACGAAGTTGCGATCGACCGCTGGTAATCGAGCGCTAACCTAGAGCGCATTCGTAATTCGTGCCAGCGGCCGGTAATTCTGCAGACTCCCCAAGTGTGTGGTGCAGGCCACCAGTTCCTCGTAACGATCGCTCACGGTTGGAGGAAGCGCTGCCAGTACCGGCATCAGCAATCCCGCCCGGTAGCGCAGCAGCACCAGAAACGCGAGCCAGCGTAGTTTCGAGGCCCTTGCCGCCAGCTCCGTTCCCGCCTCGGCCACGATGGGATCCGGATTCCGTCGTGCCCCTGCACCCACGCCCGCCAGCACCGCCGCATTGGCCGCCGCGTTGCGCACATACCCCACCGCCGCCCGCACCCTGACCCGCTGCACTCGCCGGTAGACCGGCTTGGGTAAGCTTTCCCGCAAAAAACGTTCTTCGCGCGGATCGGTCAGATTCCGGAACGCAGCGAGATCCAGCGGCTGGGTTTTTGTTTCCAGGTTTTCCAGTCCGTTCGCGCCACTCCACCGTAGGTGCGCCGCGCGCGCCATGTAACCCGCTGCCAAAATTGCCAGGCCGATCAGAATGATGGTCGCAGTCATCGCCTTAACAACCTTTCCAGTTCCTTGTTCCAAGGTTCCAATTCATGCGTCGGAGCCACCCGCGCCGTGCTTTCTTGTCTCTCCGGCAGCAGCAGGTAAATGAGCCAGATCCAGGCGCAAACGTGATAGACGCCGGTGTGGAGATACTCGATGAGATACTGCGTTGTCGTATATTGGCTGGGCGCGGCCGGTCCGAGCTGGGCCGACAAAGCCGTTGCCACCAGCTCCGCCGCCGCCACCAGCCCCAGCCCCAGCGCGATGCCAAACACCCGGTTCCGCCACGAAATCAGCAGATACGATGAGAACAGAAAGAGGACGATCAGCATGCCGCACTGCACCACATCTACGGTGCGCTCCAGCAGGCTCAAGGCCCGGAATAGACGGTCGCCGGTGTTGCCCGAGGCAAGTGCCGCCACCGCCAACCCGGCCAGCACCAACAGCGCAGCCGACCACCGGAATAACTGCCGGCCTACCTGCTGCAGAGCCGCGTGGTCGGCAAACAGGTGCCGGTAGACTTCCCCAATCACCGCAAACCGCAGCGCTACCCATCCGATGGCGCAGGCCCACCAGGAATAGAAATACGTGTCGTAGCTGAACCAGCGGCGCTGGTCCAACATCCAGAGAGCGAGAGACGAAACGATGACGAAGACTGAGTAAAGCAGGAACATCAAGTACTCGCGTGCCAGCCGTCGCCAGAACAATGCAACCACGATCGCCGTCTGCACGGCTGGCGTGGCCACCCAGATGTAGATCTCCAGCGCACTCTGCAGCGTGATCATCCCAGCCAGACGCCACTATACTTCCCCCTCTGCTGGCGGACAACCCGGGGCCGAGTTACACCCGGCCCCGGCTCTTTTGGCCCGACTAGCGCCCGCCGCAGGTCTGAGACCCGAGGGAGCACTGCGGCGGCGGGGCCGGCCCATCGGCATAGCTCAGCGGCACGGCCAAGAAGCTCAGTAAGACACTCAGAGTAACGACAAAGCGACGCAATTTAGTCACGGCTAGAACTCCTTTTCCTGAAGGTTCAGGCCGTGCTAGTCTGCTGAATAGCAGCTTGGGCGCTGCACAGAACATAAAACTGTTCAGCGTTCCGAAATCACAACAAGAATGCCGCTTCGCTCCGCCACCGAGGATTTTGTGCACACCAGCCTGACCGCTGTTCCAGGTCTGCTGGAGAAGTTGCGCTATACGGCCGACTTACGGTCCGCCGAGAACGGCTGTGGGCATTGGGGATTGAGTCGGGTGTATGGCGAGGGGGTGGCAGCGTCCGCACTGGCCCACGTCCACAGCGAGGTCTTCGCCAGCGTCCTGCGCGAACCGCTGGCGCAGTTGTGGGTCGATACGAAAAACTTCTGCAGCATTCGCCGCCAGAATCCCCGCGACTATCTGGGCAGCCTAGCCGAGCGCTGGCATGCCCTGCTGCCGGTTTCCGCCAAGAGCGGCATGGCGCTGCACTTCAAGTCAGTACTGAGCGCCCTTTCGGGGCTGGCCCAGAGTCTACCGGGCGACAGTCTCCCAACCTCATAGCAATTCCCACCACCTGCCCCACCACTTCCGCTTCCCGCGGAAACCGCATCATGCGCGGTGTCACTGGCGATAAGGGATGCGGCCGCAGCACCAGGGTGTCGCCCATCACATCACACCACGAACAGGTGAACCCTTCCCGGGTTTCGACAAAATAGATAGGCCGCTCGTACTCCGAACGCCACATCCCCGCCACCACCCGGTTCTTCGTCTCATCCACCTGGACAAAGGTGCCGGGCAGCAGCAGTGGATACATGCCGAAGTCCTCCGTCCCCACATACCCATAGGTAAACGTGTTCTGTGCGAACTGGCCGAGGTAGGCCAGCGGCACCAGTCCCCACTGCTCGATCATGCGTCCCAGGTTCGAGGTCCGCCGCGGATCAAACCCTGGATCCAAACGCACCGGGATGCGCACCGTACCGCTGCCCTGAATGGCCTTGGAAACATGCGATTTCGGCGGCGCCAATACTCCCAAGTCGTTGCTCAGGTCGTCCAGATCGACCCCATACCAGCGCAGCACGTCCTTGAAATCGCAGCGGTAGATCACCGCCAGCGAATAGATGCGGTGGATGGTCGGCACCACGCCCTTGGTTTCCAGATCGCTCAGTCGACTGAGGGAAATGGCGAATTCCGTGCTGCCATGCCGTTGAGCCAAGATGGTGGACGCGTTTTCGACCCCGCGCATGGTGAGCCCCAACTGCTCACGCAAACCCCGCAATTGCTGCCCCGGAGATGACATCGTTTCCTCCTGCTTGCCCAATTCAACCGGCAGCGGGCTGGCTGCTTTTCGCGCCTCTTGCCCAAACGGAGCCCGTAATCTTTTGACACCCTCCCAGCCTTGCGTACAATAACCTTAGCGTTGGACACGTAGTGGCCGAAGGCCAGCCATTGTAGCTCACCCAGTCTCCCGTTTGGCGACCCGGACGACAACTGTGGCCTGGCACTCGTGCCCGGTCGAGGACGCGGGCGTTGCGTTACTGTAGTCACTTGGTCACGTGAGCCGGAGCTTCGTACCATAGAAATGTTGAGCTCGCTGAGGAAGAGCGGATGCCCGCAGTAGCCGTTGCCATTCTGGCTGAAAACGCGTCCCAGATTCCCGTTCTCCAGGGCCGGGTGGATAGCACTGCCCTGGCTCGCACTGTCTACACGCACGCCAGCTTCCCCAGCAGCAGCGCCGATCCCATCATTCGCCAGATCCAGGATTTGCGCGCCGAAGTTGTTCTGCTCGATTTCGGACCGGAAGAGGCCGAACGGGCCGCGGCCGCGATCGAACTGCTGCGCAGCGCCGTCGCCGATCTCGCCGTTTTTGCCATCAGCGATCTCGGCCAGCCCCTGGCCATTGTCGCCGCCATGCGCGCCGGCGCCTGCGAATTTCTTGACCGCTCCAGCAGTTCCAGCGCGTTGCTGGAGGCCTTCGCACGCTACACCTCGCAGCGCCACAAGGCGCGCCACACTGGCGGACGCGCCCTGGTCACGACCTTTATCAATGGCAAGGCCGGCTCCGGCGCCACCACGCTCGCGGTCAACAGCGCCATGGCCCTGCAGCGCGAACACGGGAGCACGGTGCTGGTGGACTTCGCCGCGCTCGGCCACGCGGCGCTGCATCTCAACGTCCGCCCCAATTTCGGGTTGCTCGATGCCTTACAGAACCTGCATCGCCTCGACTCATCGCTGCTGGAGAGTCTGATGACGCCGGCGGCCCACGGCCTGCACCTGCTCGCCGGACCGCAGGTCCCAGTGGAGATTGTGCCCACGCCGGCCGAACTGGCGCGCCTCTTTGATCTGCTGGTAAGTTGCTATCGCTATGTGATAGTAGACGCGTCCGACCGGCTTGATTCCACCGCCCGCCTGCTCTCCGAACTTTCGCAGCACACCCTGATCGTCGCCCAGGCCGATGTCGTCGCCCTGTGGAGTGTGGGCCGCGTGCAGGCTTTCCTCAGCGACGGCGTGCCCAACGAAAAAATCCGCCTCGTCCTCAACCGCTACAAGAAGATTCCCGGCTTCGCCGACGAAGACGCGGAAAAAGCCACGAATTGCAAAGTTTTCTGGAAGATTCCCAACCAGTTTCAGGCCATCGCACCGGCCATTGACCGAGGCGAGCCCTTCGTCCTGCAGGAGAGTCTGGAAGCCAGCCGCTCGCTCAAGGGCATGGTGCAGGCGCTCGGCCAGGCTCCGGGTAGCGATACCGGAACGGGCAAGCCGCGCGGCAAAGAGAAGGCTTCGCGCCCTTTCATGACCGCTCCCATCCGCGCCGGCCAATAGACCAGGCGGCGTTTCACCTCGTCTTCGTCAGCTTGTCTACCGCATCCCCATGGCAACTGTCGCGGGCGCAACCACGATCTGTGGCTTAACGGTGATCTTGCTCGCCAGCGACCGCGAGATCAGACACGCCTTCTCCGCCTTCTCCAGCAACCGCAGTGCTTTCTCGCGGTCTTCTTCGCGCCCCAGGGTGAGCGCGGGCCGGAGGTAAACTTGCGTGAAGCGATATCCGCCCTCGTCGCGCTCGAGCACGCCCTCCACTGGGACTTCAAGCCCGTGAAACTCCACTTTTGAACGCTCCGCCACGGCACGGAAGGTTGCCGTGAAACACGTGGCCACCGCGGCCAACAGCAATTGCTCCGGCGTCCAGAGCCCGGGCTCGCCGCCAAACTCCGGCGGCGCCGCAAAATTGATCGTCCGGGGAATATTTTCCGCCTCCACAATCCCCCGCTTGTGCGCGGTCCAGTGTGAGGTGCAGGTATAGCGATACATCTTCTCCATAGAGTTCCCCCTGACGCTCAGGATGGCAGCAAAAGCCACCTCTGCCAGTGATCCCTGTCACCGTCCCCGCGTTGCCCCGCGCGGGGCGGCCCGGTATGCAAAGAATTTCATGCCGGGCCCCCCGAAAAGTGCTAGGGTGGGGGTTGGCGTTTTGGATTTTGCTGAGTGCGCTGGGTCCTCCGGCCTTGTGGTGATTCTTCTCGTGGGTCTGTTCCGCCGCAGAGAGGAGTGGGGTGGTGCTTTCCAAGTGCGCCAATCCGGCTTGCACCGCGCGCTTCCGCTATCTGCGTGAAGGCCGTATCTTTAACGTGCCCACACCGGGGGAGAGTGCCGACAACCCCTTTTCCACGCGCGTCCTGCACTACTGGCTCTGTGACAGCTGCAAGCAGACTTTGAAGGTCGTCCTGGTGGACGGCGAGATCCGCGTCTGTCCCGCACACCGCGAACTGCCTGCACCCGCAAAAGCCCGCGAAGCTGCCCAAGCCAAACCTGGGGCGGCAGCGTAGAAGGCAACCCGGGCTTCAGTAACTGAATGGTACCCCCACCCCTACCCCCCCACGAGCCTTTGGAATCATCATGGTAGCGGGAGAATCGCACTCAAATCCTGGAGGAATCAGGACTTATACGGAAAATCTAGAGCCGTAAGGACTTATTTCTCCAGGCTAAGTAGTGTCGTGATGCCTATATCTTTTATGCAACGGCGGAGACGGGAATGTCAAGGGAAAAGGGAGCGCGTGAGGCGGTTGAGGTGCGCGCAAACATCCCTGCCCAAGCGAAGCTTGGACAGGGCGCCCCGCTGAGTTGGGATGGGGCCCGAGCCCGGGCCACCCGCCGAGCGCGTCGCGTTCCTCAATCCAGACAGGTTCCTTCACTTGGCCAGCGCGCGCAGCGTGTTGCGATAGCGGCGCATGAGTTCCGCGGCCTTCTTCATCTTCTTTTCGAAGGCGGGGTCATAGGGGGTGAGGCGGTAGCTGCCATCGGCGGTTTCGATGAGGAAAAGCCGTTCGCCGTCGCCAAGGTTGAGGCGGCCAATGACTTCCTTGGGCAGGACCACTCCCAGTGAGTTCCCGACCCTCCGCACCTTGAGTTCGACCATGGCGGGCCTCCGATAATGTTATTACGAGTGTAATAACAGGTGCTACGCGAGGCAAGCCCGTGGCTGGTCAGCGGGTTCCTGGGATCGTGGGTGGCGCAGCGGAGTCCCGTGGTGCGAACATTGTGGCTCCCACCCTTCGCAAAAAGCGCGAAGAATGGGGCACCCCGAGGGTTGCTGGTGCCCGGGAAATTCAAAATCAAGGCTGGGCCACCCGCCCCACATTTCGTCGAGCTGCAACCGGCGGCACCGGAGATTGCGAAATGCGCGATCTTGGTAATCGGCGCACACTTCACCGACTTCGACCAAGAGCCGCATGACGGTTTTCTTCGCAATTCCAGTATTCCTAACAGTGGCCCTGATGGAACAGCCCTCGATTAGACAGCTGATAACTTGCGCTCGTGATTGGCTTGTGAGGCGATTAATTATGAGGTAAATATACTTAACCGTATTAGCATATTGAAAGCATAAACACAGAGAGAACAATCATCTACTGTGACTTCATTATGGGAATTCCGCTCCCACTGAGACATTCACAATGAAGACACTCGTGAGTACGGAAACCGCCCTTCGGCAAGAAACCAGTTGCGCTTGAGTTCGGAGTCTGATACACCAGAAATGTGGGAAGGCTGAGTGGGTTCGGTCTAAGTTTCGCGGCCTATTCCGAACCCGCTCCGCTGGAAGCGAGGTGTTGGTATGCGTAGATGACTGCCACCCGTCACGGGTGGGGGGTGGAGAAACTCACCCCCATACAATCCGCTCGCACTTTTTGTATAGCACGATTGACCGCGAAATTAAAGGGGAAAAGATCATGGCCAATGAGAATCCAAATCCGCTGTTCGGCTATGTAGAGGCCCGAATCGCTGCGTGGCAGGCGGTTCTAGCGTCATTAAAGGCGGCTCTGTCGCTCGATCCAAGCGGTAAGGCGGGTGAAGGCATAGACCTGTCATCAATCGCAGGAGCGGGAAATGGTGAGATTGGGCAGCCGATTGATCTCCCCGACGGAGCATTCTTCGGGAAGAGTGTTCCGGCGTGCGTCAAACTTTACCTGTCCGCCGCTCGAAAGAAAAAGACTTCTAAGGAGATTACTGCGGCGTTGCGGGAGGGTGGCGTCGAGTCGACGTCTGGAAACTTTGAAAACATCGTCACCACAGCCCTGAATCGCTTGAGGATTGCGGGGGAGGTATTGAAATTCAAGGACGGATGGGGCCTTTCAGAGTGGTATCCGGCCAATATGCGGACTAGCGGCTCGGCGGGAAAACGGGTGCCCAAAGGCAAGAAGAAGAGCAAAAAGGGAAAGGTCAAGAGAGCGACCTCGACAGCTTCTGCTGCAACGATCCGAAAGGTTACGGAGATAAGAAAACCGGAAGACAAGCCAGAGCCGCGTATTCTTGCCTTTTTCAAAGGCAATCACCGAGAGGTTGCTGCGAGTGAAGTCGCTACTGCGCTCGGATTGAAGATACAGACCGCGCATCTAGTCCTGGCAAAGCTTGCGCACCAAAAGAAAATTGAGAAGTTGTCTTCTGGACATTTTAAGGCGCTGGGGGCTGTAGCGAGTTGAGGTGGTTACTTAAATGGACTCAGAATTTTGCAAAAAACTCGCGGCAGCTTTAGGTATCGAACCAGCAAAGCCGCCTTCTCCAGTTCAGGAGCTTTTCAATCGTTACAAGAAGCACTTGGACAAGCGAATTATTCAGAGTCCGTTGCCCGAGCAGATCCACCTTTTGGCCGAGAACTTTCCGTACTGGATAAAGCTAGAGCACCCTAATCCAGCGAATTTACTAGAGACGATGTCCGCGAAGTCGAACATTGTAGTTCCCATGCTGGAAGCAGGAACATTCAATCAAACGGGATTCGCCTTTGATGACAGCCGGGCTAAAGCTCTCTTCAATGTTCCTGAATTACTACAATCCCCAAATTGCGTCCACAGAAACCTGCGCAATCATGACAATAGGGGAGATGGCGGCATCAAGGGCGATTTCATGTACGTCCGATATTACGGAAAGAAAAAAAGGAAAGTGGCGTTTACCACTATCAATCCTAAGCTTGGGAACGTGATTCTCGTGAGTTCATTTTGGACGTATAAAGGATGGGTAGAAGCGTGCGCGAATATGCCTGCGGTGTACATAATTCCAGGCGGGCAATGCACATGCAAATAAGAAAGGCCGCTTGCGCGGCCTTCCCGCCCATTACTCTGGGTCCAGAGTAGTACCTAGATTTCTCTAGGCGGAACTTCATGTCTAATATTAGACAGATCGGCGTATAATGCAAGATAAATCGAAAGTCAAGTGCTATTTCTTAAATGCACTATAATCATATAGATACGAAGAATATTATTGACACAAATTGTCAAGTTTCGTATTTTCTTCGATTCTAGCTATGTACTTGCGCAAAGTGCCTTCATTTCCTTTTGGCCCATCGCGCCCTCGCGGCCAATGATGCGCGCTCCCTGCGCTCCTCAGGTGTGAGGGTAATCAGACTGCGCTTGCCTCCGATCCGGCCACCCTTGATGCCCATTTTCGACATGACGCGGGAAACCACAGAGGAGACTCCAGGTCGCGGTTTGGTCGCTGGTTCTGGCTCCGCAGTCGAACGTTCTACCATACGAAATAACGCTTGGTTCACGTCCGCAGGTCTGGTGCTAATACGCTTTGGCATGCCACAAGTATGGCACGTCCAGCCAAAGTCTCAAAATCAAAGTAGCCCACTACCTGAGAATGCGGCCCGCTTGACACCCGGAGCGCGCAGCCAGTATTGTCGGCGCGCTGTGGTAGCTTTTTCCGGCCGCAGCTATCTTGCCGTAGGTGGGGGACGTGTCATGAACCGTTTTCACTCTCTGTTTCTTCCCGGGCTTCTGTTTTCGCTGGGGCTGACGTTGGTGGCCTGCAGTGCGGGCACACAGCAGCAGGCGCAACCGGCGCCAGCCGATACCCGTGCCGCCGATGAATCCGCCATCCGCGCTCGCGATGCCGAGTGGCAGAAGGCGGTGACCGCCAAGGACGCGGCGCTGACTACTTCGTTTTATGCGGACACGGGTTCGCTGTTGGCCCCCGGTGCGCCCATGGCCACGGGCAAGGACGCGATCCAGAAGGATTGGGCGGGGCTGATGGGCATGCCGGGATTCGCGTTGACCTTTGCGCCGACCAAGGTTGAGGTCTCGCGCTCCGGCGACCTGGCCTACGATCTCGGCGACTACGCG
>JBGQDM010000097.1:0-12264 GCA_041495845.1 Terriglobia bacterium | reverse complement strand
CGCCGTGGAAGATACCGAGATGCTGGCGTTTGATCGCGGCGAGCTGCTCAATTTCGTGACCGAGCACCCCCACGCCGCGCTCGACCTGATGGGCGTGATGGCGCACCGCCTGCGCGTCACCGACGAACTGCTGCGCATGCGTGTTTCCCGCAACCCCAACGTCGAAGAAGAAGAGATGATAACTTTCGGCGAGCGCATTGCGGACAAGGTGGCGGCCTTCGGTGGCTCGTGGACGTTTATTTCCATTTTCGGCGGCGTCCTCGTCACCTGGGTGATCATCAATACCGTGCTCCTGATGTCCCACCCCTTTGATCCCTACCCCTTCATCCTGCTCAACCTCTTCCTCTCCATGCTGGCGGCCATCCAGGCGCCGGTGATCATGATGAGCCAGAACCGCCAGTCTTCCAAAGACCGCCTGAAGGCGGACTTGGATTACCGCGTCAACATGAAAGCCGAGCTCGAAGTGGCGCAGCTGCACCGCAAGGTGGACCAGATCTACGAGATCCTGCAGGAGCGCTTTCCGAAACTGGAGTGCCAGTTCCGGGCGTAGGCTTCTCCCCCCTACTGCCAGGCACTCGCCCGCACCCGCTACAATCGCAGCGTGCACCTTGACGACACCATCGTCGCCATTGCCACTCCTCCCGGCCGGGGCGGCATCGGTATCGTGCGGATTTCCGGCACCGAGGCCCGCGCCATTGCCGCGCCCTTACTTCGCTTGCCACGCGAACTGGAGCCGGGGCGGGCCATTTTCGGCGAACTGGTAGAGCCGGAGAGCGGCTCCCGCTTGGACGAAGTGGTGGTCACGTTTTTCCAGAAGCCGCACTCCTACACCGCGGACGATGTGATTGAAATTGCCGCCCACGGTTCTCCGGTGGTGCTGGCGCACATCGTGGAACTGGCCCTCGCCGCCGGCGCCCGCATGGCCGAGCCCGGCGAGTTCACCATGCGCGCCTTTCTCAACGGACGCATCGATCTGGCCCAGGCGGAAGCCGTGCGCGATCTGATTGAATCGCAAACGCTCTATCAGGCGCGGGTTGCGGCCCAGCAACTCGGCGGCGCTCTCTCCCGCCGCCTGCAGCCGGTCAAGGAGGTACTGGCGCACCTCATCGCCCAGCTTGAAGCCGGCATTGATTTTGCCGAAGACGACGTCTCCATCACGCCGAACGCGGAGATTCTCCAGGCGTTGGCAAACATTCGCCAACCGCTGGAAGAGTTGGCGGCGTCGTTCGCGTTCGGAAAAATCGTGCACGAAGGGTTAACTCTCGCCATCGTGGGGCGCCCCAACGTTGGCAAGTCGAGCTTGTTTAACCGGCTGGTGGAGCGCGAGCGCGCCATTGTGACCGCCACGCCCGGCACCACCCGCGACCTGGTGAGCGAAACGGTCGCCATCGGCGGCATTCCCGTGCGGCTGGTCGATACCGCCGGCATCCGCCAGGCGCTGGACGAAGCCGAAGGCATCGGCATCCGCAAGTCGCGCGAGGCGTTGGCCGACGCCGACTTGGTCATCGTTGTGCTGGACGCGACGCAACCGCCAACGCCGGTGGATGAAGAACTCCAGACGCAAACGGCGGCAGGGCGCACCATCGTGGTGGCCAACAAAACAGACCTCGCCCCCGACCGCCTGTTCCCGCACGCGTTACGCACGTCGGCCCTCACCGGCGAAGGCCTGGCGGAATTGCGTGCTGCAATCCTGCGCCAGATTCAAGGCGACGCCTGCGCCACGGCGGAGTCAGGTTTCCTGACCAGCCTGCGCCACCAGAAGAGCATGGAGGACGCGTTGTCTGCCACGGCGTCGGCGCTGCAGGGCGTGGCGCAGCACGTGCCCCACGAAATGCTGCTGCTCGATCTCTATCAGTCGCTGCGCGCGCTCGACGAAATCACCGGCGCTACCACCGCCGAGGACATTCTTAACCGCATCTTCAGTTCGTTCTGCATCGGGAAGTGAGCCATTTGTCGCCCGCTTGGAAAAACTCCACCACAGTTGTACAGTGCGGACTGAAAACGGCCACGGCCAAGAGGCAACTGGAAGAAGAATATGCAGCGGGTGCATTTCTCTGCGCCCTCTGCGGCCGTTCTCTGCGATCTCTGCGTTTTAAGGTTTCGGCTCTTCTACCGAGCATCGAGAAGGGGAACGCTCCATGTCGCTGGTGGTGAAACTCGAAGATCAGTTGGGCGAGCCGGGCGAGTGGGCGATGCTGCATGGTGTCGTCCCGGCGCGCGACGAACGCGATTTCCCTGTGCTCCGCGGCATTGATCCTTACGGCACCACGGTCTTCAATCATTTGCAGATGCCGTCCTTTCTTGATGAATGGGACCGGGTACGCGATCGCGCCCGTGACGATTCGCAGCAGGAGGCCTGGAGCAAAGTCCGCAAGATGGCCGAGGACTGCGGCCGCGACCGTGATCTCACGCTGAAGTTTGTGGGAAACTAAAACACTCAACCGCGGAGAGCGCAGAGAGCGCGGAGAATGTGACTCAATAAGGAAGTGTCCTGGCCAGCTCCAGTGCTGGCGACTTGCAAGAGCAGAAAAGGGATTTTCTCTGCGCTCTCCGCGTCCTCCGCGGTTAAGCGGGTTTACTTCGAGAGCATCGCCAGCGCATCCCGGAAGAGCGCGTCGAACGACCCATCCTTCATGTTGCGAGCGGCCATGGTAAGCGCGCGTTCCGCGTCCCCTTGCCGGTAGCCAAGATTCATCAATGCCGAGAGAACATCCTCTTCCACCGGCGGCCGGGTTTGCGCCGGAGCGAGGGGCGTCGAGGCGGATGCCAGCTTGTCACGCAGTTCCAACACCATGCGTTCCGCCGTCTTTTTGCCAATCCCAGGAATGCGCGTGAGCTGGGCCACGTCGCCGCTGCGGATCGCCGCCACCATCTGTTCC
Source organism: Terriglobia bacterium (assembly GCA_041495845.1). GTDB lineage: Bacteria > Acidobacteriota > Terriglobia > Terriglobales > Acidobacteriaceae > JBGQDM01. Next base: position 9,385 of record JBGQDM010000097.1, on the reverse strand, counting down.
GTGGCCATTCCGCTCAAAATCGTGATGGCCAGCTTCGGCCCAATGCCGCTCACCGTCAGCAATTTCTCAAACAACTGTTTTTCCGCTGGCTGCAAAAACCCGTAGAGCGCCAGCGCATCCTCGCGCACGTGGGTGTGAACGTGCAGCGCCACCTCACTGCCCGCCGCGGGCAGCGCGGAAAACGTGGGCACCGTGATGGTGACCTCGTAGCCCACGCCACCGGTCTCCACAATGGCCTGGTTCGGATGTTTGCTGAGCAGCCGGCCGCGCAAGTGCGCAATCATGCGACCTCAATTGTATCTGCGACGGTGGCAAGCCAGAAGCCGGAAGCGGGTTCGTGTCCTCAGAACCGCAACAGATACGAAGCCTTCACAAAAAACTGCCGGCTGTCATTGATCAGCCGGTTCTCGGGTCGCAGCGCGAAGGTGTTGGGGTCCAGGTTCAGCAGGTCGCTGTTGTAGCCCACGTAAATCGCGGTCCCCGGATGGACCAGATAGGTGACCAGAAAGTCGGCGTTGAATTGCTTCGAGGTCGGCAGGAAGGTGTGGGCGGGATTGGTCAGCGTGCTGGTGTACTGCAGGATCATGCGCAAGGACAGCTCGCGCGTGAACTGCCAGTTCCATTTGCTGCGCACAATATGGTTGTTGAAGATGGAAGCACCGCCGGAACTCAACCGCAGCCGGTTAAATAAATAGGAGTTATCAATCTTCAGCGTCGTCATGGGCCGCAGCGTAACCACGGCGCGGGCGCTGTCCAAGTGCGCCACGAACGGCTCGGCCGTTCCCGGGGGCACAAAGTTAAGCGAGCTGCCCCAATAGTATTGCCCGGTGAAGGTCACCAGCTTGACCGGCGTGCTGGTAAGCGAGGCGCCGGAGAGGTGCTCGTGATAATCCCGGTCCGTACTCAGGCTGAAGAAATCCTGCGGCCGCAGGCGCTCGCGAAACGTCGTGTAAGGCTCCAGAGAAAAGAAGGTCCGATGCTTGAGTGTGACTTGCAGAAAGGGAGAGTAGAAGGTATCGAGCCGCGTACCATCGTGTGCCCACACCGGATTGACGTTAAACGATGGCTCCCAGGAAAGCACCCAGCTATGCTTCGGGCGGAACTGGTAGCTCACAGCCTGGCGCAGATCGCGAACATCCACGCGATTCACAAATCCCGCAGCCGTAGTAAAGCCGGGGCTGATGTCGGTATAACGCGAAAAATATTCCAGATGCGAACCCGTATAGGCCGCCTCCACCAGGGACGCGGGTCCGGCCTGGTAGCTCCCGTCCGCATGGCGCGTGGAGCTCACCACGCTCTGCAGACGCGCCGTCCAGTTGGCGCCGAACTTCAGGCGGGTGTCCACGCCTCCGATGCGGTTGAATTCGCCGTCAAAGGGCAGCTCCCAGTCGGTATAAATCGCGCCCACACTCGACTGGTGCGGCAACTCGCGGTTCACGCGCGCCACCGTAAAATACGCCCGCTCGCCGAAGAGCGGACTCGAAGCAGGCAAGCCGGCGCCGGCATCGCGGTCATCAGCGGCGAGCACGCCCAGCGAGTACGGTCCCACTTTGCCCGTCAGGCGCACCCCTGCCGATGGGTTGCCAATCCGCCGCGTGAAAAATAGATTGATGGGCGTGCGGAAGAAGTCGGAGTTCTCCTGAAAGAACGGGCGCTTCTCCGGAAAGAAAACTTCGAAGCGCTGGTTGACCGTGACCTGCGGGTCGTCGGACTCCACCTCGCTGAAATCGGGGTTGGCGGTCACGTCCAACACCAGGTTGTCGTGGAAAATAAATTTCGAGTCCAGGCCAAAGCGCCCCTGCGCATCGCGCTGCTGGAACGACGGCGCAGGCGCTGTGAAATCCGGGGCGCGAAACGCGCGGAACACGCCGTAGGGAATGAATTGCATATTCCTGCCCGGCGAAATTCCCTCCAAGCCTTTGGCCGCGCCGGCCTGGTTCAGCCGGCCCTCCACTTTGCGCGAAATTTCCGGCCAGAAGTCATCTTCATTTTCGCGCACGATCGAGCGGTTCAGCACCACGCCCCAGCGCATGCTCGGCCCCGGAGTAAAGCGCAGACTACGGAACGGGATGGCCATCCAGGCCACGAAACCCTGCGGCGTCAGCTTGCCGCGGGAATACCAGAGCGTGTCAAAAGAAATGTCGAAGTGGGGGTCGGAATCAAAAACTCCCTGCCGCTCGACTTCCGTCCAAATCGCGTCCCACTGCACTCCCAGCGGATTCACCTGGAAAGAATAGGCGCGGCGCTGGTCCTGAAACGTGTCCAGCATCAGCTCCACGGTGTCGTCGTCGAAGATATCTTCGCGGCGGGAGAGATGAGCGCGCACCTTCCCGGGCTCCCGGTCAAAGCAGACAAAGACCGCGTAGAAATTCTTGTGATCGTAGCCGAGATAGACGTCGGTTTGCTGCGATGGCGCTTCGCCATCGTGCGGCGCCCGCTGCACGAAGCCGGTGACTCGGAGCATCTTCTCGGCCGCCGCACCGCGCGGTTGCATGCTCAGAAAATCTTCCAGCGACGGCGCGGCCCCCAGACGCGGAACGGCAACCTCACGCAGGATTAATGGAGAGGGCGTCTCTCCCCCATGGGCGGCGGCCAGAGAACAAAGCAGCAGGAGCGCCCACGCCAGCATGCTTGTGCCACGGTGCGTGGTCGGTTTCAGGGGTCCTCCGGAACGCAGCCAGGGAGCCGGACATTGTGCCTGAAAATCAACGCGGAGGGAACCTCCGCGACAGTCTGTCCGGTTTTCGGAACACAGAACATACACTAGAACAGATTGTTTTGTCTGCGGTGCGGCTTCAGGCCAAAATGATCATATGCGAGTTGGGTAGCGGTGCGTCCGCGCGGCGTGCGGTTGAGAAAGCCGATCTGGATCAGGAACGGCTCGTAGATTTCCTCGATCGCGTCCGCTTCCTCGGCCAGCGCCGCCGCCAGTGTATTCACGCCCACCGGCCCACCCTGATATTTTTCGATGATGGTAAGCAGCAGCCGCCGGTCCATGTCATCGAAGCCATGGCGGTCCACCTCCAGCATTTCGAGCGCGGTCTGTGCCGTGGCCAGATCAATCTTGCCACTGCCCCGCACTTGCGCATAGTCGCGCACCCGTCGCAGCAGGCGGTTGGCAATGCGCGGCGTCCCCCGGGAACGCGTCGCAATCTCGTTCGCCCCTTCCCGGTCCACTGCCACGCCCAGGATTTCCGCCGAGCGTTCCACAATCACGCGCAAGTCTTCGGACGTATAAAACTCCAGCCGCAGCACGATCCCGAAGCGCGATCGCAGCGGCGCCGACAGCAGCCCCTGGCGCGTCGTCGCACCGATAAACGTAAACGGCTTTACCTCCAGCGTATGCGTCCGCGCCGAGGGCCCTTGCCCGATGATGATGTCCAGCTTGTAGTCTTCGAGCGCGCTGTAGAGAATCTCTTCCAGCGCGGGCTGCAGCCGGTGAATCTCATCGATGAACAGCACCTGCTTCTCCTGCAGGTTGGTGACGACGGCGGTGAGATCACCTTTGATCGCCAGCGCCGGTGCCGCCGTGGACTGAAACACCACCCCAAGTTCGTTGGCAATAATGTTGGCGAGAGTGGTCTTGCCCAGACCCGGTGGCCCGTGCAGCAGCACATGGTCCAGCGCTTCTCCGCGCGACCGCGCCGCTTCAATCGCCACCGCCAGGTTCTCTTTCATCTTCCCCTGGCCAATGAATTCCGCCAGCCGCTGCGGCCGCAGCTTCAGCTCAAATGACGAATCGTCCTCCACCGGGACGGCGGAGACCAGGCGTTCCTTCAACAGGTTGGGATTGGGCACAGGCACGTAAGGGCGATACTAAAGCGAAAAGATGCGACGAGGCAAACAATGCTTTGGGGTGTGGGGCGGGCGCCCTCGCCCGCCTGGTCTATGCCCCGCGCCACAGCTTCGTTGAGAACAGTCGAGTGGACTTTGCTTTCTCCGCGTTCTCTGCGCCGGCCTCAGCGCCCTCTGCGTTTTAGGATTTTGCACTGGCGCCCTTCGTGCACCCTCGTGTCCTTTGTGGTCAAGCCCTTCGCTTTTCTCTGCGCCGCTCAGAAACGACCCGCCTTCACCACGCCCAGCCGCACACCGCGCAGTTTCGCCGCATCAAACCAGGCCACGCGCTGCCCAAACCACGGCGTTGTCGCCGGCGCGACCTGCGCCGCGCTCTTGCTCAAATCTTCCGCGCCCAGAAGAAATGCCACGGGAGCTTCACCAAACTGCTCGAGCCGCTTCGCCAGCCACGAATCCTTGCCGCTTGGTGTCGCCAGGATTACCGGCGTTCCCGCAAAGTGCGCGAGCCTCGCCCCAAACTCGGGATGATCTTCGATCGCCGGCGTCGGCCAGCCGTAAGCTTTGCGAAATAGCGCAATGCCGGCCTCGAGGTCCCTCACGCCCAGCACCACCAGAGCGATGCTGTTCAATCCCATCAGCTTGGTGCTCGCGGAGGGCTGCACCCGCCATTCCCGCGGCGTTATGTCTTCGATCATGAAGGGCAGCGTGGCGCCGGGCGTGAGCGAAGTTCCCGCCGCCGCTGTTCGCCACTGCAGCACGTTCCCGTCGGGTTTCTTGCGTCCGCCTTCGAACGGGCCGTACGTCGGCAATCCCGCCGCCTTCATCCGCGCCACATCTTTCTGAACATCGGCACTCAGTACCGCCCACGAGCACGGCCCTGCATCGCTTTCCACGAAATGCTTCCACGAGTTGTCCACCGACCCCGGTCGTTGCTGTGCAATCAGTTCAATGTAGGACCCATCGGCAAACCCGAGCACCGCCATGTGCGTGCCGCCAGTAGCGTGCGGCCCCCCATAATCTGCGCCCAACCCCACCGACGCAAACGCTGCCTGCATCGCCGCCAGGTCAGAACCGCAGATCGGCGTGTGGTCCACCTTCAATTGCATCGCTTGTCCCACCAGGGAAGCACTTCCCGTAACGAGCGAAATCAAAACCCCGAGAAGGAATCGCATCGGAAAACTCCTCAATCCACAACCGATAACGAAAGCACAACGGCTCTGTCATCTTGAGCGCAGCGAAGGATCTCTGAACTTTGTCGGCGATTGCAACAGCATCCATCCAGCCGAAACACCCCACTCCTGCCGACAGTGCCAATCCGTCACGCCTGATCGCCTTTCGCTTTTCTCAGCGTTCTCTGCGGCATTTCTCCGCGAACTCTGCGTTCTAAGATTTTGTCCTAGTCCCCTTCGTGTACCTTGGTGTCCTTTGTGGTAGGAGATTTTCTCGGCGTTCCAAGATTTTGATCTCCCCAACGAAGAACCCCTACTCCTCTTCTTCCTTCACTTCTCCGCGCTCCGCCTTCGCTTTCTCGATGATCTTCTCCTGCTGCTGCGAGGGCACGATGTCGTAGTGATGCATTTCCATGGAAAAACTGCCCCGGCCCTGCGTCATGGAAGTCAGGTCAGCGCCGTAGGTCAGCATTTCCGCCATCGGTACTTCCGCCTTCACAATCGTCTCGCCGCCTTTGTTGTCCATGCCCTGAATGCGTCCCCGCCGCCCGTTCAGGTCGCCCATGATGGAGCCGGCAAACTCATCCGGCGCTGTGATTTCCACGTGCATCACCGGTTCCAGCAACGTGGGCTTGGCCACCTCCATCGCTTTCTTGAAAGCGATGCGCCCGGCAGTCTTGAATGAAAGTTCGTTGGAATCCACGTCGTGATACGAGCCGTCGTAGAGGATCACGCGGAAATCCACCACCGGAAACCCAGCCAGATACCCGCGCGCCGCCGCTTCCACAATTCCTTTTTCCACCGCCGGAATGAAATTCCGCGGAATGGACCCGCCGAAGATGTCGTTCACAAACTCGAAGCTGCCACCGCGCGGCAGCGGCTCCATCTTGATCTTGCAGTCGCCGAACTGCCCGTGGCCGCCCGTCTGCTTCTTGTGCCGGCCCTGCACATCGGCCTTGCCGCGAATCGTTTCGCGGTACGGCACCTTGGGCGCTTTCAGGATTACTTCCGCGTGATAGCGCTTCTTCAGCCGCGACACCGCCACTTCAATGTGCTGCTGCCCTGTGCCCGCAATTAGAAATTCATTCGTCTGCGGATCGCGAAAGAACCGCAGCATGGCATCTTCTTCCATCAGCTTGTGCAGACCGTTACCCAACTTGTCTTCATCCGCACGCGTCTTCGGCTCCACGGCAAACGTGATCGCCGGCTCCGGCAACTTCACTTTGGGATACAGAATCGGCGCGTTCTTGTCCCCCAGCGTGTCGCCAGTCAGCGTTTCTTTCAGCTTGGCGACGGCGCCAATATCGCCGGCGTGCAATTCCTGCACCGGCACCGCTGTTTTTCCCTGCATCAGCCCAATGTGCGCAAACTTCTCCGGCGCATTGCGGGTGAAGTTCTGCAGCGCGGCATCGTTCTTCAGCACCCCGGAATACACCTTGAAGTGCGTGATGCGCCCCGCAAACGGGTCCGAAACCGTCTTGAACACAAACAGCGACAGTGGATCGGTGTCCGATTCCTTGCGTGTGGGCGCATCGCCATTATTGCCCGCTGTTCCCCGCACCGGCCCGTGCTCCACCGGCGCCGGCACAAAATCCACGATGAAGTCCATCAGCTTGTCGGTACCCACATTTCCCAGCCCGGAAGCATAGAGCACCGGAAACAGGCGGTCTTCGCGAATGGCCTCGTGCAGCGCGGGAACCAGATGTTCAACCGGAATTGTCCCTTTTTCGAAAAACTCTTCCATCAACTCGTCTTTGCCTTCGGCAATGAGCTCCACTAATCTTTCGTGCGCGGCTTGCGCGGCGGCGGCGAGTTCCGCGGGAATTTCTCCTTCTTTCCCTTTACCGTTGCCGCCCAGTTCGTAGGTGAAGGCCTTCATGCGCACCAGGTCCACCACGCCGCGGAGATTCTTCTCGCTGCCGATGGGCAACTGCAGCGGCGTCACGCCACGGCCAAACGCCTGCGTCAGCGACTCCAGCACGCGCGCCGCATCGGCCCGCTCACGGTCCATGCGGCTGGCCACAATCACACGTGGCAGTTCGATTTCCGCGCAATCGTTCCACACGCGCCGGGTCACCACTTCCACGCCGGCTACGCCGTCCACCACCACCAGTGCCGCTTCCACCACGGGCAGCACCATCTTGGCTTCATGCACAAACATGCTGAAGCCGGGCGTGTCGAGGAAGTTCATCTTCGTTTTGCCCCACTCAGCGACCGCGGTGGAGCAGCCCAGCGACATCTTGCGCGCCATGGCTTCGTCGTCGTAATCGGTGGTGGCGCTGCCGTCGTCCACGCGCCCCAACCGCGGCGTGGCTCCGGCGGTATAAAGAAGAGCGGATACCAACGAGGTCTTCCCCGCATGGCCGTGACCCACCACGGCCAGGTTGCGGATATTCGGGCCTTCGTACACTTTCACGGTGAACTCCTTACGTTCAGCCGCACCAGCCCCGGCGCAAACAACGGCCGGCAAAGGCTCCCTCGAATGAAGGCAGGAGACGGACGGCTGGATTGGCGACCTGCAAAGCCCTTGATGCTAGCACACAGCTTTTGCATGCCTCAACGGGGGCGGGAACCCCCGCCAAGTGGGGCGTCGTTCGGGTAAACTACCCCAACGCCCGTCCCCACTCAGGAGATCGCATCCATGCCCACCGGACGCCGTGCCGCTCTCGGCTTCATCTTCGTCACGGTCCTGCTTGACCTGATGGCGTTCGGCATCATTGCCCCGGTTCTGCCCCGCCTGGTGGCCGGCTTTCTCCATGGCGACGTCGCGCGCTCCTCCGAATACATGGGCTTGTTCGTCACCGTCTGGGCCCTGATGCAGTTTTTCTTCGCACCCGTTCTCGGGATGGTCTCGGACCGTCTCGGCCGCCGCCCGGTCATTCTGCTTTCCAACCTTGGTCTAGGCCTCGACTACATCGTGATGGCGCTGGCGCCGACGCTGGGATGGCTGTTCGCTGGGCGAGTGCTTTCCGGCATTGCGGCGTCCACCATTCCCACCGCCAACGCCTACATCAGCGACGTCACCCCGCCGGAGAAGCGCGCCAAAGCGTTTGGCATTTTCGGCGCGGCTTTCGGCATCGGATTCATCCTCGGCCCGGCACTTGGCGGCTGGCTTGGCGCCATCAATCCGCGCTTACCCTTCTGGGTCGCAGCCGGTTTCAGCCTGGTCAATGCGCTTTATGGATTCTTCGTCCTGCCCGAGTCGCTGCCCGCCGAACGCCGCCAGCCACACTTTCGCTGGGAGCGCGCCAACCCCATCGGCTCGCTGACGCTGTTGCGCTCCCACCGCGAACTGCTCGGCCTCGCCCTCGTCAACTTTCTCGCCTATCTCGCCCACGAGGTCTACGCTACCGTTTACGTGCTCTACGCCATGTACCGCTATCATTGGGACGAAAAAGCCATTGGCACTTCGCTCGCCGTTGTCGGCGTTGCTTCCATGATCGTCTCCGGCGGACTGGTCGGGCCGTTCGTCAAACGCTTTGGCGAACGCCGCGCACTCTTCTTCGGCTTGTCGTTCGGCGCACTCGGCTTCGCCATGTTCGGTTGGGCCAGTGTTGGCTGGATGATGCTCGTCGCCATTCCGGTCAACGCCCTCTGGTCCCTGGCGACGCCGCCTTCGCAATCGCTGATGACGCAACGCGTGCAGCCTTCCGAGCAAGGACAACTTCAGGGCGCGCTCGGCTCCATGCGCGGACTCGCCATGGTCCTCGGTCCGGGAATGTTCTCCGCCACCTTTGCCCTCTTCCTCTCCCCCCATCACTTTTTCCCGGGAGCGCCCTGGTATCTGGCGGCGGTGCTGCTGATGGCGTCTCTCGCGGTAGCCTGGGTAGTCGCGCCCAAGGCTGATCGCGATCGCGACACGCCCGGCGGCCCCGAACTGGCGGAAGAAGGCGCCATCGGCTGAACCAGCAACGGTTTCGTGTCGGTGACGCTATAATGGGCCGCTTTGGCGCATGAGCGGGACGCGTGCGGGGACGGCCGCCCTCGGCCGTCCAGGCCGAGCACAGCTCGGCAGGTTCGTATCAGGGTATGGCTTCAGCCATACCGTTTGGGCCGTTTTTCCTGTGGCACCGCGCCGAAGGCGCGCAATCGGAAACACGCGTAACTTTTGCGGAACGCAGCAAAGCACCTGCATGCTAACCACCGGCACAAAACTCGGTCCTTACGAAATCCAGTCCCCGCTCGGCGCTGGCGGCATGGGCGAGGTCTACCGCGCCCGCGACACCCGTCTCGACCGCACCGTCGCCGTCAAGATTCTTCCGCAGCATCTCTCCGCCAAACCCGAAGCCCGTGAGCGTTTCGAGCGTGAAGCCCGCGCCATCTCTTCTCTCAGTCACGCCAACATCTGCCATCTCTACGATGTTGGCGTGCAGGACGGCACCAGCTATTTGGTGATGGAGTATCTCGAAGGCGAAACTCTG
>JBGQDM010000096.1:0-12387 GCA_041495845.1 Terriglobia bacterium | reverse complement strand
GCTACGATCCAGAAGACAGCGGCGGCGACGGCCAGGGTGGCCAGGCCAAGCAAGATGCGGCGGAGGCGGCTGAGAGGTGACGGCTCGGAGGCGGTGAGTTCAGCCTCGGAAAAGGAATTTTCGGAGGCGGCCCGCGATTCGTCGAGCTCATGCCGGGCGGCGGCGGTTGGCGGAGCCGGAGTAGGCGGAGGTGGAACGATGGCGGTTGGGGGCGGTGCCACACGCACGGGTGGAGCAGGTGGAACCAGGACGCGCAACTGGCCGTTCTGGGCCTGGAGGGCGAGCGCAGGCTGCGCCAGGCGTTGGAGAGCCACAGCATCCGAGGCAACAAAGGCGCGGGTGCGCGGCGAGAATGTTGACAGGAGTCCGGCAACACCGCCGTTGGAGGTGAGCGGAACGGCGAGGATGGAGCGAATGCTCAACTGCTCGCAGATGCCGTGGTCGGTGCGCTCGTCGGTGAAAGCGTCGTGGCAGACGAGCACGCGACCGCTGCGCACGGCCTGCGCGGAAAAGCCGGAATCCAGATTGATGGTGGAGCCGAGGGAAGGCGTATCGCTGCCGGAGATGGCGCAGCATACAACTTCGCGGCCATCGAACCAGGCCAGAGCGACGCCGGTGGCACCGGTGAAGGCCTGCGCACGCACTACCAATTCATTCCATTCCGCTTCCGGCTGTGGAAGATGAAACGGAACAGCGAGCGGCGCGAGAGAGAGGGCGGGAACGAGTGCGGGTCCGATGGGGGATGGGGCGATGGCAGCTTCGACCGGGGCAGGGGCAATTGCGGCGGCAGCGGGAACCGCTACGGGAATTTCCCCAGGCACCGGAGCGGCGCGACCGCTCTCCAGCCAGTGGTGCAGGGCGTGGAGCGCCTCGGCCGGAATCTGGGCCAAGGCGATGCCGGCGCGGCCAGTCGGATCGAACCAGACAACGTGTCCGGCGAGCGGAAGGAATGTGCCTTCGGAGGAGAGATCAACACTGAGATCAAGCGCCGCGCCGGGTTGGAGCGGGGAGGGACTGAGCAGACACAATCCTTGCTCGCTCAGGTCGAGGACCTCCGAGAGTTCCATGCCGCGGTCAGGAGCGGTGCGCGGCAGAATGGCGTAGATGGGAGCGAGAGCGCGATAGCGCGGGAGACGGCGCCGGTCGCGAGGGGGCGCGATCCAATCCTTCGCTTCGGGAGACGGTGGCACAGCCCGGATGCTCATATCGGGTTGCAGGCCATCTTACCGCGACCGGAGCAAAAAGGGAGCAGGGATTTCGCGGTCAGCGGGCGGGCTGATGACGTTCGAGGACACGGCTGATGGCGGCGACCATCATGCCCGACAGCATCTGCAGGGTGGCGACATGGCGCTGATCAAAGGCGTAAGGGTTGGAGGAAAGCACTTCAAAGACGCCCAGGGTGTGCTGGAAGCAGCGGAGCGGCGCGACCAGGATGCTGCGGACACCGAGACGGCGGGAGGCGGCGACGTCCACCTGCGGGTTGGCTTCGGCGTCATTGCAGACAAGAATCTCGCCGGTGCGGACACAGTGGGCGGAGATGCCGGTTTCGGTTTGCAGGCGCACACCAAGGTCAGGAGCGGTGCGTCCGGCGCGGGAGCGGCAGACAATCTCTTCGCCCCTGCGCAGCGCGATGGCAGCACCGGTGGCGCCGGTAAGGACCTGAGCACGATCGGTGATGACACTGATGGCGGGTTCAAGATCAAGATCAAATGCGGACACGTTGCCGAGAACCCGGCTGGTATGGCGGCGGAGCGAACGTTCTTGAGACTTGGTGTGGGAGCGATGGCGCGGGGCATGGGGCGTCTCCGCGAGCGCAGCGAAAACCTCAGCGGCGGGCGCGGGCACGGTGTGCAGGAGTTCGCGCACGATGCGGTCGAAAGCGGCATCATGGATCAGGTTGGCGGTGGAGACCCCGTGCAGCGAACCACCCATCACGCGGGACAGGCTCAGCAGCGCTTTGCTGCCGCAGGCCAGGCAGAACGGCGTGTTGTTGGCGCTGATTAACTCGCACTCGCCGCAAAAAACTGCCGCCTGCAGCGAGATGAAATCCACGTTTGCCGCCTTCAACCAGCCTGCCAATGGGGGTCTCCCGGTTCGAACCAAACAAGTTTGGAGAAAAGGAAAGGGTATCGGTTGGGCGCGGATGCCAGAAGTGGCAGAATTGATTCTGCGCTGTGGATAAACGGTGCGGAGCTAATTCGGGCGGGTGGCGGCGAAGGCGCCGTCGGCGGTCATCGCGAGTGGGACGGCTTCGAGGCGAAGGACGCGATCGAGGGCATCGGCCAGAGTCCCGGGAAATTCGCTGGTCAGGAGGTTGATGTCCAACTGCAAGGTGCGGGAAGTGTAGCTCCGCGAAATCGTCATGGCGCCGCGATTGTGGTTGCCGCTGGTGATGAGATCGAGATTCAGCCTCCACATGGGAGCGATCTCGCGCGGGCCGGGGACACTGGCACGGTTCCACGAGCAAAACAGTTCGCCCTCTTCACCGAACAACTCCGGCCGGGAGCGGCTGGAAAATTCTCCGGCGTAGGTGTGCACCTGAAGTTCAAAACGATCAAAATCGTTGGTTTCAAAAGCAGCCACCAGGATGCGGCAGATCTGGTCGTAGTCGCGGGCGACCCGGAGCTCGGCGATGGCGCGGCGGATGGCCAGGTTATTGACGAAAATCCGCGGCTGCTCGATGGTGCGTTGCGCAACGCGACGAAGCTCACCGAACTCCAGATAGCCGAGATGCTGGACACCGAGCCAGACGCCGGTACCGAGCACCGCGAGCACGAGGCCGAGTGTGCTGCCGGTGGGCCAGAGCAAGAACAGGCTGAGCAGCCCGAACAGAGCGGAGACGGCGTAGAGAACGATCACCACCTGACGATGGGAAAGGCCGCGCTCCAGCAGTTTGTGGTGAATGTGTTCGCGGTCGGCGGTAAACACGGGACGGCCGCTGATCAAACGGCGCAGGATCGAAATCGCCGTTTCCAGAATGGGCAGGCCAAAAGAGACTACCGGAATCGCGACGGCGATGATCGTGGGCGCCTTGGTGGCACTCTCGAGCGACAGCGCGCTGAGCAGGAATCCGATGAAGAGGCTGCCGCAGTCTCCGAGAAAAATGGTCGCCGGGTTGAAATTAAAACGCAGAAACCCGAGGATGGCGCCGGCGAGGGCAATGGTCAGCAGCGCCACCAGCCAGGAATGACTGACCAGGGAAACGACGAAAACGACCAAGGTGGAGAACAAGGCGGAGCCAGCGGCCAAGCCGTCGAGGCCGTCAATCAGGTTGAACGCGTTAGTGATGCCCAGGACCCAGATGATGGTCAGAGGCAAACCCACGAGCCAGCTGAAATGACGCGAGCCAAACAGCAGCGGCAAATCGAGAATGCCGAGTCCGCAGAAGAAAAGCAGCGTCGCGGCAATCCCCTGGGTGGTGAACTTCAACCAGGGTGCGGCGCCGCGCAGGTCGTCATACACTCCCAGCAGGAAGACGATCAGAGCGGGGCCAAGCAAAGTTGCGAGCTTGGGGAGAGAGATCTTTTCTGAAAGGACCGAGGAATGAGTACCGAGTACAGAGGCGACAGCGACGGTGATGATAAAGCCCAGGAAAATCGCCACGCCACCCAGGCGCGGGATGGGCGAGGTGTGCAGGTGGCGCCCTGAGGCGGGCGTGGCCACCCAGCCACGGGCAAGGGCATAGTCGCGCACGTACTTGGTGAGTACGAACGTGGCCAGCAACGCAAGGCTAAATGAACCGAAGTAAAGGGCCGTCACTCAAGCTTTCCCGAAGTCAAGCGCTTTTCGCGAGGCTATAAACGCCCCACGAACCGATGTGGCTGAGTGATACAAAACAAAACACTGGGAACTTGTTTGCAAATATAGCAACCGCGACTAGGGCTGGCAATCCACAAACTTGACACCCTTGTGGAAAACTTGCGTCCGGGCGCCGGCAGAAAATTGCTGTGCTAGACTCGGGAGTAAATTCCAAAGCAATTTTTCAGGAGAGGCTCCCCGTGAACCGTTGGCGGCAAGTACTGCTGAGCTTGGTGGTTGCGAGTGGAGGCGTTTGGGCGCAGAGTTCGACGTCCGCTCCTGTAGCGGCGGGCCCCGAAATGGCGCCGCGCTCAGTGGCGAAGATGGAAAGCGACCAGTCCGGGCTGCGGCTGGGGCCGGGGGACCTGATTGAGGTCAACGTCTACGGAATTCCTGAGCTCTCGCAAAAGGTACGCGTGGGGAGCGGCGGCACAGTGTATCTGCCGCTGATTGACGCCGTTCCGGTGGAAGGTCTGACGCCGGAGCAGGTGCAAACCGAGATTGAGAAACGGCTTTCCGACGGCGGGTTCGTGCGCGGCCCGCACGTGAGCGTGCTGGTGAGCGAATCGGCTACGGCTACGATCAGCGTGTTGGGAGAGGTGACGCGGCCCGGAGTGTATCCGGTGGTAAGCGAGCGGCGGTTGTTTGACTTAATCTCTGCGGCGGGCGGCTTAACGGATCGGGCCGGGCGAACCGCGTCCGTGACCCACCGGCGACCCGAGGCAAAGACGGAGAACCTGGAGTTGCCTCAGGATTTTTCGCAGGCCAGCGATGCCAATGTGGCGGTAAGGGCCGGGGACACGATTGCGGTGTCACGGGCCGGAGTATTTTATGTGGTGGGTGATGTGACTCGACCCAGTGGTTTCGTGGCCGATCGCGCGAATTTGAGCGTACTGAAGGCGCTGGCGTTGGCCGGGGGACCGGGCCGCACCGCGTCCATGGGGCACGCGGTCCTGATTCGCAAGAGAGGCGACAAAGTGGAGCAGATCAAGGTCCCTCTGGGTCGCATTCTCAAAGCGCAGGCGGCCGACGTGGCCATGGAACCGGAAGACATTCTGTATGTCCCCACCAGCGGCGGCAAAATTTTCGCCGCGCGGACGGCCGCAATGGCATTTCAAGCAGCCGGGGCGGCGAGCATTGTGGCTGTGCGGCCGTAGGGCCACCTTTCCGGTGCTGTTTGCGGAGAGCTGGGAACGCTTGAGGTCGCTGAGAAAGGCCGCAGAGAGCGCTGAGGAATTTCTTTTGCGTTCGATGCATCCCACCTTCTCTTGTTTTTCCCCACTCGCCGGTCAGGCGTGACTTCTTGCCTGCAGTAACGTCTCCAGTACTTCCAGATATTTATCTGCTGTTTGTTTGCGGGCGAGATTCTGTTCGATGTAGCGGCGGCCGTTTTGGCCGAGCGCAGTGCAGCGGGGGGGATCCGAGGCAAGGCGGAGGATCGCTTCCGCGAGCGCGGCTGGATTCTCCGGCTCAATGCACACCCCGGCCTGTGCTGCCTCTACGATGGTGCGCGCCTGACCCTCGACAGCAAGAACTACGGGGCGCGCGCAACTCATGAACTCCAGCAATTTTGTGGGAACCACGGTCTTGAAGACTTCAGCTTTCCGCAGCAGCACGAGACAGACATCGGAAGCGGAAATATATGCCGGAATCTCTGCTCGCGGTTTCTGATCCACGATGGTGAGATTGGTGAGCCGGCGCTCGTGAGCCAGCACGGTGGTCTTTTCTTTGTCTGCACCTTCACCCAGCAGCAGGAAATGAACGTGGGGCGCGGCAGTTTGCAGGCTGGTGGCAGCGTCAATCAGCGTTTCCAGGCCGTGCGCCATGCCGATGGTGCCGACGTAGCAGGCGAGGAACTTCCCTTCCGCGCCCAGTTCGCGTTTGAGCGCGGCGGTCTCCGCAAGCGGGCGGAAGAGGTCAGTCTCAACGCCATTCTCGACGACGGAGATTTTGTTGGCGGGTACTTTCCAGTGGCGAGTCAAATGCCCCGCGAACGCCGGCGTGACCACAACCATGTGGTCGGCATGCCGGTAAAGAAAACCGGCAATGCGCGCCAGCAGACGATGGAGGAACGAGTGCTCGTTGCCCAGACCGACGGCGACCAGCGACTCCGGCCAAAGGTCGCGGACCTCAAAGACGAAGGGCACGCGGCGGCAGCGGGCCAGCCAGTAGGCGGAAACGGCAACCAGCAACTGCGGTGAACTGCCGATCACTACATCGGGCCGTGAAAGAAAAAGTCCGCTCAGCGCAGAGGATAGGCAAAATGACGTGTAGTTGAGGATGCGCTGGTGGGGTTTGCGATTGGGAAACGGCAGCAGCCAGGTGCGCAGCAGACGCACGCCGTTCCATTCTTCGCGCGCGACCAGACGCCGAAAGCGGCTACGGTATTCCGGGGGAATGACTCCGGTGGGATGGTTGGGAAACCCCGTCAGCACGGTGACTTCGTGACCGGCGGCAACCCAGTGGCGCGCGAGTTCGGAGGCGCGAGCGGCGGGCGCGCCCATCTCCGGCGGAAAGTATTGCGACACGTAGAGAATCTTCACGCGTGATCCGAGATCAGTAGTAACAGAGTTTGAAAATACTTTTGTAGCAGAGAGCGCGGGCACGGCAAATCCGGCGGCCGGCGAATTGCTCCCAACGGTCCGCATAGCTGGAAAACACCGCATCGCCGGTGAGGTGGTGCATGATTCGCAACTGCACGATGTGCAGGTGGTGATAGAACGGGCTGGCCAACATCCTGAGCCGCGTGCCAGATTGCTCGTAGAGCGACCAGAAGCCAGTGTCATAGGCGGGCAAGTGGCGGCGCAGCGTGGCCACAGCACGATCGAACAGTTGGCGCCCAGACTCGTCGCCGGTGGCGAGAAAGAAATCGTAGACTCCCCAGGCCGCCCAGATAAAGCCGTTGAGGATGTGCGTCGGCGGATCCACGATGTACTCCTCGAACCAAAGGTCGCCGGCATTGTCGGTAAACGAAACGCCACCCGCAGTGACTGGAGTCTGAAAGGCAGCGAAGGCGCGACGGGCAGCTTCGAGGTAGGCCGGATTCCCCGTTTCCCTGTGAGCGCGCACCAGTAAGGAAATTCCCTGCCCTTGCGCCAAGCCGGAATACCACGGCGCACGCAGCGTGTCGCGATACTCCCAGTCGAAGTGATGATTCCAGACCCAGAGCCCATGGGGATTTTGTTGCAACTGCGCCACCAGCCAGTCGGCGGCCTTCAGAAAGAGTGCGCGGCGTGGTGCGTCGCCAGTACGTTGCCACAGGTTGTAGTTGCCGAGCCCCCATTGGGCGATGGCGATGGGGTTGTACTGCAGGCCGATGGCGCCACGATAATCGAGCAGGGGAATTCCGTCGGCATCATGGTGGCCAGCGTAATCGGCTTTGGCGGAAAACAGCATGTAGTATTCGCCGAGTTGGCCTGGGCGCAACGCGGGATTGAGTTCGGGCGTCTCGTGCCAGAAGGTGAGATGGCTCTGGCCAGGCAGAAGATAAGCAGCAGCGATGCGGCGATAGTACTGGAGCCGGCCGCGGCGTGGGCGTTGGGTGGGGGCGACGCTCACTGGCTGCCTCCGGCGGCGTGGACGCGCCAGATGGAAGTTTCGAGATCGTGTCCCGCGGCGGCGACGGTGGTCAATGCCAGAAAGTCGGTCGCGTTTTCTCCGGCGGGCAAGAACGCATTGCCATATTGAAAGAAGCGCATGGGCCAGCGGTCCTTGTCCCAGGACTGGAGCCGCTGCCAGTCGTCGCCGGAGCCGCCGTAGAGCGCAATCTGGCGGTCGCGGTTCACCTCGCTGGGTTCGACCATGGCGGAAAAGAAAACGTTGTCGCCAACGGAACAGCCACACAGGACGGAACTGCTAACGGGCGCGAGTTGCCGCGGCACGCCGCTCTGGTCCAACCGGTAGATGTAATTTTGCTCGAGCGGAGTATCGGACGCGAAGTAAATGCCTTCCGCCCGTGGGACGCAGGCGACGGCGCGCGCCTGCTGGTTGCCGGAGAGCACAGTGTCGATTTTCCGCCAGTCGAGCGAAGCGCGGAGGATCTGGCATTCCTTGCCGACGTCGCCGGTAAGCACCCAAAGGCAATCGCGCCAGCGGTCGTAGACGATGTTGTGCACGTGGCGGATGGTGAACGGCGGGAAAGTGTGAGCGATGTTCCAGGTACGGCCCTGATCGCGCGAGCGATAGACGTGGACTTCGCTGCGAACAGAGTTGTCGAAGTACTCTCCCCACAAAACTTCGCCCGCCGGAGTGACGGCGAAATTCAGCGGACGCGTGCCGCGGGGAATGGAGTGCGTGGTGCGAAACCGCCGCTCGCCGGGAGCGAGGGCCACGATGGCGCCGGGAACTGCGCCGATGAGATGACCCGAGGGTAAGACGGCGAGCGCATGGAAGCCATCGCGAGCGAAGCGGGAGGTGAGCCGGTGGCGAGCGGTAATCTGGCGCCACCAGCGGGTATCCACGCGGCCCACTTCGCGCCAGGTCAGCGGCAGCGACTGCATGCGGCAGGAGAGTAGGGTGTAACCGTTCGAGGCGTAGAGCACATCACCGGCCCAACACAGCACGCGCAGGCGGGGAACCAGAGCGACCGCCTCGAGGCTGAGCGCGGGGGTTGCGGCGGGCGCGGCCGGCGACGGATTTTCGCCAGAGTCGGGCACGTACGCTCAGTTCTCCGCCTTCAGCGCGAAAAATGGGCCGATGGCGATGGCGTCCATCTTGGTGCGCTGAAAGCAGTCGATCGCTTCTTCCGGCTGGCAGACGATGGGCTCGTTCTCGTTGAAGCTGGTGTTGAGCACCACGGGCAAACCGCTTTTGCGCTGAAAGGCGCGAATCAAGTCGTAGTAGAGGGGGTTCTCGTCGCGACTCACGCTTTGCAGGCGGCCGGTGTCATCGACGTGATTGACGGCGCAGAGCAGTGGGCGTTTTTCCGGGCGGATTTTGTAGACGTGGAGCATGTAGGGCGACGGGTGGTCGTGTTCAAAGTATTCCGACTGGGCTTCAACGAGGATAGACGGAGCAAAGGGGCGGAACCATTCGCGGTGTTTGATGCGCGCGTTGAGCACGTCCTTCATGTTGGGCAGGCCGGGGTGGGCGACGATGGAACGGTTGCCGAGCGCCCGCGGTCCCCACTCCATGCGGCCTTGGAACCATCCCGTGACATTGCCGGCGGCGATCTGTTCGGCCACAGCTTCGAGTAAAGGTTCGCGCTCCAGGCGGCGGTAGCTTAGTTTGGCGGGCTTCAGCGCGCCTTCGATGCGGGCTTCGGAAAATTCCGGACCCAGCGAAGCGTTGGTCATGACGTGGCGGCGCGGTTGCTTGAGCACGCTGTGGCAGGTGTGCAGCGCAGCACCAATGGCCAGGCCTTCGTCGCCGGCGGCAGGTTGAATCCAGGTGCGCTGAAACGGTGTGCGCGAAAACAGTTTGCCGTTGGCCACACTGTTGAGAGCGCAGCCACCGGCCATGGCCAAATCGGTGAGCGGCACGCGATGGTGCAATTCGTGGAGCAGGGCGAAAAACACTTCTTCAAAACGATGCTGCATGGCGAAGGCGAGATCCATGTCGCGCTGTGTGATTTCGCTGTGCGGGACGCGCGCCTCGCCGAAGAGTTCGACCATGCGGTCGGAGTAATGGCGGGCCAGTTCAACCACACCGTCGTCGCGGACTTGCATGCCCTGATTGCTGCCGAGCGGCTGGAAGTAGTCGAGGTCGAGGCGAAGGCCGTCGTTTTTCGGCGTCACGAAGCGGCTGACTTGCTCGCAGTAGGTGTCCTTTCCGTAGGGCGCGAGGCCCATGACTTTGCCTTCATCGCCGTATTTCCGGTAGCCGATGAAATCGCAAATCATGGTGTAGAAGCTGCCAAGCGAGTGCGGGAGGAAGACGCGCTCAAGGACTTCGATTTCGTTGCCCTGGCAGCGCGCCATCATGGTGGAAACGAAATCGCCGGAACCGTCGTAGCTGAAGCCGGCGGCGCTCTCCCAGGGCGAGCAGTAGTAGGCGCTGGCAATGTGAGCGATGTGGTGTTCTAGGTGGTGAACCTGAAATCGGAGTTGGGCGGGATCGGTTTCGAGGGCTTGCGCGATTAGGGCGCGCACGTCGCGCATGGATTCTTTGCGTTGGCGCAGGCGGATGAAGTTGAGGATCTTGGCGGGATTGGTCAGCGCGTATTGGACTTTCTGAATCAGGTTGGCATCGGTGTCCTGGCCGACAGCGACGTGATCAATGTCGGTGATGCGGGCTCCGGCAAAGTCGAGGCAGGCGCGGATGGCGAGTGCGGGAAATCCGCCATAGTGCTTGGCGCGATTGAGACGCTCCTCGGCCACAGCAAAGACCACTTCGCCGTCGCGGATGAGGGCGGCGGATGCGTCCGCGTGAAACATGTTGAGGCCGAGTATCAGCAAGGGCCGGGTTCTCCCGTCAGGCGCATGGGCGTGGGCCCGTCGCGCGTTGGTGTGTGAGACGTTGATCGCTGGCACAACCAAACATCTCAGGAATGATTTTCATTGTGACTGGAGGCGAGAGCATCCGACAAGGCGGCGGCGAGAAATTCCCGTGTCTTTACCGGTACCGGCACGCCGGAGCGGAGGGAATCCTGAGCGCACAAAGTGGCCAGAGTGGAAGCGGCGATGTCTTCGAAGGCGATGGCTGCAGGGCCGCCGCGACGCAGAGTGGCGACGAAGGCTTCCCATTCGGCGCGATGACCCTTGTCCTGCGTGCGTGAGCGGGTAACACGGCGGCGGCCGCCGCGGACGAGTTCGAGGCGGCGAAAATCTTCCAGTACAGCCATCGCGCCGCCACAAAAGACTTCCACACGTTCTTTGGAAGAGGCGCGGTCGCCATTGGCGGCATAGAGTACGCTTCCCTGCGAACCGTTGGCGAAACGAATCAGCAGGGTGAAATTGTCGCCGCTATATCTGCCGGCGTTGCCCAGGGACTGCGTTGTGACCTCTACGGGTTCCGCGCCTGCCAGGAACGTCAGGAAATCGACGAAGTGACAGACCTCGCCGAGAAGGCGCCCTCCGCCTTGCTCGTGGTCCTGGATCCAGTGGTCGGGCGCAATGTAACCGGCATTCACGCGATAGTGCATCAGCAGAGGTTCGCGTGAGGAAGCAACAAATTCTTTTAGCTGGCGAGCCAGGGGAGCGAAGCGGCGGTTAAATCCCACGGCAAGAATTGTTTTTGGCTGTGCGCGGAGAGCGTGTCCTATTTCAGCAAGTTCGATTTGGGTAAGGCACAGCGGCTTTTCGCAGAAAACGTGTTTGCCCGCGGCCAGCGCGGCTTTCACCTGGCGAGCGTGCAGGTGGTGGCGGGTTGCGATCAGGACGGCGTTGATCGAGTCATCGCCGAGAATTTCATTTTCATCCGAAGTGCAGAAACGGAAACTGAATTTGTCGGCGGCGTGGCGCGCATGAGCGCCCGTTGCGGCGCAGACACCGGCAAATTCCAGCCCCGCAATTCCCTTGATGGCGGGAAGAAGAGTGTTGACGGCAAAACTGCCGGCGCCAAGAACACCAAGTCGAACGCTGCCGGCGGGACTGGCGGCGGAAGACGCGATCACGCGAGTGAGTGGAGCTTCCGACTCCGGGTAGGTCAGCACAATCCCGAGCGATGGCTCGCGCCGAGTGCCGGTGACGAGATCGTAGGCCTGGCGCGCGTTCTCGATGGGAAAGCGATGGGTGATCATGGGCGCGACGCGGACTTTTCCCTCCGCGAGCAAGTCGAGGAAGGCGGCGAGGTTGCGCGTTTCCGTCCAGCGCACGTAGCCGATGGGATAGTCGCGGCCTTTCTGTTCGAAAGCACTGTCATAGCGCCCCGGACCATAGGAGCGCGAGACACGGAAGTCCAATTCCTTTTCGAAGTAGGCTTTGCGCTGGATGTCCATGCCGACGGTGCCGACGGCAACCACGATGGCGCGATCGCGGGCCACCGCACCGGCAAGCTGCACCGGTTCACTGCTGGGGGTTTCCGCGGTAATCAGAATGGAGTCGAGACCTGCACCACCAGACCGATGCAGTGCGAGTTCGCGAAACTGATTGACGTCGGCGACGGCATCATCAGCCCCGAGACTGACCGCGAGTTCCGCCCGCACCGGGTCGAGATCGTAGCCGAGCACGCGGCAACCTGCGGACTTGAGAATCTGCACGGTCAACTGGCCAATCAGTCCCAAACCGATCACACCGACCAGATCGCCGAGCCGGACTTCTGCAACGCGAACGCCATGTAAAGCAACGGCGCCGAGGGTTCCGAAAGCAGCGTGTTCCCAAGCCACAGCGGACGGGTCAGAGATTTTTGCCAGCAGCAGACGCGGCACGCAGGCAAACTCGGCGTGCACGGCATAGCCGGCTCCGGCGCAAGCCACGGCATCGCCGACGGCAATGTCGGTAACGTCTTCGGCCACCGCGATTACCTCACCCGAGCTGCTGTAGCCAACGGCGAGCGGCTGGTCGAGGCGGCTCTGGACGGCTCCCAGAGTGGAGAACACGCCGTCACGGCGGACTTTGTTGAGCACTTCGCGCACCAGGTCGGGACGCGAGCGGGCCTTGTCGAGCAAGCTCTTGCGCGCGAATTCGGAAGCGGCGCGCTCGGTGCCGGCGG
>JBGQDM010000095.1:0-12607 GCA_041495845.1 Terriglobia bacterium | reverse complement strand
GTAGGTGTAGAAGCGCACACCAACATCCTGCAAATCCACCACTACCGCGTCTAGGGTTTTCAGGACTTCCGCCGCGGGCCGCTTAGCGGCATCACCCCCACCATAAACGCTATAGACCGCAATTCCCGTCACCGCATCGCGGGAGTTCCCGATCTCGGTCGTGTCCAGGGTACCGGTCACGCCATGCTCGGGACTGAAGATCGCTTCTAAAGAAATGCCTTCCGCGTTAGCCAGCACATCAATCGTCCGGCGCCCCTGGCTGTTCACCCCCGTCTGATTGGTCAGCAGCCCGATGCGCCGCTTTCCGCTGGCCGACCGCAGAACCTGAAACCCCTGCTCCTCGAGCACATCAATGCCCGTCTTCACCTGGCCATTGCGCACCGCTACCCGGTGCGACGCAGTCTGACTCTCGTTGTAGCCGGTGATCCGCTCCAGTCGCAGGCGTTCCGCCTCGGGCACACTCAGCTTCAACGCCGCCGCCACCGCCGACGCCACTCGCGTCCGCAGCGAAACCGCATTGCCCTCCTTCACGTGGACGGCATTGGCCAGCAGGATGATGTAGGAGCGCGTAACCGGATCAATCCAGAGCGAGGTTCCGGTAAACCCGGTGTGCCCGAACGAACCAATAGGAAATACTTCGCCGCGGTTGCTCGAAAGGGGCGAGTCCAGGTCCCACCCGAACCCGCGCACCGCGGTTGCTGTCGGAGGCTGTTGCGGAGTGGTCATTTTCTCCACGGTGAGGGGCGCAAGCACGCTGCCGCCGCCGTTGAGCAGCGCCTGCGCAAATTTCGCCAAGTCATCCGCCGTGGAGAACAACCCCGCATGTCCCGCCACTCCGCCCATCCGCCGCGCCGTCGGATCATGCACCACGCCTCGTAACATCACGTGGTCATCGTCATAGTCAGTCGGCGCGGTTTTCTTCTTCCACGCCGCGGGTGGCTGAAATCGCGTATGCGCCATGCCCAGCGGCACGAACACATGTTGGGTCGCGTAGGCATCGAGCGTCACACCGCTGACCCGCTCCACCAGCGCGCCCAACGTGATGAAGTTGATATCGCTGTAAAGAAATCGCGATCCAGGCGGATAGACTGGTTTCTCGGCGAATGCCATCCGGTAGGTGGTGTCCTTCCCTTCCCATTTTTCTTTCAGGTCGAGATCTTCGCGCAGCCCGGAATAGTGCACCAGCAACTGCCGCACCGTGACGTCGTCCTTCCCGTTTTGCGCAAACTCCGGCAGATAGCGAGCCACGGGATCGTTGAGCTTGATTTTGCCTTCCTGGAACAGCCGCATTACGCAGGTTGTGGTCACCACCACTTTGGTCAGCGACGCCATGTCGAAGATGGTGTCGAGGGTCATCACTTCACGCCGCGGCTCCAGCGCGCGCGCGCCGTAAGCTTTGCGGTAGACCACCTTCCCGTCGTGCCCCACCAGCAACACCGCGCCGGGAATTTTGCCCTCGTGGATCGCCTGCTCGATCACACTGTCCACGACCGTCAAAGGAGTAGCGGCAGAAGGCTGGGTTTTGGCGGCTGCAGCAGCCACACCCGGGCAAGCCATCAGACTGAAAAGAAGACCGAGAAGAAAAGGAATACGCCTCACGGCTGCAAGCATAACAAGAGCCGCGCCGCGCGCGTGAACTGACTTGGTTCCGCCCTTTACCTGCCCTCACGCCTCTGCTATAACCCGCTCAGTTCCCCGAGGATCCCTGGCCCTGAACCTACTTCGCGGCGACGAGCAGCAGGAGACCACCTTTGCGCCCGCCTATGCCATCCTGCGCGAGGCCATCGCTGCCCGTGCCTTCCCTGGCGCTGCCACCGCCGTCACCCACGGCGGCAAGCTGGTCGCGCTGACCGCTTTTGGCCATTTCACTTTTGCCGCAGACTCTCTCGCCGTCCAACCGGCCACCATCTTTGACCTGGCCTCGCTTTCCAAAGTTGTTGCCACCACCGCCATGGCCATGCTGCTCTACCAGCGCGGGCTGCTCGACCTGGAGGCTCCTGTCGTTTCCGTGGTGCCTGAATTCGACGGGCCAGACTCGCACCGCGCCGCCATCACTTTGCGTATGTTGCTGGCACATTCTTCGGGACTACCGGCGTATGAAAAACTTTTTCTGCGCGCGAAATCGCGGGCAGAACTGCTGACTCTCGCGTACTCGACGCCGCTCACAGCCGCACCCGGATCGCGCGCGGAATACAGTGACGTCGGCTTCATCGTGCTCGGCGAGGTGCTCGCCCGCATCGCCGATGAACCCCTCGATACTTTTTGCCAGCGCGAAATGTTTGGACGGCTGGGGTTGTCCCACACCGGCTTCAACCCACCGCCGGCGTTGCGGCCGCTGATTCCGCCCACCGTTGACGATCAGAGTTTCCGCCACCGCATTGTGCAAGGTGAAGTGCACGACGAAAATGCCAGCGTCCTGGGCGGTGTGGCCGGTCATGCCGGTGTGTTTGCACCCGCCGAAGATGTGGCGCGCTTCGCGCATGCCCTGCTCCCGGGCGGCGAACCCGTCCTGCGCCCGGAGACGATTGCGCTCTTTACGCGGCGCGAAACTTCACCACCCGGCACCGCTCACGCGCTCGGCTGGGATACCCCTTCCCCTCCCTCCCAAGCGGGCCAGTATTTCTCGCCCCGCTCCTTTGGCCACCTCGGGTATACGGGAACCTCGTTGTGGCTCGACCCCGAGCGCCAGATTTCGATAACCTTGCTGACGAACCGCACCTGGCCGGATTGCGCCAACCAGGCAATCAAACAGATTCGCCCACGCTTCCATGATGCGATCATGAAAGCGCTGACATGAGGTGCATGCTGTGGCCTTAGAGGTGAGAGCAGATTGATCCGCAAGCAAAAATCCGCAGTCGGCCATCTCGTAACGGAGCGGCGCAATCCCGCCTCGGAACGCCTTGACGAAAAATCCGCCCTCGAACTTGTCCGCATCATCAACCGCGAAGATGCCAAAGTCGCGCGTGCCGTCCGCGCCGCGCTGCCGCAGATTGCTCGAGCCGTAGAGATAGTCGCCCGCTCCCTGCGCCGCGGGGGCCGCCTCATCTATGTCGGCGCTGGCACCAGCGGTCGACTGGGCGCGCTCGACGCCGCCGAATGTCCGCCCACTTTCGGCACTCCTCCGCGCATGGTGCAATTCATCATTGCGGGCGGGCACAAAGCCCTGGGCGCCGCCGTGGAGGCGAACGAAGACTCCCGCGCCCTGGGGCAGAAAGAAATGTCCGGCCGCAAGCCCACCAAAAACGATGTAGTTGTAGGTCTGGCCGCGAGCGGGCGTACTCCTTTCACCGTTGCCGCCGTGGAATACGCTCGCCAGCGCGGCGCAGCTACGGTGGCGGTCACCTGTAATCCCGGATCCCCGCTCGCCCGCGCCGCACAAATCGCCATCGTTACGCCCGCCGGCCCGGAAGTGATTGCTGGCTCCACCCGCATGAAAGCGGGAACCGCCCAAAAGATGGTCCTGAATATGCTCTCCACCGGTGCTATGACCCGGCTGGGTTACGTGTACGGCAACCTCATGGTCAATGTGAACCCCAAGAATGAGAAGTTGGCGGAGCGCGCTGTGGGCATTCTGGAGAAAGCGGCTGAGGTCGACCGCAAGACGGCCGCCGCTGCCCTCAACGCCAGCGGAAACAGCGTGCCCGTCGCTCTCGTCATGCTGCAGACGGGAAAGACCGCAGCCGCTGCCCGCCGCCTGCTCAAGTCTCACGGCGGCAATGCGCGGCGCGCCATTCATGCAGCCGGGAGACGCCGGTAGTTTGGACAACTCAACCCTCTATGCTCGACCCTCGATCTCAGGAGAAGGACATGCTAGCTCCCACTGTTGAACGCCTGTCCCCCGACCAATCGTCTCTCGGGTTCCCGATGATCGAGGCCCTGCTGCGCGAACTCGGCGAAGAGGGTGAAGAACTGGGCGCGATGGACTATGCCGCCCTCGAACGCATCTGGCGGGACAACGCCGAGCGTTTCCACGTATTCATTGCCCGCACGGTTCATGGCGAACCCGCTGGCATTCTCACGCTCAACGAAACCTTCGCCCTTTACAATAACGGCTACTACGGCGTCATTGACGAAATGTACGTTGCCCCCGGATCACGCTCTCAGGGAATTGGGAAGGCGCTGTTGGAAGCGGCGAAGGCCTTCGGCAAGAACCGCGGCTGGCCGCGTATTGATGTAACCGCACCCGAGTCCGAACGCTGGGCCCGCACTCGGCATTTTTATGAACAGGAAGGGTTTGTTTTTACCGGGCCAAAGCTGAAGCTCCTGCTGCGCTGACCAACTCTGCGGGTTTAGAAGGCCTCCGGCCATTTCCTGGCTCCGTGCAATACCGCCAGAATCTGGACCTCTTCTTTCTCGTTGCGCAAGCAATAGGCAACCACAAACGGAGTTCCCGGGATCATGAGTTCCCGCGTTCCCTCCACTCGGCCCGCTCGACCCAATTTGGGATGGCGCTCCAGGGCTTCCACCCCGCGCAAAATCTTTTCCAGCACCCGCTCAGCTGCGGCCGGATTTTCCTCTGCAATGTATTCCCACGCCGCCCGCAGATCAGCCGCTCCGATCCGCGTCCATGTCAGCTTCACCTGCGCCGCCACTTTCCGGCTGCCCTCTTCACTTCCGCATGGCTGACCAACTGCCTGGCCTCAGCCTGTTGCAGGCTCGCCACAATATGCTCGGTCTGCCACTCCTGAATCTCCAGGTACGCTCGCACCGCCTCGTTCAACAAGTAGCTGCGGTCGCGGTCCAGTGCATCCGCCAGCGAATCCAGCGCTGAAACTTTGTCCGTATCCAGCCGAAAGCTGATTGTCTGCTTGTCCATGACGACATAATACAATATAATATATAGTCATACAACCCAAACTCTCTCTCTTCCTCCCTGGTCACTGCTTCGTTGCCCCGCATCATTCTTGCGCTGCCGCGGTTGGTTGCCCGGGTGCCTCGGAAATACTCTTCCTCCCGCCTAATCCCCTTTAGAATTGTCGGTGCGCCACGGGAGGAGTTCCGATGGCCCGCTTGCGTACCAGTTAAGGACTGATCTGGAAATGGACAAACTCGTTATCCGCGGCGGCAATCCCTTGCTCGGCACCATTCGCGTCAGCGGCGCCAAGAACTCCGCCCTTCCCGCTATGGCCGCCGCTCTGCTCACCGACGAGCAGGTCATTCTGGAAAACATCCCACAAGTACACGACATCCAGACCGAACGCAATCTGCTGGCCGCCATGGGTGCACAAGTGGAACTTGGCTACGGCCGCGCTCACCATCGCACCATCATTCAGTGCGACAAGGTTCTCGCACCCGAAGCCTCCTACGAATTGGTCAAGACCATGCGCGCCTCTACCCTGGTGTTGGGGCCGCTGGTGGCCCGGTTTGGACGGGCCCGCGTTTCGCTTCCCGGCGGCTGCGCCATTGGAGCGCGTCCGATTGATCTCCACATCAAGGGGCTGGAACAGCTCGGCGCCACCATCGCCGTTGAGCACGGCTATGTCGAGGCTCGCGCCGATCGCCTCAAAGGCGGTGAGATCGTTTTCGACAAGATCACCGTCACCGGCACGGAAGATTTGCTCATGGCCGCGACCCTGGCCGACGGCGATACCGTGATGCAAAACTGCGCCCGCGAGCCTGAAGTCACCGATCTCGCGAACCTGCTCATCAAAATGGGCGCGAAGATTGAAGGGGCGGGCACGTCCACGATTCGCATCAAGGGCGTCAGCAAGCTGCATGGCGCCAAGCATCGCATCATTCCTGACCGCATTGAGGCCGGGACCTTCATCGTCGCCGGAGCCCTCACCGGTGGCGACCTGCACGTGATCGGATGCGACCCGGAACACCTGGGCGCGTTGTTACAGAAACTCCGCGAAGCTGGCGTTCGCATTGATGCCACTGCCGAGGGCGTCCGGGTGCGAGCCGATGGCGGACTCAGGGCCGCCGATGTGGCTACCGAAGAGTTTCCCGGTTTCCCCACGGACATGCAGGCGCAGTACATGGCGCTGGCCACGCAGGCCGAAGGCACGTCCATCGTTACCGAAAATATTTTTGAAAACCGTTTCATGCACGCCCAGGAGATGGTGCGCATGGGCGCGAACATCAAGATCGAGGGCCGACGCGCCATTGTGCGCGGCAAGACTCCCCTCAGCGGCGCGGCCGTGCTCGCTTCCGATCTGCGTGCCTCCGCTTCCCTGGTGCTGGCCGCGCTGGTCGCCGACGGCGAAACCATCATTGACCGCGTTTACCACATTGATCGCGGCTATGAACATATCGAAGAGAAACTCAAAGGCGTCGGCGCGCAAATCCGCCGCATTGGCGAAATCCTGCCCAAGAAAACCGCCGCCCCGGCGGCGCGCGGCCAGGCCTGAACTCGCGTGCTACTCTGAAACAGCGTGAACATTCTCTTTATCGGCGATATTTTTGGCCGTCCCGGGCGCAACATCGTGCGCGCCCGTCTGGCTGGCCTCGTCCAGAAGCACAGTGTGGATCTGGTCGTAGCCAACGGTGAAAATTCCGCCGCTGGTTTCGGCATCACCCCGGCGCTGGCGGAAGAGTTGTTCGAGATGGGCATTGCTGTCATCACCACGGGCAATCACGTCTGGGACAAGCGCGAGATTCTGGAGTACTTCAAACAAGCGGATGGCAATCCTCACAGCCCGGCGCGCCGCGTGCTCCGGCCTGCCAACTTTCCGCCCGGAATGCCCGGCTGGGGCCGCTACGAAGGCGTGGCGAAAAACGGCACGCCGTATTGCGTGATCAACCTGCAGGGACGCATCTTCATGGGATCGAATGACGATCCGTTCCGCATGGCCGACCAACTGCTGCGGGAAACGCAAGCCAAAGTCATTCTGATCGACCTCCACGCCGAAGCCACTTCAGAAAAGATCGCTTTCGGCTGGTATGTCGATGGGCGCGCAACTGCCGTGCTGGGAACCCATACCCACGTGCCCACGGCGGATGAGCACGTTCTGCCCCGAGGCACAGCTTTTCAAACCGATGTGGGCATGACCGGGCCCTACGACAGCGTCATCGGCGTGCAGAAAGACCTCGTAGTCGAGAAGTTTCTCAACAACATGCCCGTGCGTTTTGAAGCTGCCACCGGCGACGTGCGGCTGTGCGCGACCCTGGTGGCATGCGATGACGCCAGCGGGCGCGCCCAATCCATCACGCGCATCATGCTGCGTGAGAACGACGGCCACTGACCCGTCCCCGATTGTCTTCTGCAAGTTAGCGTGGTGGCGCCGTTCTATGCGGAGGATGCTGGCGAAAACGAAAGTGCTAGCACCTCGTTTGGGAACATTGTCGGGCGACCTAACCCGGTTACAATTAGCCGAAATGCCGCTTTTTCTGATTCTCGCGTTCCTGCTTGCGGTCGGACCGACATCGGTGGCTGACACGCCGCCAGCAGGTGTCCCGGTAGCGCCGTGCGCCACCGCCCAGGGCGCCTGCGTGATTTCCAAGCACGACCTGAAGCAGGCACGCGATGCCTTCGAGAACGGCCTCCGCGCCGGAAAGAAGCAGCGTGCAGAGGAAGCTATGGAATATTTCCAGACGGCTTCCCATCTCTCGCCGCAGGATGTCGGCTATCGCACCGCCTACGAATTCACCAAACAGCAGGTGATCCGCGAACACTTGCAGCGTGGAAACGGACTTCTGGAACAGCACAAGCAAGAGGAAGCGCTAGCGGAATTCCAAACTGCGTTGCGGCTCGATCCCCAGAACGAATGGGCAATGCAGCGGACGCGGGATGCGCTGGGAACTCCTCCACCAGTCGCACGGGCTCCCGTGCAAATGGTGGCCGCCGCCAGTCCGGTTGAACTCGATCCGAAACCAGTGCTGGCCGCGTTTCACTTTCGCGGCGACTCGCGCACCTTGTTGCCCGAAGTTGCGCGCCGCTACGGCATCAGCACCATTGTGGACGACTCCACACCAACGCGCCAGGTGCGCTTTGATCTGGACGCCACTGACTTTTCTACCGCCATGCAGGCCGCCTGCGCTGTTACCAAGACCTTCTGGGCGCCGCTGAGCGAGCACGAACTCATTGTGGCGGCGGATAACCCCGACAACCGTCGCGCCTATGAGCACATGGCCTTGCGCATGTTCTATCTTCCGGGCGCGGCCTCTGTTACCCAGCTCAACGACCTCGCGAACCTGCTGCGCACCATCTTTGAAGTACGCGTGATTACGGTCCAGCCCGGTGCCTCTACCATCACCCTACGAGCACCGCAAAACACGTTGGAGGCGGTCACCCGTTTCATTGGAGCCCTCGATGACCGCACTCCGCAGGTCATGCTGGAGGTACGCGTCTATCAAATCAGTCATAGTTACATGCGCAAGATCGGGTTACAGGTCCCCACGCAGTTCAGTCTGTTCAACATCCCGGCGGCTGCCCTGCAGCTCGCGGGCGGCCAGAATATACAGGACCTGATCAATCAGCTGATCGCCAACGGCGGCATCAACCAGGCAAACCAGACACAAATCTCGGCGCTCCTGGCGCAGTTGCAGAACCAGCAAAACTCACTCTTCAGTCAGCCTGTCGCTACCTTCGGCGGCGGGCTTACCCTGTTTGGTTTGAGTCTGGGGACGCTCACCGCCAACCTCTCGCTCAACGAATCCGACGTGAAATCAATCGAACATGCGCAATTGCGCGCGGGCCAGGGAAACGCTGCCACCTTGCACATCGGCGAGCGTATTCCCATCCTCAATGCGTCGTTTGCGCCGATCTTCAATACGCCGGCCATTTCGCGCGTCCTTGCCAACAACAGCTTCCAGCCGGCATTTCCCTCCTTCAGCTACGAAGACCTGGGCATCAATCTGAAGGCCAAACCGTTTGTTCACGGTAACCGCGACGTCAGCCTGGAGTTGGAGTTCACGCTCAAAGCACTGGGCGGAACCAGCCTGAACGGTGTCCCCATCATCAGCAACCGGGAGTACAAGGGGCAGGTCTCGCTGAAGGACGGCGAGTCAAGCGTAGTCGCGGGCGCCATCAACCGGACCGAGCAGCGCAGCGTCAGCGGCCTTCCCCTGTTGAGCCGCATTCCGGGATTACAGCAGCTTTCGTCAGTAAACGACAAACAGGAGAACGACGACGAACTGCTGATCGTGATCACACCTCACGTGCTGGACATGGGCGAGCGCGACAGCTCACGAGAAATCTGGCTGCCCCCGACGCGGTAAAGGAAGTTCTGATCTACTTCCCTTCCTTGGCGTGGAACTCGATCATCTTGTTCAGAATGTCATCTGGCAGGTGAGCGTAATCCGCGATGCGACGACCGTTGATGAAGAACGTCGGCGTACTGGTTACCTCCAGTTGTTTGCCGAAATCCACCGACGCCTGCACGCGCACCTGCGTCTCCGGCTTGGCCGCGCACGTGGCGATCTCGGCACCCTTCAAACCAGTATTATCGGCAATACTGGTTAGCTTCTCGTCAGCCGTGGAGGCGGTAATGTCCGCCTGCGTTGCAAAGACCGCACCGACGAATTTCCAGTAGGCATCCGCGTTCCCGCGGCTGGCGCAATCCGCGTAGCTGGCTGCTTTCATCGCCCAGTCGTGCGAAGGCAAGGGAAAGTTCTGGAACACAAATCTCACATTTGGCTGGCTGGCAAAGAGTTTCTCCACCGCCGGCTGCGCATCTTTACAGTGTGGACACTGGAAGTCGCTGAACTCCACCACCGTCACTGGAGCCTCCGCGGGCCCGTGGGCCGGCCCGGTCGCCTTGCTGAGCTGTTGCTTGGCCTCGGCGTAAGGCCTAGCGCCAAAGGGAATCACTTCTCCGACAAGGGCGTGTTTTCCGTCCGGCGTAATCCACAGCCGACTGAAACTCTGCTGCCCCTGGTTGATCAGAATGACGCTGACTTCCGCCAGGCCGAAGCTGGCGGGCTGAATACTCACCACCTTCCACTGCACCGTGGGCTCGTAGCCGAAGGACTGTTGCAGGAAGGAATTCACCGTTTCTTCAGACGGTAAAGCGGGTGCGGGTGGCAGCTTTTCCTGCGCCACCAGCGGAAGCATCAGGCCCAATAGACAAACCGACCAGCGAAGAATGCGTTTCATGATCACCCTTCCAAATTTGTGAGTGTAACCATCGTGCGCCAGTGGACCCCGCAAATCAGGACTCCGTCTTGGCGGCGATGGGAAAACGGCGCCCCATGCCAAATGCCTTGCCGGAAATTTTCAGTCCCGGCGCTGCCTGCAGGCGCTTATATTCGGCGCGATCCACCATGCGCACCACCCGCTGGACTAGGGCCAAATCGAAACCATGTTCGCGCGCAATCTGCTCGGCACAATTCGAGTCGGCAATGTATTCCTCCAGAATTACATCCAACACTTCGTACGACGGCAACGAGTCGGTGTCCTTCTGGCCGAAACGAAGTTCGGCGGACGGAGGCTTTTCGATGGTGGCCACCGGAATCACCAGGCGGCGCGAGTTCACATAGCGGCTGAGGCGGTAGACCATGGTCTTGGGCACGTCGGAAATGACCGCCAGCCCGCCCACCATGTCGCCGTAGAGCGTGCAATAGCCCACGCCCAGTTCGGACTTGTTCCCAGTGCTGAGCACGATGGCGTTGAACTTGTTGGAAAGCGCCATCAGGAGCAGGCCGCGCGCCCGCGACTGGATGTTCTCTTCGGTAACATCCGCGGGCCGGCCGGCAAACACTTCCGCCAGCGTTTTCCCGGCGGCGTCGCACAGGGCATTGATCCCGAGCAACTCGAAGCGAATGCCGAGGTTCTGGGCCAGAGCGCGGGCGTCGTCAATACTGCCCGGCGAAGAATAGGGGCCGGGCATGCCGACCCCGATGACGTTCTCCGGGCCCAGAGCATCCACCGCAATGGCCGCCGTAATCGCTGAGTCAATGCCGCCGCTCAGGCCGATGATGACCCGCGCAAAGCCACATTTGCGAACGTAGTCCCGCGTCCCCAGCACCAATGCCGCATACACGCTGGCTTCATCGCCGGCAATCTGTTCATGCATATCTCCCGTCATGCTGCCGATGTCGACGAAGACCAGGTCTTCCTCGAACGACTTGCCTTGCGCGATGATGCGGCCGGTGCAATCGAAGGCCAGGCTGGAGCCGTCAAACACCAGGCTGTCATTTCCGCCCACCTGGTTGACCATGACGACGGGGACACGATCATTGCGGGCGATGGTGGCCAGCATGTCCCGGCGAAGTTCGCGTTTCCCCATCCAGAATGGCGAAGCGGAAATGTTGACCACAAGATTCGCGCCCGCGTGAATCAGCGACTCCACCGGATCGGTGGTGTAAAGCCGTTTGTTCCAGAAATGTTTGTCATTCCACGCGTCTTCGCAGATGGTCACCGCCACCGACTTGTCGCCCAGGGGAAAAACACCCTGGCTCCGGGCCGGCGCGAAGTTGCGGGCCTCGTCAAACACGTCGTAAGTCGGCAGCAGCATTTTTGACTGCAGGAAGGCCAGGCGACCGTCCTGCAGCAGCGCCGCCGAATTCATTGCAGATTTTCCCGTTTCCGCCAGCGCCGGAGTGACCAGCCCGCAGATCACGGCGATGCCGCGGGTGGCGTCGGCGATTTTGTCCAAAGCTTCGCTGCTGCGGGCCACAAACAACGGCCGCTCCACTAGATCGCGTGGCGGGTATCCACCCACCGAGCATTCCGGAAAAATGGCGAGAGCGGCGCCGCCGGCTTGGACGCGCCGGGCATAGTCCACAATTTTGGCGGTGTTCCCGGCGAAGTCGTTGATCGTCGGGTTGATCTGGCCGAGAGCAAGCTTCACAGCTCTCTAGTGTAGAAGGATGCGGAGAAAACCGCCAAGCCGGGTGCCCGGAGAGTGACCCGGGAGAGTGACCCTGTGCCCCATCAGAGCGCACCTTGGTTTCGCCGCTACAGGCTGGAAACGAAATTGGGTGGAGGCGTGTTGGGGTCGGCAGGCGGTGGAGACAGTGGGCCGGGCTTCCGCGGCGTCCGGCTACGTCCGTCAACCTCTGGTTCCGGTTCCTCACCAGGACGGCGCAGCGTAGGCTTGGGTGCATCGGTGGAGCCTTCGGCCGGGGCTTCCTGTGCCACGGTTTCGGCCGGGGCGAGTTCAACTTCTTTCTCCGTACGCAGAATCTTCTCCCCACCCACCTTCATAATTTCCATCTGAATGACTTCGTCGCCGACCAGGCGTACAAACTCCACATCTTCCGGCGGCTGGCCGTAAATCCATTCTTCATACTCGACGTCATTCTGCTTCTCTCGCAGTTTGCGCGGCGGACGGCCTTTGGCGTAAGTAACCATCTCGCGATTCATGCCCACCAAAACGCGGTGATCGCGAATGGCTTCTTTGACGTTTCGGGGCACCGTTTCCAGGTAGGCCTCGACGGCAGACTTCGCATCGAAGTCAAACGCGGGCCGCAGCAGCGCCTTGATTTCGGGCACGGTCAACTCGGGCACATAACCTTCAAACTGCAGCTCGAGGTAAGAGCCGCGAGGATTGGCGTCGGCATCGGTGGGCGCAATGGGCGTCTCGCCGCCGGAGCCGCCCACCGTGACACGCTGATACCACTTCTTCTTCTTAACCGGGCCGCCGTTGATCTCAAAAATGATGCTCTTGTCCCGAATCACGACGTTGCTGATGCGCGCTCGGTCGCCGGGTTTGGCCGCCGGACC
>JBGQDM010000094.1:0-12616 GCA_041495845.1 Terriglobia bacterium | reverse complement strand
GGCTGCCAGGGGATTGAGGAGTGCCAGGTTGTGGCTCGGTACGCCAGGGTTGCTGGTGTCAACGAAGACGAGTGCGGTCATGGGCGTGATCGCGGGAGGGGTAGCGGCCCTTCGTCTTCAGGAAGGGCTTACGGGCCAAGGCGCGGCGCATGGCGGCACCGTAGCCATCCTGCTCGCGCACGTGTTGTTTCAGAAGTTCGGCGAGCAAGCGGGGCACGCTGGTGCCTCGCCGGGCGGCTTCGAGTTGGGCCCAGCTAACCACTTCCTCTTCCAGGGTTATGGTGACGTTGGCGAGGTCGGTCTTCATAACTAATGTCAGTGTACCGCGCGACTGGGCTGGTCTAGAGAGCTCTTACGTAACGCTCACTTCGGTATACGTTCCATACACCTCGCGCAGGGCTTCGCAAATTTCCCCGACGGTGGCATAGGCACGCACGGCGTCGATGATGTAGGGCATGGTGTTGGCCTCGGAAATGCCGCCATTGGTGGAGAGGGTGGGTTCCTTGGCGGCGGCTTTCTTGAGGGCGTAGAGGCGGCGGGTCACTTCTTCATTGGAGCGGCGCGAGCGCAGCGCCTGCAGCTTTCTGGTCTGATGCTGGGCCACGGATTCACCAATATAGAGAGTGCGCGGGGACTCTTCTTCGATAGTGAACTCGTTGACGCCAACCGTGATTTTCTCCTTTGCTTCGACGGCGCGCTGGTATTGATAGGAAGCTTCCGCGATTTCCTTTTGCGGGTAGCCGCGATCGATGGCCTTGACCATGCCGCCCATGGCGTCAAGCTTGCTGAAATAATCGAATGCGCCTTTTTCCATGTCGAGGGTGAGTCGCTCCAGAAAATAAGAACCGCCGAGCGGGTCCACCGTCTGGGCCACACCGCTTTCGTAGGCGATGATCTGCTGGGTGCGTAACGCGATGCGGGCAGCGTCTTCGGTGGGCAGAGCGAGAGCTTCGTCGTAGGCGTCGGTGTGCAGCGACTGGGTGCCGCCCAGCACCGCCGCCAGCGCCTGAATGGCTACGCGGGCAATGTTGTTGAGGGGTTGCTGCGCCGGCAGCGACACTCCGGCGGTCTGGCTGTGAAAGCGCAACAGCCGGGTGCGCGGGTTTTTCGCGCCGAACCGGTCCTTCATAATCTGGTACCAGATCTTGCGGGCGGCGCGGTATTTTGCGATCTCTTCGAAAAAATCGTTGTGCGCGTTGAAAAAGAAACTAAGGCGCGGGCCGAAGTCGTCGACATCCAAACCGCGGCGGCGCGCCCACTCCACGTATTCCACGCCGTCGTAGAGAGTGAAAGCCAATTCCTGCAAGGCGGTGGAACCGGCTTCGCGGATATGGTAGCCGCTGATGGAAACCGTATTGAATTTGGGCGTAGCCCGCGAACCGAACTCAAACGTGTCGACCACCAGGCGCATGGAAGGCGCGGGCGGATAGATATATTCCTTCTGCGCAATGTATTCCTTGAGAATGTCGTTTTGCAGTGTGCCCGAGATTTTCTTCCAGTCGGCGCCCTGTTTTTCCGCGACCACCAAATACATCGCCCACAAAACGGAAGCCGGCGAGTTGATGGTCATGGACGTGGTGATCTGCTCGAGTGGGATGCCACCGAAAAGGATTTCCATGTCCTCGAGAGAGTCGATGGCCACCCCGCACTTTCCTACCTCCCCTTCGCTCTGCGCGTGGTCGGAGTCGTAACCCATGAGTGTCGGCAGATCGAAAGCGACGGAGAGGCCGCCGCCGCCGTGTTCCAGCAGATATTTGTAGCGCTGGTTGGTTTCTTCCGGCGAGGCGAAGCCGGAGAACATGCGCATGGTCCAAAGTTTGCCGCGATAGCCGGTGGCATGAATGCCGCGGGTGTAAGGTTCCTGTCCGGGATAGCCAAGATATTTTTCGTAGGTCCAATCTTCGGGCAGATCGGCGCGAGTGTACAGGCGCCGAATGGGAAGATTGGAAATCGTGCTGAAGCGGGCGTGACCGTGCTCGTCGAGATTGGTGCCGGTGGCCGCGCCGATGGGTTTCTCGGGTGCCTTCTCCAGGGTGGGCGCAAGCGTCTTCTCTGCCCAGGTTTTTTCGGAGTCGGCGGGTGTGCGGCCGTCAAACACGTCGGCGATGGGACTCTCAGCGATCGTAGGCTTGGAAATCAGCTTCTTCTCTGGCATTGCGACGCTCCCCGCTCGATCGATCATAAGGAAGCGGGCGGAAAGCTTCAACCTCAAGCTTGGACGAAAGGAGCTGGATCACAAAAGGCGTGCAGGCGACCGGGCAGGGGCCAGGTGACAGGGTAAAATTTCTGCATGACGGCTCCGGTGAAAGCGACAGTGACTCTGGATGTTCTCAACCAGCTGGACATCCGCATGGGGACGATTGAATTGGTGGAAGATGTGCCGAATTCTGACAGCCTGTGCCAACTGCGGGTGAATTTTGGTGATCACAAGCGGACGATTGTGGCGGGCATTCGCAAGGAGCGTCCGAACCCGCGCGAGGTCGAAGGACGACAGGCGTTGTTCGTCGTTAATTTGGAGCCAAAGAAAATGCGCGGCGTGGTATCCGAGGGCATGCTGTTCGATATCGGTTACGCCGACGGGGTGCGGCCCGTGCTGGCGGTGCCCGAGAGTCCGGTGCCGGATGGGACTCGGGCCGGGTAGCTTGCGCTTACTTGTTGTTGCCGTGCGCCAGTTCCCACGCCTTGGCATATTTCCACGACACATAAACAGCGTGGTAGAGGTGTAGCAGGAGGCCTTCGCGCCCGTCCAGGAAGCCGAGGCGGAAGAAATAGTTGTAGGCGAAGGTGGCGGCGGGGCGCAGCACGATGTTGAGCAGGCTGAAGCGGCTGTGGCCCTTCGCCACCGCCATCTCCGCGCCCAGGGAAGAGTAGTGGTTCATGTGCTGGATGTAGTCAGACAGGGTCGGGTAGGAATGGTGGACCAGGGCATGTTGGAGCGCAGCGGTCGGGCCATCTTTGAGACGCGCGTCTTCGTGAACCAGCCGGTCTTCGAAGGCAGCCATGCCGCGCCTGAAGAGTCGCAGTTTGCGGTCGGGCCAGAAACCGCCGTGGCGCACCCAGCGGCCCAGGAAGTGGTTCTTGCGCGGGATGGTGTACCCGGCGATCGGCGATCCCGAGTTCGCATTCGAAAGCAGCGCCGCAATCTCTGAGGCCAGGTCGGGTTCGAGCGACTCATCCGCATCCAGGCTGAGAATCCAGTCGCCGCGGGCCTTTTCCAGTGCCGAATTCTTCTGCGCCGCAAAACCCTTCCAGGGCTCCACGAAGACTTTTGCTCCCGCCGACCTGGCGATTGCAACCGTGCCATCGGTGGAGCCGGAATCCACCACAATGATTTCACCGCGGCCATCGGCGATCAGTGGTTGCAGGCTGGCCAGGGTGCGGGCCAGATTGGCTTCTTCATTGAACGTGATGAGCGCGACGGAGAGTTGCACGCGAAGAGGATAACTCATCCCGGCGCGGCTTCAGATCTGGAAGTCGTAGTAGTCGTCGCCAAAAACTTCCGTGGCCGTGAGTTTCTTTTCTGGCGGGCGGGGTAGAGTTTCCTCGTCCATGGAAAGGTCGGGTTCGGCGCCCAGGGTGGTATGGGAGTGTTCCTGGAACTTTTCCCGCAACTCGTGCACTTCGGCGGCGAGTTTGATGATGACGTCGGAGAGCGGGTCGCTGATCTCTTTGGGATCGGTGAGGACGACGCGCTTGCCATCGCGGAGCACGATATGGCCGGGCACGCCGACAATGGTGGAATTTGCGGGTACGTTGCGCAGGACCACGGAACCAGCCCCCACACGGGCATTTTCGCCGACGGTGATATTGCCGAGAATGCGCGCTCCAGAGCCGATGGTCACGTTGTCGCCGATCGTAGGATGGCGCTTGCCCTTCTCCTTGCCGGTGCCGCCGAGCGTGGTGCCCTGATAAATGGTGACATCGTCGCCGATGATGGTGGTTTCACCGATGACCACGGACATACCGTGATCAATAAACAAGCGACGGCCGATTTCCGCGCCGGGATGGATTTCAATACCGGTGAAAAAACGCGCCCACTGCGAGAGCCAGCGTGCCAGAAAGCGGAAGTTGTGCCGCCAAAGCCAATGGTTCAGGTGATGCAACCAGAGCGCATGCAGGCCTGGATAGCAAAGCAGGACTTCGAACAGCGAACGCGCCGCCGGGTCGCGCTCGAAGACCGCGCGGATATCTTCGCGCACGGATTTGAAGAAGCCGATCTTCTTCATACTTCCACCGGAACGGCGGTCATCTCCTGCGCTTCCTTGCGCAAATCATCAAAGAGAATGCTGCTCAGGTAGCGCTCGCCGAAGCTGGGGATCACGACCACGATCAGCTTGCCCGCGTTTTCCGGACGGCGTGCCACCTGCAGGGCCGCCAGCACCGCGGCGCCGGAAGAAATCCCGACCAGCAGGCCCTCTTCCCGGGCCAGGCGGCGCGCCATCACCACCGCATCTTCGCTGGCGATCTGGATGACTTCGTTAATGAACTCAGTGCGCAAAATTTCTGGGACGAAGCCCGCGCCAATGCCCTGAATCTTGTGTGGACCAGGCTGGCCACCAGAAAGCACCGGGCTTTCCTTCGGCTCCACGGCCACAATCTTGAACTGCGGTTTGCGTGGCCGGATGTACTCCGCCACACCCGTCAACGTTCCGCCGGTGCCGACGCCGCTCACCAGGATGTCGACCTGGCCATCGGTGTCATCCCAGATTTCCGGGCCCGTCGTCTCGCGATGAATTTTCGGGTTGGATGGATTGGTGAACTGCTGCAGCATGTAACCGTTAGGTGTCTGGCGCAGGATTTCCTGGGCCTTGGCGAGCGCGCCCTTCATGCCTTTGAGACCCGGCGTCAGCACAATCTCTGCGCCAAACGCGCGCAGCAGGACGCGCCGCTCCATGCTCATCGTATCGGGCATGGTGAGAATCAGCCGGTAGCCGCGGATCGCAGCCACAAAGGCGAGGCCAATGCCGGTGTTGCCGCTGGTGGGTTCGATCAGCACGGACTTGCCGGGCTGGATTTTTCCTTCGCGCTCGGCGTCCGTGATCATGCTGACGCCAATACGGTCCTTCACGCTCGCGCAGGGATTGGAGCTTTCCAACTTGGCAGCAATCTGGGCGTTCGCGCCGTCCGTGACGCGATTGAGAAAGACGAGGGGGGTTTTGCCAACGAGTTCCGTCAGATCACGCGCAATCTTCATTCGATCTCTCCCGAGGGTATTGTCCTACGTAGATGCGGGTAGGCCAAGCGGGGATTCGGATTCGCGGAGCAAAGGACGGGGAGGGTGGCCTGGAGGGACGGGTGTCGCGGCCCGTCCCCCCAGGAAACGCCGACGATGAGATTATTGCTGCGGAGCAGCCTGTACTTCAGCGCGCGGCATCACGCCGCTGGCCGAAGGCATCTTGTGGACCTGGCCCGACTCGGCGTCGGCAAGTTCAATGCCGAGGTGGGTAAGCGTCAGGCCGGTGACGCGGTCCAGCTCGACGCGGGACTTTTCATACGCGGTGTTGGCCCCCACCAGGTTGGATTCCGATTGCGCCAGGTCGCGCTGCGCCTGCAGCACCAGCGTGTTCGTGGAAGCGCCGAGAGCGTATTTTTTCTGCTCGGCATCGAGAGACTGGCGGCCAAGTTCCACTCCGGCTTTGGCCGCTTCCACACGAGCGTGGTTCTGTTGCAAGGCAAACTGGGCGTTGCGCACTTCAATGCGCACCTGATTTTCCAGCTGCTGTAAGCGCATCTCGGCTTGCCGATATTCCAGCTCGGAGCGTATCTGGTCTGCCTGCGCGGAGCGGTTGCGCAGCGGAATGGTGAGTTGAATTCCCGCGCCTTTGTCCGGGTTGCTGCTGTCGAACAATTGTCCGATCGTGCCACCATAGCTGACGGGCGTCGGGCAGATGACCTGAGGGGTGGGGATGCAGGGGTTGGCCGGGTTTCGGACGCCTCCGACACCCGAGCCGCCGTAGTAGGCAAACAGGTCGAGCGATGGCAGCAGCGCGTTGCTCGCCGCCTTGGTGCTGATCTCGCGGTTTTTCAAATCAATACGCGACTCCGCCAGTTCGGCCCGATGCGCCAGCGCGTCATTGGTCAGGTCCTGCGTGGGGACCACTTCCACTTGCGCCGCCACCACCAGCATGGTGTCGGTGGGAATCACTTCCGCCGTGACCACGGTGGGACCGGTCAGGCTGCGGCTGAGTGCGTTCTTGATCAGCAGTTGCTGCAGCTGCAGGTTGGTCTGGGAAACGATCAAGTCCTGCTGGCGGGTGGAAGCTTCACTCTGCGCGCGCACAATCTCAATCGGAGCCAGGGTGCCGATCTCCACTTGCTTCTGGTTGTCCGAGAGCGTCTTCTGGGCCAGCGTGAGCGAGCGTTCTTTTACCTTCACGTCTTCGTAGGCGTTGACCAGGTCCCAGTAGATGTTCTGAATCTGGGATACCGTGGTGATCACCTGCAGCCGGAAAGCGACATCGGAAATTTCGCGATTGTTCTTGGCGATGCGAATGAAACGCTGGTTGGGCAGAAACCCGAAGCCCTGCAGCAGGTGCTGACTCAGGGTAAAACGGAAATTCGAATTCAGTTGCGGGCTCAGGCTGGCGATGGAGCTGTTGGTAGTGCCGCGGATGTTGTTGAAGCCCACCGAGAGATTCGTGCCGGTGATGAAGCCTTGCGAATAGCCCCAGTCCACGGTGGTGGTGTTCTGGCGGAACCGGCTGGTGCTGATGAGCAAGTTGGTATTGGGGCTGGTGCTGCGGTCGAGCTGGAGCGTCCCGGTAATAATGGGATCGAAAGAAGGAACCGGAGAACCGACGCCGGCGGTGGAAGTGATCAGGCCGGAAGCTCCCGCGCCGGCGCCGCCGGCCCCGGTGGTGGTGCCGCCCGCACCCGCTCCGCTCGCTCCGGTGCCAAATCCACCCGCACCGCCTCCAGGTGTGCCCTGCACCAGACCGGTCGCGACGCCGCGCGTGCTGGATCCGGAGCGGGCGCGCAGGACGTCCGTGTCCGCAATATTCAGGTTGTAGCGGGCAATGGCCAAGTCGAGATTGTTTTCCAGCGCCAGGGCGATGGCATCATTCAGGGACAGCATCAGCTTGCCGTCCTTCATCAAGCCATCAATGCGCGGAGTATTGCTCAGGTTTGGCGCTGGGACATGCTTGGGCATGTAGGGGCCGGCCGGGTTCGGAAAATGGGTCCGGGGACCACTAAAGTCGGCGCTTTGGGCAGCCACCGAAAAAGACAGCAAGGTCGCGGCCAGAAGCGCGCCTAAGGGCCGGAGGACACGTGCACAGCGCAATGTTTGCATTTCACCTATCTCCAAAACTCACAGGCCGGAAAATCCCCCGGCACTGATTCTGATGCTGGATACGCAGACTGCGAAGCCAAAGTTCGCCCGTCCGCGCCGATCGGAGGCCCGCAAGGCCCTCCAGAAGAATTAGTATAGCCAATCGAGCGAGTTCACCGGCGCTACTGCGGCGACCAATTTTGGATGAAAAAAGCGGCCGCCACGACTCGCAAACCTCAGCATGCGCAATCTCAAACTGACGCTGGCGTACGATGGCACCGATTTTCATGGCTGGCAGGTGCAACCGTCTCTCCCTACGGTTCAGGGATTGCTGGCTGCTGCCATTGGACGGCTGACCGGAGAAAATGTCCTGCCCCAAGGTTCGGGACGGACGGACGCGGGCGTG
This sequence comes from Terriglobia bacterium, assembly GCA_041495845.1. Classification (GTDB taxonomy): domain Bacteria; phylum Acidobacteriota; class Terriglobia; order Terriglobales; family Acidobacteriaceae; genus JBGQDM01. The sequence continues at coordinate 4,940 of JBGQDM010000094.1, read as the reverse complement.
CACGCCCTGGCCCAAGTGGCGACAGTCGCCACGGCATCGACGATCCCGACGGGGAATTTCGCCAAGGCGCTGAACGATCTTTTGCCGCCGGCCATCCGAATCTTGCAGGTGGAAGAGCAGGCCCTGGACTTTCACGCCCGCAAGTCGGCGCGCGCCAAAACCTACCGCTATCGCATCTTCCGGGGCACAGTCTGCCCGCCGTTTGTGGCGCGCTATGTGTGGCACTATCCCTTTCCGCTGGACGAGGCAGCCATGGCAGCGGCGGCGGAACGGTTCCTCGGTGAGCACGACTTTACTTCCTTCGCGGCGGTCGACGCGGAAAAAGGGTTGAACGACGAAACCTCCCCGGGGAATGTGCGGCGGATTTTCTTTTCGTCCTGGCAGCGGGGGGAAGAGGAGTTCGTCTACACCGTGTGCGGCTCGGGCTTTCTCCATCACATGGTGCGCAACCTGGTGGGCACCATGATCGTGGCGGGCAAGGGAACGCTTACGCCCGCTGACATGGACCGGATTCTGGCCGCGCGCGATCGCGCAGCCGCAGGAGCCACCGCACCGGCCTGCGGGCTCTACCTGGTGAGCGTGGAGTACGAGGCTCGTGCGGGCTCGGGCGGCTGATGCGGCACCGTAGGAAAGCGCACACCATCGTCGTTTCCATGAGTGCAGCGTCCCAGAGTGCGCGCGTGTGGCTTTACTTAAGTCCGGCCAACGTGAAGAATAGAAGTCTCCCACGCACGTGGCACGCGATTCCGGTTGCGGCCGGAACGCGCGGTGCGCGGACAGAGAGGAACGGCTCGATATGCCAGCGACTGGTGAACTCATTCGACTCATGAATTATGTAGATGACATTGCGTCAACTTTGCGGCGCATCCACTCAGCCATGCCCACCATGACCGAGGAAGAACGCAAACGGCTGGCGGACTACCTGCGCAAATCCGATCCCAACATCACAGCAACGCTCGAACAATTGGAGCGGGGGGCGCTGTAGTGGAAGTCCAGACCATCGCAGTAATCGGCGCCGGCATTATGGGGCGCGGCATTGCCCATGCGGCGGCGCTGGGCGGTTTCCGGACGATTCTGGAAGATATTTTGCCGGCCTCGCTGCGCCGGGCGGAAAGCGAAATCCGCGCCAATCTCGATAAAGCGGTGGAACTGGGAAAAGTGGAACGGGCGGCGGCAGAAGCCGCTTTGGCGCGCATTGAATTTGCCGGATCCGTCGAGGAAGCGGCCCGGGCGGCGGACCTGGTCATCGAGGCGGTTCCTGAAGAACTGGAATCGAAGCTCGAAATCTTCACCCTGCTCGACAAAATCTGCCGCCCGCACACCATTCTGGCCAGCAACACGTCTTCCCTGAGCGTTTCGGAGATGGCCGGAGTGACCTACCGCGCGCCGAAATGTGTCGGCATGCACTTCTTCAACCCCGTGCACAAGATGAAATTGATCGAAGTGGTGCGCGCGCTCGAAACCAGCGAAGACACGCTGGCAACCGCGCTCGCCGTGGGCCGGCGCATGGGAAAAGAGGTCGTGGTGGTCAAGGAAGCGCCCGGCTTCATCACCAGCCGCATCAACGCCATGATCGGGAACGAAGCCTTCCACATGTTGGGCGAAGGCATTGCCACAGCTGCCGATATCGACAAAGCGCTCAAGCTGGGACTGAACCATCCCATTGGCCCGTTTGAACTCGTGGATCTGGTGGGGCTGGATACCCGCCTGAGTATCCTGCAGTACCTGCACCGCACGCTGGGAGAAAAATTCCGCCCGGCGCCGCTTCTCGAACAGTATGTGCGAGACGGGCGGCTGGGACGCAAGGCAGGACGCGGTGTGTACGAATATCCGCCGGCTTCGTGATCGTGTTTTGACTCGCCGCAGCACCGGAGAGCCCTCCTATTTTTTTGCTGCGTCAGCGGCAGCGGGCAGGCGCATCTCCACTGTCAAACCGCCACCCTCGCGATTGCGGGCGCGCACACTCCCACCATGTAGGCGGACAGCCCGTTCCGTGATGGCCAGCCCCAAGCCCACCCCGCCGCTCTCGCGGCCACGGGCGTCATCAATGCGGTAAAAAGGCGTGAACAACTTCTCCAGCGATTCTTCTGGAACGCCGGGGCCGCGGTCGCTGACCGTGATCACCGCCTGGCCGCCGTCTCCGGCTTCATGCGCCAGGCTGACCTCGACTGCTGTACCTTCCCCGGTGTAACGAACCGCATTGCGCACCACGTTCTCAATGGCGCTGCGCAACAAGGACGGGCTGCCTGACAGCGAGCACTCGGCTCGCACCTCGCAAAGCACCCGGCACTTCCGGTTCTGGGCTTCGTATGCGGCATCCTGCGCCACTTCCCGCACCAGGTCTCCGAGCGCGACCGCGGAGCGCAACGCCGCATTCTGGCCGGCTTCGAGGCGCGTGAGCGTGAGCAGACGTCCAATCATTTCGTTGAGGCGGTCCGCTTCCAGGCCAATGCGCTCCAGGGGCGCGGAGTCTTCGACGGACGTGCGCTGCTGGGCCAGGCCCAACGCCACCTGCAGGCGGGCGAGCGGCGAGCGCAGTTCGTGCGAAATGTCATGCAACAGGCGCGACTGGGCGTTGACCAGATTCTCGATGCGTTCCGCCATGGCGTCGAAGTCCTGCAGCAGCTGGGCAATTTCGTCGCGGCGGCGGCTCCCGCTGGCGCCGGTGCGCGCGCTGAGATCACCCGACGCCAGGCGCTGTGTGGCGGCGCGCAATCGCACCACCGGCGCGGTCATGGACCGCGCAAGAAAAAAACAAACCAGGCCCGACGTAAGAATCGCGATGGTCATGCCCATCCCGGTCATGGGTTCGTGGCCGGCAAACATATGCCGCACCGGCGGGACTTCCGCTACCAGCTGGTACGTGCTCCCCGAAGCGCCGGTAACGGACTGAACAAAAAGACGGTCAGGCAGGAAACGGGCTGCCAGAGAGCTGCGGGCTGGCGGACCGTGCTCGATAAAATCGCGGATTGGCGGCGGTACCCGGCGCCCGGCGAGCTCGCGGTTCTGGCTGTCGAAGAAAAAGATGCGAAGGTGAAACACCTCCATTTTGGTTTGCAGATATTGCCGGAGCTCGCCTTCGCCTCCGTGCTCATACGCGGCCACCGACTCGCGCGCAACGGATTCCCGCAAAGTTTCCCAGCGGGGCGAGTCGAGGCGGGGGCGCAACGCCATCGTCGCCAAGATGGCGAGCACTACGAACAGCGCCTGCGCCAGCCAGAAGGAGAGGAAAATCCTGACGAAGAGGCTCCGCATCAGCGCGCCCCGTCCTTCTCGCGCGCATAGGCCAGAATGTAGCCCGTGCCGCGCACCGTCTTGATGCGCTCCTCTTCGTTGTCGCCCAGCTTCTTGCGCAGCTTGCTCACGTGCATGTCGATGCTGCGATCAAAGGGCGAAAACTTACGGCTGAGCACAGTTTCCGACAAATGCTCGCGGCTGACCACGTGGCCCGCTCCCCGCAGCAATGCTTCCAACAGAGAAAACTCAATCGAGGTCAGGTCGACCGCCCGCCCGCCGCGGCGCACCACGCGCGTGGCTGGGTCGAGTTCGAGATCACCCACCCGAACTGGTTCGGGCAGCGGCTGGCCGTTGGCCCCAGGCTGGGCGCGACGCAGAATGGCTCGGATGCGCGCCACCAGTTCGCGCGGGTTGAACGGCTTGGGCAGATAATCGTCGGCGCCAATTTCCAGGCCGACAATGCGGTCCACTTCTTCACCGCGCGCGGTGAGCAGCAGCACTGGCTGGCGCGATTGCTGGCGCAACTGCCGGAGCACGTCGAACCCGTTGCGCCCGGGCAGCATCACGTCCAAGACGACCAGCGCCGCATCGGAGGTCAGGGCTTTTTCCAGGCCGCGCTCGCCGTCGTGGACCGCCTCCACACGGAAGCCCTCGCTCTGCAGGTACTCGCTGAGCAGCGCGCAAAGCTCTTTGTCGTCGTCAATGAGCAGGATCCGATCCACGGCTACTCCTTACTGTGCCATGTCTTGGGCGCGAAGGCTGTAAAGATTTGTAGCCCACTACCGGCCCCAACTGACAAAACTTTACCGGCATTGACCCGGTTGCTGTGTCGCGTCACGCCCGGAAGTGGTCTGATGCCATTACCGGCGTTTCTGGCGAGAACGGAAACGCAGCCAGGAGGAACAAAGAATGAGTTGGAACCGCACCACGAAATTTCTATGCATCGCACTGGTGGTTGCCGTGGCGGGCGCCGTCGCTGTGTCGCAGGCGAGCAAGCATCATTTTGGACATCGCGGAGATCCCGGCGAGCACATGCTGGGTTTCTTCTCCGACTATCTGGACGCGACCGACGCGCAACGGGCACAAGCCCGGCAGATCCTGGACACGGAACGTCCCAAGCTGAAGCCGCTGATGGAACAGATGGCGGAGGGGCACCGGCAGATGAGCGCACTGGTATCGGACGGGAATTTTGATGAGGCCAAAGTGCGCGCTCTGGCTTCGCAGCAGGCGCAGGCCATGACTGAGCTAATGGTGCAAAAAGCACGCATCCATGCGCAAATGGTGGCGCTGCTGACGCCGGAACAAAAAGCCAAACTGACAAAGTTCATGGAGCGCAGACAGCATCACATGCGGGACCACATGGGCATGCACGAAGGCATGGGCGGAGAGTCGGAGGGGCCGGCGCAGTAGGGAAGTTTCTTTGGCGAGGAGGGTAGGGCGGGCTGCGGCTCGCCCCTTTTTTTTGCGCGAAGAAAAAGGGACTCTCGGCAGCGCGCCGCATGACACAATCACCCGATGAGTTTGCGCGAGAAAATTGTGGCGGAAATCCAAGCGCGCGGCCCCGTTCCATTCTCTCGTTACATGGAGATGTGTCTGTACGATCCCGAACTCGGCTACTACAGCCGCGCGGTGGAGAAGTTTGGCAAAGCGGGGGATTTCTTCACCTCCAGCGATGTGCATGCCGTGTTCGGGCGGTTGTTGGC
>JBGQDM010000093.1:0-12693 GCA_041495845.1 Terriglobia bacterium | reverse complement strand
GCCGCCTCACCGACATGGCCGAAGACTTTCCCGAAGACAAGTACGACTTCAAGACCACCCCGGCGCAACGTTCATTCGCCGAGAATCTCTTGCACGTACTCAGTGACGCTTACCGCGAGATCAGCGCAGTGAAGGGGTCGCCAGTGGGACCGAAGACGGAGGGCTTCAACGATCTCTCGCGCCAGGACTACAAAACGAAAGCCGACGTGGTCAAGTTGCTAAAGGCCGCGGTAGCGGAAGGCGCAGCGTTGATCAAAGCGCAGGGCGATGCCGGCCTGACGCGCGAGGTAAAGAACCCCTACGACGGTTCGCTGCAGCACGCCTGGTACACCTGGATGGGCACCATCGAGCACGCGGGCGAGCATTACGGGCAGTTGGTGGTGTATTACCGCGTAGCCGGCCTGGTGCCCCCGGCGTCGAGGCCGAAGCAGTAGGGGGGCGGACCAGGGCGGGCGCACACCTACGCCTCGTCCTCTTCCCGCAGCTTGGCGATCACGCCGATGTCTTCCAGTGTGGTGGTGTCGCCCTTCACGTCCCCGCTGGTAGCCAGTTCGCGCAATAGCCGCCGCATGATTTTTCCGCTCCGGGTCTTGGGCAGCACGTCGGTGAAGCGGATATCATCCGGGCGCGCCAGCGCGCCAATTTCTTTTGTCACCCATTTCTTCAGTTCGTCTTTGAGTTCTGGGCTGGGCTGGTGCCCGTGCTCGAGGGTGACAAAGGCGCAGATGGCTTGGCCTTTGAGATCGTCGGGGCGTCCGACGACCGCGGCCTCAGCAACTTTGTCATGCGCCACCAGCGCGGATTCCACTTCCATCGTGCTCAGCCGATGCCCGGATACGTTGATGACATCATCGACGCGGCCCATGATCCAGAAGTAACCGTCTTTGTCTTTGCGTGCGCCGTCGCCGGTGAAGTAGACGCCAGGAATCTGGGACCAGTATTGACGCACATAGCGGTCGGGATCGCCGTAAATCGTCCGCAGCATACCCGGCCACGGCTTCCGGATGATGAGATAGCCGCCGCTGCCATCGGGCACCGGCTGGCCGTCCATGCTGACAACTTCAGGCACGATGCCGGGAAACGGCCGCGTGGCCGAGCCGGGCTTCGTGGCCAGAGCGCCGGGAATGGGCGTGATCATGATCTGTCCGGTTTCCGTCTGCCACCACGTGTCCACGATGGGGCAGCGATTTCCGCCGATGATTTCGCGATACCACATCCAGGCTTCCGGATTGATGGGCTCGCCCACCGTGCCGAGCAGTCGCAGGCTGGTCAGTTTGTGTTTCTTCGGCCACTCGTCGCCCCACTTGTTGAACGTACGAATCGCCGTAGGGGCGGTGTAGAAGACGCTGACCTGATGTTTGTCGATGAGTTGCCAGAAGCGATCGGGCTCGGGAAAGTTGGGCGCACCTTCATACATCACGCTGGTAGCGCCGTTCTGCAGCGGGCCGTAGACGATATAACTGTGGCCGGTGACCCAGCCAATGTCCGCTGTGCACCAGTAGATGTCTTCTTCTTTGAGGTCGAAGACCCACTTGGCCGTGATGTAGGTGGCGACGGAGTAGCCGCCGGTGGTGTGCACCACCCCCTTCGGTTTTCCCGTGGTGCCGGAAGTGTAAAGAATGTAGAGCGGATGTTCGGAGTCGAGCGGTTCAGCCGGACAGTCAGGCGCAGCCTTGGCCATGAGTTCGTGCCACCAGTGATCGCGACCGGGCGTCATGGAAAGCGCCGTTCCGGTGCGTTGATACACCACCACATGCCTCACCGATGGGCATGACTTCAGCGCCTCCTCCACCGCGGGAAAGAGTTTGACCTCTGCGCCTCGCCGGTACGCGCCGTCCTGCGTAATCACGGCGACCGCCTGCGAATCGTGAATGCGGTCCACCAGAGCGTTCGAGGAAAAACCGCCGAAGACCACGGAATGAGGCGCGCCGATGCGGGCGCAAGCCAGCATGGCAATCGCCAGCTCCGGCGTCATACCCATGTAAATCGCGACGCGATCGCCCTTTTGAATGCCCAGCGACTTCAGTACGTTGGCGAATTTCTGGACCGCTTCGTGCAGATCTCCGTATGTCAGCTTGCGGACTTCGCCGGGCTCGCTCTCCCAGAGCAGCGCGACTTTGTTCCGGCGCGGACCGAGCGCGTGCCGATCGACGCAGTTGTAGCAGAGATTGAGTTGGCCCCCGGAAAACCATTTGGCCCACGGCACGTTCCACTCCAGCACCTGGTCCCACTTCCGAAACCAGTGCAGGTCCGCGGCAATCGAGGCCCAGAACTTTTCCGGCTGCTCCACCGACTCGCGATAGATGCGCTCGTAGTCGGCCAGGCTGCCGATGTGGGCGGTGCGGCAAAATTCCGGCGGCGGATCAAACTTCCGGTCTTCATGCAGGATGGAATCAATGTTGCTGGATGCGGCGTTGGTCGCGGAGTTCTCCGCCATAGAGCTTGCCTTTGCTCCGGCGTCACCGCCGGATGGAGCGAGAGATGAAGAGAAATTGTACGACATGAGGCAGAAGAGGGCGGGAGGATCGGGCCACAGGTGGGCGGGGCCGTCGAATTCTGTTAGGCGTGCCAGCGTTCGGCCAGCGTCAGACATCCCGCCACAACGCAGAACAGGGCGACCGCGGCGGTCATCCAGCGCAGGGTGGCAGTGTGGCGGTGACCGACACCGCTCTCGGTCGCGCGCGTCAGGGCCTGGCCGGCGAGCAGTCCGTAGGCACACATGGCGATGACAATCCCCAGAGCAAACGCGCCCACGCGGAGCATCGAATCGGCGAGTGTCGCTGCCATCGCCGCCGGAATGAGAACCAGCAGGCTGCGTGCTCCACCCAGCGCAAACAACCCGCCCAGCGCGAAAGCCAGCCGCCCGTGGGCATGTTGATGTTGCGAACGGGCGGAGAAGTGCGCGTGCAAATGCTCGTGATGACCGTGCGCGTGAATATGGTCGTGGCGATGAATGGCAAGTTTGCCGGAGAGCAAACCGGCCAGAAGGGCGGTACCGGTTAACACCAGCAGGCTCCCTCCGGTCACATCAAAACCGCGTTCCCACGCCGCCGGCAAGGCCATGCGGCCAAAGTGCGCCAGCAGCGCGGCGGCGAGGAGCACCATCGCGTGCCCACCGGCAAAGCGCAGAGAAAAGAAACTCAGGCGGCGGAAGCCGTGACCGCCAATGGCGCCATACGCGGTGATGGCAGCCAGGTGGTCAGGCCCGAGGCCGTGCAGAATCCCCGCAAAAAAAATCACCGCCAAGAGCAACATGGCCAATCCGGAAGTATGGAGTAAGGGATTGTCGCACATTGCCGAAAAATGCGGCGGCGCCGGGCGCTGCCCCGACCGTGTGAGCCTCGTCACAATGGCTTGTGACTCTTGTTGCATACAGTCTCGACCCGCCCCGCCATGATGAAGATGTTGCAGTTTGCATCACCCGCAGCGAAGCGCGTCGCTACATGTTTCTGGCGCGTTGCTGCCAAGGTGCATCCGGGAAGGGCTTTTCATGGCGCGCAAGCACAAGACGATGGACGGGAACGAAGCGGTAGCCTACATCGCTTACCGGGTCAATGAAGTCATTGCCATCTATCCCATCACTCCTTCCTCCAACATGGGGGAGTGGGCGGACCAGTGGGCGTCCGAAGGCCTAGCTAACGTATGGGGCACAGTGCCGCACGTCATCGAGATGCAGAGTGAAGGCGGCGCTGCAGGCGCTGTCCATGGAGCGCTGCAGACGGGTGCGCTCGCGACGACCTTCACTGCGTCGCAAGGCTTGTTGTTGATGGTTCCCAACATGCTGAAAATTGCGGGGGAGCTGACGCCGACCGCGTTTCACGTTTCCGCGCGCACGCTGGCCACGCACGCGCTTTCTATTTTTGGTGATCACAGTGACGTGATGACGTGCCGCACCACCGGGTTCGCCATGCTCTGTTCGGGATCGGTGCAGGAGGCGCACGATCTGGCGTTGATCGCGCACGCGGCCGCGCTGGAGTCCCGAATTCCCTTTCTGCATTTCTTCGACGGCTTTCGTACTTCCCACGAAGTCAACAAAATCGAGTTGCTGGACGATGCCGAAATCCGCGCCATGATCCGCGACGAGCGTGTGGCGGAACACCGGCAACGCGCGCTCTCACCGGACCATCCCGTGCTGCGCGGTACGGCGCAAAACCCGGACGTATTTTTCCAGGCCCGCGAACGCGCGAACCCTTACTACGCAGCTTGTGCTGGGTTGACGCAGCAGGCGATGGATCAATTTGCTGGAATCTCGGGCCGCAGCTATCACCTGTTTGATTACGTGGGCGCGCCTGATGCGGAGCAGGTGCTGGTGATGATGGGTTCCGGCGCCGAAGCGGCTGATGAAACCGTGCAGTTTCTGAATCGCCAGGGGAAAAAGCTCGGTCTGGTCAAGGTGCGGTTGTTCCGGCCGTTTTCCGCCGAACATCTGCTGGCCGCGCTGCCGTCGACGGTGCGTTCCATTGCCGTGCTGGATCGCACCAAGGAACCCGGTGCGGGTGGCGAACCGCTGTACCTGGATAGTGTCCACGCCCTGCAGTCCGGCTGGGAACGTCGCGCCGGTGCGGGCAACCGCATGCCGCGCGTATTCGGCGGGCGCTACGGCCTCTCCTCGAAAGAGTTCACCCCGGCCATGGTCAAGGCGGTGTTCGACAACCTGGCGCAGGAGACTCCCAAAGATCACTTTACCGTGGGCATTCACGACGATGTCAGCCAGACGAGTTTGGACTGCGATCCCGAATTCTCCACCGAACCGGATGACGTGGTGCGCGCCTTGTTCTACGGGCTCGGTTCCGACGGCACGGTCAGCGCCAACAAGAATTCCATCAAAATCATTGGCGAAAACACGGAAAACTCAGCCCAGGGGTATTTTGTCTACGATTCCAAGAAAGCGGGTGCGGTCACGGTTTCGCACTTGCGCTTCGGCCCCCGCCCCATTCAGTCCAGCTATCTGGTTTCCAAGGCCAACTTTGTTGCGTGCCACCAATGGCTCTTTCTGGAGCGCTACGACATGCTTTGGCCGCTGATTGCCGGCGGCACGTTTCTGCTGAACAGTCCCTATGGCCCGGGGGAAGTCTGGGACAAACTACCGCGGGAAGTGCAGGACGGCCTGATTGCAAGGAAGGCGCGCTTTTATGTGATTGACGGTTACACCGTGGCGCGCGAAACCGGCATGGGCGCGCGCATGAACACGATCTTGCAGGTGTGCTTTTTCGCCATCTCGCAGGTGTTGCCACGCGAGCAGGCCGTCGACGCGATTCGGCAGTCCATTCGCGATACGTACGGGCGCAAGGGCGAAGAGATTGTGCGCCGCAATCTGGCCGCGGTGGATGCCACGCTGGCACACTTGCACGAAGTACAGGTGCCGGCGGTAGCCACAAGCAGCAGCCATGTTCCGCCGCCCTTTTCACCGGCAGCGCCGGAATTTGTCCGCGACGTGTTGGGCACAATCTACGGCGGACGCGGCGACGACCTTCCCGTCAGCGCCTTCCCCTGCGATGGCACCTTCCCTACCGGAACCGCCACCTGGGAGAAACGCAACATCGCGCTGGAAATTCCGGTGTGGGACACCAAGGTGTGCATTCAATGCGGCAAGTGCGCCATCGTCTGCCCGCACAGCACGATTCGCATCAAGGTCTTCGAAGGACCGCTGCTGGCGAGCGCCCCGGAAACCTTCAAGTCCTGCGACGCCAAAGAGAAAGACTGGGCGGGGTTGAAGTATGCCATCCAGGTCGCGCCGGAAGACTGCACCGGCTGCGGCATCTGCGTCGACATCTGTCCTGCCAAGAACAAGAGTGAGACGCGGCTGAAGGCGCTGAACATGATGCCCCAGCCGCCGTTGCGCGCTCCGGAAAGCGAAAACTGGAAGTTCTTCCTACAGCTTCCGGAACTGGATCGGAAGCGGGTGAAGCTGACCACGATCCGGCAGCAGCAGGTGCAGGAGCCGTTGTTTGAATTCTCCGGTGCGTGTGCCGGTTGCGGCGAGACGCCGTACCTCAAATTGCTCACGCAACTTTTTGGCGACCGCGCCATCATCGCCAATGCCACCGGCTGCTCTTCCATTTATGGGGGCAATCTGCCGACCACGCCGTGGACCAAGAACGCGGCTGGTCGCGGGCCGGCGTGGTCGAACTCGCTGTTTGAAGACAACGCGGAGTTCGGCCTGGGCTTCCGCCTGTCGATTGACAAGCAGCAGGAATTCGCCCGTGAGCTCCTGCGACGCTTAGCGACGGAGTTGGGCGACGACTTGGTCACGGCGCTGCTGGAAACGGCCCAGAAGGACGAAGCCGAGATCTTTGAGCAGCGGCAACGAGTGGACGTGCTCAAGGAGCGCCTGGCGCGCCTCGACTCTCCCGCCGCACGACAGTTGCTCACGATGGCCGACATGCTGGTAAAGAAGAGCGTGTGGATTGTGGGCGGCGACGGCTGGGCGTATGACATCGGCTACGGCGGCCTCGATCACGTGATCGCCAGCGGCCGCGACGTCAACTTGCTCGTCCTCGACACTGAGGTCTACTCCAACACGGGGGGCCAGATGTCGAAGTCCACACCGCGCGGGGCGGTGGCCAAGTTTGCCGCTGCCGGGAAACCGGGCGCAAAAAAAGACCTTGGCCTCATGGCCATGAGTTACGGCAACGTGTATGTGGCCAGCGTTGCCATGGGCGCCAAAGACGAGCACACGTTGAAAGCGTTTCTTGAAGCGGAAGCCTACAAGGGCCCCAGCCTGATCATTGCCTACTCGCACTGCATTGCCCACGGCATCAACATGACCACGGCCATGTCTGCCCACAAGCAGATGGTGGACTCCGGACAGTGGCTGCTGTATCGCTACCATCCGGAACGCGAACTGGCGGGCGAGAACCCGCTGCAGCTGGATTCGCGCGCGCCCACCGCCAAGGTCAAGGAATATCTGCAATCGCAAACCCGGTTCCAGATGCTGACCAAGAGCCATCCCGAACAAGCGCGGCAACTCTGGGAACGGGCCCAGCACGATGTCGAACTGCGCTGGCGTTTTTATGAATACCTGGCACAGCGCAAAACAGCCAACGAACCGGCGAAGTCGCATTGAAATTTCGAGATGAGGAACTCCCATGGTTGACCTGAGCACAAGCTATCTGGGTTTGAAGCTGGCCACGCCGCTGGTGGTTTCGGCGTCGCCACTGTCACAAGAGTTGGACACGATCCGGAGGCTGGAAGAGGCGGGCGCTTCCGCCATCGTGCTGTACTCGCTCTTCGAAGAGCAGTTGCGCCAGGAAAGTCTGGAGTTGGACCAGCGCCTCACCGCCGGCACGGAGAGCTTCGCTGAGTCGCTCAGCTACTTTCCGCAGCCGCGCGAGTTCCACCTCGGGCCCGAAGGCTACCTGAAACATATCCGGAAGGCCAAAGAAACGGTGGGCGTACCCATTATTGCCAGCCTGAACGGCACCAGCGCGGGAGGCTGGATTGAATACGCGAAGCAAATACAACAGGCCGGAGCCGATGCGCTCGAATGCAACATCTATTGGATCCCCGCCGACCCGGACAAAACCTCAGCCGAAATTGAGCAGCGGTATCTGGACATTCTGAAAGCGGTCAAGTCCGCGGTCACGATTCCGGTGGCCGTCAAGCTGGGCCCGCACTTCACCAATTTTTCCAACTTTGCCCGGCGGCTCGATGAAGGCGGCGCGGATGCGCTGGTGCTCTTCAACCGCTTCTACCAGCCGGATGTGGACCTGGAACATCTGGAGATCCGGCCCAGTGTGTTGCTCAGCACGGAGCAGGAATTGCGCCTGCCGCTGACCTGGATCGGGATTCTGTATGGCCGGGTGCGGGCGCAACTGGCGGCCACCAGCGGTGTCCACCAGGCCGAAGATGCACTGAAACTCCTCCTGGTAGGCGCCACCGTCACCATGCTCTGTTCGGCGCTCTTCCGCAACGGCTTGTTGCATCTCGGGCGAGTCGAACGGGGCATCCGCGCGTGGATGGAAGAGCACGAATACGAATCCGTAACCCAGATGCGCGGCAGCATGAGCCAGAAGAACGTGGCCCATCCCGGCGAATACGAGCGCGCCCAGTACATGCGGGCGATCAAGGGCTATCAACACGTGGTGCTGGACAGCGAGAGCGCCTGGCGCATCCTCACCGGCGACTGACCGGCCGTTGCGGATTCTCGTGCTTGTGGCCACTGCCTGCGACGTGGTGGTTTGTAATCCCTCTGACCGGGGTGCTACCATCGCCTCATCAGCCTTAATGCAGGAGGTGTTTATGGCAGACAATAACGGCACTGGGCTTCTCTGGTTTTTGGCGGGATTGGGCATTGGCGCGGCGGTGGGTGTGCTCTACGCGCCTCGGTCGGGTGCGGAGACACGGGACGCGTTGCGCGCTCGCGCGGAAGAGGGTCGCGACCAGGTGCGGCAACAGGCACGGCGGGTGCGGGAGCAGGCCAATGACTGGATTGACCGCGGCAAAGAAGCGGTGAGCCAGCACCGAGAAAGTTTTCGCACAGCGTACGAGGCCGGTCGTCAGGCCTACCGCGAAAAGACCGCAGAGCCCGGACCACAGAATCTCTAGTCAGGGGTTTCGGCCGGAGCGGCCCACGGGCCGATAAGGGTGCTTCCATGGACAAACTGACACTTTTCATCGCCATCACCTCGGTAGCCATCGTGCTGCAGATGGTGATTCTGGCGGCCATGTATTTCACCATGCGCAAGAGCAGTCAGCGCATGGAAGCGCTGGCCGGCGAAGTCAAGTCCAAAGCGTTGCCGGCCATCGAGAAAGCCCACGACATGCTGGTGGAACTCCGGCCGCAGGTCAACAGCATCGCCGACAACCTGAACCACTCGTCCCGGCTGGTGCGCGGGCACATGACCCGTCTCGATGCCACCGTGCATGATGTGCTCGATCGCACCCGGCTGCAGGTGATTCGCGCCGATGAGATGGTCAGCCGCACCATGGACCGGGTGGAGGAAACGACGGACCTCGTACACAACACCGTAGTCTCTCCCATCCGCCAGCTTTCCGGGCTGGTGCACGGACTCGGGGTGGCGCTGCAATTCTTAGTCGGCGGCCGGAAGGGCTCGCGCGACGCATCGGCCGTGCCGCAGGACGAGATGTTTATCTGAAGGCTGGTCTGTGTGGCGTCCCTACTCCACATGAGCCCGTCGATGCCGGTTACACCGTGATCCCTATCCTGATCTTGTGAGCGACTGCCTTCCCCTTCCCACCCCTCATGACAGCCGGCGGAAAGGATTGCGGATGGTCAGTTGCCCATCAATGATTTGCCCGTGTTGGAAATCCTCGGAATAAAGGACGGCGCATTGCGCCTGCAGCGCGGCAGCGACGACCAGCGCATCGTAGATTCCGCAACCATACTTTTCCGCAATCCTCAGCGCGGACTGGTGCGTCTCCAGCGTGATGGGAAGAGGTGGGGAACAGAGATCCTGAATGGCACGCAGCGCTTCCGCGATGTCCGGCCAAGGCATGTGGATCTTACGCCGGGCAACGGAGACAAATTCGTTCAAGACTTGCACGCTGAGCACACCACCCGCCGCCAGGAGTTCCTCAGCTTGACTGCTGCGTGGATCATCCTGCGCGATGGCGTAGAGGAGTACGTTGGTGTCCAAGAAGGCTCTGGCGGGCATTCGCCCTTAGCCCTCATTCGCTTCGAGGCGGTCAAAAACAAAGCCGGGAGGCAAAGGCCGGCGAAGTTTGCGCAGGCGAGCTAGGGCGCGCTGTCTGCTTCGGTCAGGACCCACCTCAAAGCTCCGCTCACCGGCTATTCGAATCTCGATCTGGTCGCCGTCCTTGAGCCCGAGTGCCTCCACGATGGCTGCCGGCAAACGCACCGCTAGGCTGTTGCCCCATTTCGAAATCTGCATGGCGCCTCCATTGATATACACCTTGCATTGTATATCTACACAAAAGCGGACGCAAGAGGCAATCGTCTGGGCGCCAGGACGATTAAAGAGATGAGCTACACGATCCAGCCGCCGCCCACCACGACATCGCCATCGTAGAACACCGCCGCCTGTCCGGGCGTGATGGCGCGTTGCGGCTGCTCGAAAGTCGCCACCACCTCGTCGTCGCCGTTCTTCTCGATCAACGCGGGAGCGGGAGGGTGCTTATGCCGGATTTTGACGTTCACGCGCATGGGCTCGCGTAGATCATCCACCGCAATCCAGTTGAGCTGGCGTGCGTGCAAGGTCCGCGAATAGAGCTTCTCGTCTTCGCCCACCACGACCTGGCGCTCGGCTGGATTGATTTGAATCACGTACAACGGCGAACCCGTAGCCACGCCCAACCCCTTGCGCTGCCCCACAGTAAAATTGTGCAGGCCGGAGTGTTCGCCCAGCGTCTCACCCGACGTGCTGACCAGCTCGCCGGCTGTTTCCGGGGCGGCAGTTCCCTGCTCGGCCAGGTAGGCCTCGATGAAGCGCTTGTAGTCGCCGCCGGGAACAAAGCAAATTTCCTGTGACTCCGTCTTGTCGGCGAGCGCGAGACCGGCGCGGCGGGCGGCTTCGCGCGCTTCTGTCTTGCTCATCGCGCCCAGCGGAAACAGGGTGCGGCTGAGTTGTTCCTGGGTCAGGCCGAACAGGAAGTAAGTCTGGTCCTTGTCCTTGCCGGCATCGACCGGACGGTGCAGCAACCAGCGCTGGCGGGTTGTATCGAAGGTCACGCGAGCGTAATGTCCAGTGGCGACGCGCTCAGCGCCAATCTGTTGCGCCACAACCAATAACTGGTCAAACTTCAAGTGATTGTTGCACAAACTGCAGGGGATCGGCGTGCGTCCAGCCAAGTACTGTTCCACGAACGGGCGGACCACATCGCGCTCGAAACGCTCTTCGTGATTGACCACGTAGTAAGGAATTCCCAGATGCTCGGCCACGCGACGGGCGTCATAGACATCGTCGATCGAGCAGCAGCGGCCCTGCACGGACTCAGGCATGCCGGCGTGTCCGGCAAGCCGGCGCTGGTTCCAGAGTTGCATGGTGAGGCCGATGAGGTTGTGCCCTTCGGCACGCAGCAGGGCTGCTGCGGCTGAAGAATCAACTCCGCCCGACATGGCGACCGCAATGGTGGACATAAAACCTATCCTCTAGCTCCTGGCTTCTAGCTTCCTCTGCGAATTCTGCGTCCTCTGCGGTTAAGCCTTTCCTCAGCCCCACGCTGAGCGGCTACGACCGCATCGCTTCTTTCTTCCACAGCGGGGACAACTCGCGCAGCCGTGCCAGCGTCCCCGGCAAGAGGGACAACGCGAACTCAACCTCCTCCGCCGTGTTCTGCTTGCCCAGGCTGAAGCGAATGCTGGCGCGGGCCCGCGCCGGCGTCAGGCCCATCGCGGTGAGCACATGCGACGGTTCAATGGCTCCGGAGGAGCAGGCCGCGCCGGTGGAAACCGCCAGACCCTTCAAGTCGAGCGCAATCACCAACGCCTCGCCTTCAATGTGTTCGAAGCAGAGATTCGTCGTGTTAGGGACACGCGGTGCAGCCGCGCCGTTGACGGTGGCGGATTCGACTTCCTCTGCCAAAGTCGTTTGCAACCGGTCGCGCAGTGCGGCCAGCTTCTGGTCGCTACCTTGCGCGAATCCTTCCAGGGCGATTTCGGCCGCTGCGCCCAGTCCTACAATGCCGGGCACATTTTCGGTGCCTGCGCGCCGCGAGCGTTCGTGGCTTCCGCCGTAAAGCAGCGGCTCGAGCAGCGTTCCCTTACGTACGTAGAGCGCGCCCACACCCTGTGGGGCATGCATCTTGTGCCCGGAAATGCTGAGCAAATCGCAACCGAGGCGGTCGACAGCAATGGGTACTTTGCCCGCCGCCTGCACCGCATCGGCGTGGAAGTAGACGTCGGCCTCGGCGGCGATGGCGCCAATCGCTTCAGCGGGCTGCAGCACGCCGGTTTCGTTGTTGGCCAGCATGATGGAAATTAACTTGGTGGTGGGCCGCAAGGCGCGCCGCACATCGTCGGGATCCACCAGACACTGGCCATTCACCGGCACATAGGTGACGGCGCAGCCCCGGCTCTCCAGATGGTGGGCGCTGTTGAGCACGGCATGGTGCTCGATGGTGGAAGTGATGACGTGGTCACCCGCGCGCACCAGCCCGGCTAACGCCAGATTGTCCGCCTCGGTCCCGCCACTGGTGAATACGATTTCCGAAGCTCGGCATCCGAGCAGGCGGGCCACCGCTGCGCGAGCACGCTCGACCGCTGCGCGGGTCTCCTGCCCATGGTGGTGAATCGACGAGGCGTTGCCGAAGTGCTCGAGAAAATAAGGTTCCATCGCCGCCCGGACCTCGGGCAGCGTGGGCGTGGTGGCGTTATTGTCGAAGTACACCCGGCGCATGGCTCTTGGATGATTGTACGCGGAGAAGGGCGCGGGCCGAAAAGGCAAGAGGCTTCCGGGTGACGATGCGAACCCTGCGGAGCTGCGCTCCGCCTGAACGGCCGAGGGCGGCCGTTCCCACGCAATCTTCTAGGAGACTTCGCTCCAGCTAGCGATTTTCCACGGCGATGTAGGTGGCCGGGTACCTGGGGCCCAGATATTCGGCGCGGGGGCGAATGAGGCGGTTGTCGTCGAGTTGTTCGATGACATGGGCGGCCCAACCGCTGATGCGCGACACGGCAAAGATCGGCGTAAACAAGTCCACACCGATACCCAGCGTGTAGTAAGTCGACGCCGAATAAAAATCCACGTTGGCGTTGAGCTTCTTTTCGCGCTT
>JBGQDM010000092.1:0-13296 GCA_041495845.1 Terriglobia bacterium | reverse complement strand
GTGAAGTACGGCATGACGCCAATGCAGGCGATTCACTCGGCGACGGCTGGTGGCGCTGAGTTGCTCGGGATGCAAGACAAGATCGGCGCCATCGAGCCGGACAAACTGGCGGATATCGTCGCCGTGCCCGGGGACCCAGTGGCGGATGTCGGCCTGCTGCAGAAAATAAATTTTGTAATGAAGGGCGGCGTGGTGTACCGGAAGCCGTAGTTGGTTGGGGCGGGCGAGGGCCCTTCGGCTTCGCCTCGAGGGCAGGCTGCCCGCCCCACACAAGTAATTTCTGCTACTTCAGCCTCTGCTCGTAGCGTTTCGCGATGGCGTCCCAGTTAACCACGTTCCACCAGGCGGCGAGGTACTCGGCGCGGCGATTCTGGTATTTCAGGTAGTAGGCGTGCTCCCAGACGTCGTTACCCATCACCGGGTAAGCGCCCTGGGTGAGCGGGTTGTCCTGATTGGGCGTGCTGGTGATGCTGAGCGCACCGCCTTTGGATATCAGCCAGGCCCAGCCGCTGCCGAATTGTTTGACGCCGGCGTCGTTGAATTTTTCCTGCAACGTCTTGAGGTCGCCGAAGGTGGACTTGATGGCGTCGCCGAGCTTGCCGGTGGGCGCGCCGCCGCCTTGCGGTTTCATGATGCTCCAGAACATGCTGTGGTTGACGTGGCCGCCACCGTTATTGCGCACGGCGCCGCGAATGTCTTCCGGGATGTTGCTGAGATCGCGCACCAGGTCCTCAGCGCTCTTGCCGGCGAGGGCAGGGTGCTTCTCCAGTGCGGCGTTAAGGTTCTTTACGTACGCGCCGTGATGCAGGTCGTGGTGGATCTTCATGGTCTGCGCGTCAATGAACGGTTCAAGAGCTGCGTAGTCGTAGGTGAGAGCGGGAAGTTCGTGGGCCATGTTTCCTCCAAAAGTAAAGATTACGGGGAGGGGGCGGAGGATGCAAATTGGGCTGTGGTGTTCCCTGTCACCAATTTCCAGGTGAAACACCGACTCGGGTTGGTGTAGGCTTGCGCCCATGTTTCCTCGGAATGCTTTTCTTCTTCTGGTTCTGCTTCCGCTGCTGCTTCCCGGGGCGGGGGTCAGTCAGTCCCACCTGGTGCCGCAGAAAACTTTTGACGCGCTTGCGGCGGAATATTCCGGTGAGGCGGCGCAGGAGTATGACCGCGCCATCGTGGAGTATCACCGGATTCAGGGCAGCCCAATGATGGCGGACGTTGCGGAAAAGGTGGTCCTGGCCAAGCTCAAGGTGTGGGGAGTGGAGGCGCGACTCGAGCAATTTCCTTCCGACGGCAAGACGCGCTACCAGACCATGATTTCGCCCATGGGTTGGGACATGCGCGGGGGCGAGTTGTGGGTAGAAAGTGTGAGCGGTGATCCGAGTTTTGTGCCGCTGCGTCTGTGCCGCTATAGCGATGTGCCCATGTGTGTGTCCACCTATTCGAAGGGCGGGAAGTGGAGTGGCGAACTGGTGGAGGTGGGTGCGGGAACCAGCAACAAGGACTACGAAGGCAAAGATGTGCGGGGCAAGGTGGCGCTGGCGTATGGGTATGCCGGCGATGTGGTGCGGCAAGCGGTGTTGAAGCATGGAGCGGTGGGCGTGGTGATCTATCCGGCGGCGGATGACCGTCCGGAACACCCGGACATGGTGCGCTACAACGGCATCTGGCCGCGGGCGGAAGAGTTGGCGCAAACCAGTGGCGGTTTCCAGATTTCGGCCAACCAGTACACGCGCCTGCGGGAACTGATGGCGCGTGGTGCGGTGCGGGTCCGGGGAACGATCGATGCCACCCTGGGCGACGGCCAGCTCACGCTGGTGCACGCGTGGATTCGCGGCAGCGAAACGCCGGACGTGGAAGTGCTGATCACATGTCACCTGGACCATCCGAAATGGAGCGCCAATGACAATGCCAGCGGGTCAGCGGCGGTGCTGGAGATGGCGCGCACGCTGCACACGCTGATTGCCGAGAAAAAATTGCCGTGGCCGCGGGCGACGATTCACTTCATGTGGGTGCCGGAATATTACGGCTCCACGGCGTATGTGACGAAGCATCCGGAGGCGCGCGCGTGCAGCAGCGTGGCCTGGGATGATCCGAGACGTGACGGAGCGCCGTACCAGCCGGGACCACCATGCATTGTGGCGAACCTGAACCTGGACATGGTGGGCGAAGATACGGTAAAGACGAATTCGCGGTTTTACTTCACGCGAACACCGGACTCAACGCCGGGATTCCTGAATGCTCTGATGGCGGATGTACTCGGGCAAACGCGGGCGGCAACCCTGTTTGCTGGAGCCGGAACGCGGAACCACTGGCCGACCGAGATGACGGGCTACATGCAGGGCAGCGATCACGACGTGTTTCTCGGACTGGGAATTGCATCGACCATGCTGGGGCACGATCCCGACTGGACGCACCACACCAGCGAAGACACGGTGGACAAAACGGATGCCAGCGAATTCCGGCGGGTGGGGACACTGGCGACCGCGGTGGCTTATTGGCTGGGTGAGGCGGATCGCGACGATTGGCAGCGGTTACAGGTGGCGGCGGCGACGGACCTGATGGCGGAACGGAATGCTCGGATCGGAGAGATTCTGGCGGCGGCGAAGTCGGCGGGCGCGCAGCGGCGGCTGCAGACGAACCGGAAAGCGGTGGAGCAACTGGCCGGGGTCTTGAAGCCGGAGGAACTGCGATTTCTGGCAGCGAGCGAAAGCGGGGCAGCAGGGAAGTTTGATATCACTCGACTGGGAATGTTGCCCTCGAGTTCGGGCGCGGGGCCGCGGCGGCTGATGATTCCGCCCTTCGACAAAAACGTATTTGAGGGCATGAGTGCCGAAGACCGGCGTTGGTGGCAGGCGCAGCAAGCGCGGTTTGCCAGCGACTCGCCCGAGGGTGGGTTGCCGATGAAGCCGCCATTTGAGGTGGTGATGTTTGAGACGGTGAATTTCATGGACGGGAAGCGCTCGACGGCGGAGATTGCAGACTTGCTGGCGGCGGAGTTTGCCACGGACATCGACGCGGCGTGGGTGGATCGGCTGGTGGGGATTTTGGGGAAGCTGAAGCTTGTGAACCCAAAGCCCTAGAACGCAGAGGGCGCGGAGAAAAGTCGCAGAGATCGCTGCAAGAGTCTACGCAGCGTGGGAGAAAGCATGAAATCGGTTTCTCTTTCCCTGGTTGTTTTCTGTTTGCTCGGCGCGGTGGCGGTGTCTCAGACCACGCCGGATCCCTACCTGCTGGCTGAGATCAACAAGATGCCGGCGTTGGACAATCACACGCATGTGCCCAAGGTGGTGGGGCTAGGGGAAACGGACGACGAGTATGACGCTCTCCCCTGCACCGGGTCTTTAGAGCCGCTGGACGATCCGGCGGTGGTGCGACCGTCGAACCCGGCGTATCTGGAAGCGTGGCAGAAACTCTACGGCTACAAGTATGACGATCGCACGCCCGCGCATGTGAAGGAATTATTGGAGACGAAGCAGCGAGTGGCACGGGAGCAGGGCGACAACTTCCCGACGTGGGTGCTGGACCGGCTGAACATTAGGTACATGCTGGCGAACCGGGTGGCGATGGGGCGGGGACTGGATGCGAAGCGTTTTCTGTGGGTGCCGTTTGATGATGCTTTGATGCTGCCGCTGAATGGGCAGACGATGGCAGACACGCCAGATCGAAAGTTTTTCTATCAGCGGGAAGAGATGCTGCTGCAGCGGTACAGGAAGGAAGCGGGCGTGGCAGCGCTGCCGGTGACGCTGGAGGAATATGCGGCGCGGGTGGTGCGGCCGACGCTGGAGAGCCAGAAGAAAGCCGGTGCAGTGGCCATCAAGTTTGAGGCGGCGTATTTGCGCGCGCTGAATTTTGCCGAGCCGCAGCCAGAGGAAGCGAAAAGAATTTACGCGCAGTACATGCGTGGGGGAGTTCCCGCAAAGGCCGAGTACCTCAAAGTGCAGGACTGGTTGTTCCGGGAGATTGCACGTGAGGCAGGACGGCTCGGGCTGGCTGTGCACATTCATACCGGCGCCGGCTGTGGAAGCTATTTCCAGGTCAGCGGATCGAATCCGGGGCTGCTGGATTCGGTTTTGAATGATGTGTCCTTGCGCCAGACGAATTTTGTGCTGGTACATGGCGGCTCGGGACCATATCCGAAAGTGACGGCATTCCTGATCGGCAAGCCTAATGTGTACGCGGATTTCTCCGAGCAGGTGTGGATGCTTTCACCGCGGGCCGTGGCTGGAGTGGTGCGCGACTGGTTGGAGTGGTATCCGGAAAAGGTGATCTTCGGGACCGACCTCTATCCGGGAACTCCGGAGATCAACTGGGAAGAGATTGGCTACATGACAGCCAAGAGCGGACGCGAGGCGCTGGCCATGGCGCTCACCGGCATGGTGCAGGACGGGGAAATCACACGCGAGCGGGCGCTGGAGATCGCGCGCGGGGTCATGCTGGGGAATGCGGAGAAGCTGTACGGGCTGAAGTAGGGTTGCCGCTGCGCGCTACGGAGCTGCGCTCCGCCTGACGACCGAGGGCGGCAGTCACTACGTAGGCCCATGGCTTGTAAGACAGGCTCGGCCATCCTTCTGAGAATCCTTAGTAACCACCTTATCTAACAATCACTTGCGGGGAACCTGCAGCCGCAGGAACCAGGCGTGCAACCTTTCCCGCCGGATGGCGTCCTATAGGACAGGGTGGGGCCACCACTTCCGATCCAACTGTATCGGCCTTTACGTACTTATTCTGGAGGGGGCTGACGGCTCCCGGAAAGACCTTCATGCTGGTCAAGAGCAGAGATCCGTGGTTCATCCCGTCTTCGGAGGTCACGCCGAAGAGCGTTTCCGTGAACCGGCGGGAATTTCTGCAGGGCGCGACGACTGCGGGCGCGTTGGCGCTGGCCGCGGGCGCGATCGCCGGGCTCGCGTTTCCTGAAGCCGCGGAAGCGGCAGCGAAGATTGCGGGCGTGGTGAAGAGTCCGTTCAGCACCGCCGGCGAAAAGCTGACGCCGTTCAAGGACATCAGCAGCTACAACAACTACTACGAATTTTCGACGGACAAGTACGAACCGGCGGAGCTGGCGACAAATTTCAAGACGCGGCCGTGGACGGTCACGCTGGACGGCCTGGTAAAGAACAAGCAGGTGCTCGACATTGATCAGGTGCTGAAGCTGGCGGCGCCGGAGGAACGAGTCTACCGGCACCGGTGTGTGGAAGGCTGGTCGATGGTTATGCCCTGGATCGGGTTTTCGTTGAGCACGCTGATCAAGCGGGCGGAGCCGCTGCCGAAAGCAAAGTTTGTGCAGTTCACCACCATCCTTGATCCCAAGCAAATGCCCGGGCAACGCGTCGGCGTTTTGGACTGGCCCTATACCGAAGGTTTGCGGATGGATGAGGCGATGCATCCGCTGGCGCTATTGTGCTTCGGGTTGTACGGCGATGTGCTGCCCAACCAGAATGGCGCACCGCTGCGAGTCATCCTGCCGTGGAAATATGGGTTCAAGAGTGTGAAGGGAATTGTGCGGGTGACGTTTACGGAGAGCGAACCGGCGACGGCATGGAACAAAGCAGCGCCAGGCGAGTATGGGTTTTACTCAAACGTAAATCCGAAGGTCGACCATCCGAGATGGAGTCAAGCCAAAGAACGGCGGATCGGGGAGTTCTTCAAGCGGGATACGTTGATGTTCAACGGCTATGGCGACCAGGTGGCCGGCATGTACAGCGGAATGGACTTAAAGAAGTATTTTTGACCTTCACCACCAGAGCCACAAAGGTACACGAGGGAAAAACTCCAGAATGATCCGGCTGTTCAAAGTAATTGTCTTTCTCACCTGCCTGCTTCCGGTGGGGATGCTGGCGTGGCGAGGGTTTCATGGCGATCTGGGGGCGAACCCTCTGGAGTTCATTACCCACACCACGGGCGACTGGACGCTGCGCTTTCTGTTGATCACCCTGGCAGTGACGCC
The DNA here is from genome assembly GCA_041495845.1 of Terriglobia bacterium. Taxonomy (GTDB): domain Bacteria; phylum Acidobacteriota; class Terriglobia; order Terriglobales; family Acidobacteriaceae; genus JBGQDM01. The sequence continues at coordinate 7,355 of JBGQDM010000092.1, read as the reverse complement.
GCTGCGGAAACTTGCCAAGCAGTACTGGCTGATCAAGTTTCGGCGGATGCTGGGGCTCTACGCGTTTTTCTACGGACTGCTGCATTTCACGACCTATCTGTGGTTCGACAAGTTTTTCGACTGGCACGAGATTGTGAAGGACATCGGTAAACGGCCGTTTATCACGGTGGGATTCCTGGCGTTGACGCTGATGGTGCCGCTGGCTGCGACTTCGACGGCCTGGGCGATTCGCAAGCTGGGCAAACGCTGGCAAGCCCTGCACCAGTTGGTGTATCTCTCAGCCATGGCCGGGGTGGTGCATTATCTGTGGCTGGTCAAGGCGGACATCCGCAAGCCGGCAGCCTATGGCGTTGGTCTGGCCATATTGCTGGGTTATCGGGTGGTGGTGTGGGCCAGGCAGACCTGGCAGCCGTCGCGTGCCGGGGCGCCGGTCCTCCAGCCTGCGACGACGCCCGAATCGTTCTTGGAAAGGGCCTGAATCACCGAAGAGGCCAAGCCTCAGGGCCACCCACTGCAAAATCGATGCTGCCGGTTACCTTCGCAGACGGCTTGCATATCCTTGGTAACTAGATCGGCAGGACAAGAATTACAGTGTTGTTGGACAGCGCGAGTTATACTCACACCTGACCGCGAGTTCTAGGTTTGAAACATTGCCGAAGATTCTGGTTGTGCGTGATGATCCCGCAGCGATTCCCAGCCTAGTCGTCTCCTCCCCTGGCCTTGACCTCCAACTCTGCTTCTGCGACGACCCCGCAGACGCGGTGGCCTGTCTGCGGCGGGAGCGCCCGCGTATCGTTCTTCTCCATCTGACATCCATGCCGGCCACGCTGGAAATCATTGCCGAAATGCTGGCGGTGGATCCGGGCGCGGACATCATCGCGACCAGCGAGGATGCGAGCGGCGACTTTGCGCTGCGGGCGATCCGGGAAGGGGCTTGCGATCATCTGCTGCGGCCACTCGACCCGGCGCGGTTGCAGGCCATCCTGGAAAGACTGGTCGAGCAAGCGCGGGCACGGCAACGCTTTCTGCATCTCGACGAGCAGCTGCTGGACGCCAGCCAGTTTGAGGGAATGATCAGCCGCAGCCCGCTGATGATGGATGTATTCGCCCGCATCCGGCGAGTGGCGCCGCATTTCCAGACGGTGTTGGTGACCGGGCCCACCGGCAGTGGAAAGGAACTGGCGGCGCGAGCGCTGCACCGGCACAGTCCAGTGTCGGAGAAGACATTTGCCGTCTGCAACTGTTCGGCGCTGGTGGAGTCGCTGCTAGAGACGGAGCTTTTCGGCTACGTGAAAGGCGCGTTTACGGGCGCGAACTCAGACAAACTGGGTGTGTTCGAGTATGCCAATGGGGGCACCGTGTTTCTGGACGAGATTGGCGAGATGCCGCTTTCCGCCCAAGCCAAACTGCTGCGCGTGCTGCAAAACCACGAGGTGAGGCGGGTGGGATCGCCATCGGTGCGCATGGTGGAAGTGCGAGTGGTGGCCGCGACCAATCGTGATTTGCGGGCGATGGTGCAGCAGGGCGGGTTCCGCGAAGACTTGTTTTACCGTCTGGCGTTACTCGAGGTGGCGTTGCCGAGGCTGCTGGAACGAAAAGAAGACTTGCCGCTGCTACAGCGGCATTTTCTGCGCAAGTTTTCGGTGGAGTACAAAAAAGAAGTGGCAGGACTGACGCGGCGGGCGCAAGCGCGACTCTCCGCGCACAGCTGGCCCGGAAACGTGCGCGAGTTGGAGAACGTGCTGGCCAACGCCTGCATGATGGTGGAAGGGCACGTAATTGACATCCATGATCTGCCCGAATACCTGCGGCAGCCGTCCGCGGTGGCCACCGGAGACGAAGACCTGCTTTCGATGGATGAAGTTCAGAACCGGCATCTGTTGCGGGTGTTGGAGCGGGTAGGCGGGAACAAGGCGCGGGCAGCGCAAATCCTGGGGGTGAGCCGAGCCACCGTCTACGAGAAACTGGCGCGCTTGCAGAAGAAAACGAACCCGGTGGAAAAAAGCCAGGCCGCAACGGAGAGCGGCTGAGAACACCGCGCGGGGCGGATGTTCTCAGCCGGCCCAAGTTTTCCTACTTCAGTGAGTCATCACCGCTTCCGTCGCAGCGGGCTGCTCCAGAATTGCGGTGGCCGCCACCGGCGTTGGATCCGCCAGGGTAAAGTCCGGCATGAGCGGCCCCAGGTTGTTGCGCTTGAGGGCCATACGGCGGGCGGCGTTGCGGACCACATCCTCGACCTGCGCCCCGCGGATGTAAGGAGCCAAGCCGGAATCAAGGGTGATTTCGACCCCGGTGCGGCTGGTCAGGTTCCAGTTATCAATCTCAGTGGTCAACCGCTGAAGCGCAATTTCGGCCTGCTGTTCGCTGGTGTCGGGCATGACGATGAGGAATGAGTCCTGACTGTAACGGATCACGGTGTCGAGTCCGCGGAAGGTGTGGCGTAAGAGGCTGCCAGCCTTGGCCACGCGGGCCGTGTCGCCGCCCAGGCGGTCTTCCGCATTCGCCGCGCGTTGCCGCGGACGGCGCAGTTCCAGCAAGAGGAACGTCAAGTCCGTACCCAGGCGGTTGGCGCGGGCCAACTCACGGGAAACGACCAGGTCCATGGACTGACGGTTGAGCACCTGCGTGAGCGGATCAATCAGAGAAACGCTGGCCAGTTTTTCATTGGCAATCATTTCCTGAATGAGCTGCCAGCGGGTGGTCGCCAACGTACGGCGCTGCGTCAGTACGTAGACGTTAAACAGCACGATGAGGGCGACCAGGCCAAAAAATACCTGAGGCAGGTAGCGTTGTTCGATGTGGAATGGCGCAGCATTCAGGTTGAGGCTGGGCGCAATCACACTAAGGAAGCCTGCCGTGAGTACGAGCGTAATCAACGCCATGATGGACCAGAGCTGTACATCACGTCCGGTGAGTTCCTTCATCTGACGGTCCATTTCTTCTTGGCGCCATGTGGCTAGCTGATCCGACGGGCCGGGCAACGACTGATGGTTGGACATCTCTCTCTCCTCCGCGAGTGCGGCAAGGGCAGGGCCGGCGAAACGCTGGCGCACTGCGGCGCATGCCTGCACTCTCTCCACTTATGAGTACAGCACTTAGCCTGCCATCTAGCGCTCGCCTTTACCGCCAACGTATTAGCCACTCTAAGTGCTTGTGATTAGACATTAGTACGGGTCCCATAAAGCAAATGGAGAAAAAGGCGGAATGGGTTGAAATCCTGTTCTGGAAGCGAACTGTTCTGATTCAGGACACCGCTACGAGAAAGGTGCGCGGACAGCTTCTGGCGCTAACGGTAACGCCAATGCTATGAGCAGTTTCCGCCGTCTGTCGCCCGCTTGTGGCCGAGTGACCAGATTCCAGCCGCCAGTCTGCGCTTCGGACGCTCGCGTTCCCGTCCTGCCGTCGCCGTAAGCCCATGAGAATCCCGCCATTCGCTGCGCTTGCAAGCAGATAGGCGGGGTAGACACGAGGCGAATGTGGTTTGGCATTGCGCCTGCACTTACCCCGTTGGGGAAGAGAGGCAATCATGACTTATAACAGAGCATTTGAGGCCAAGAAAGAACGGCGCGGGTTAGGCTTCGGCCTGGTGGCGCTGGCATTAGCCGTGATGACAGGGTGTGGTGGAGGGATGAGCAACAGCGTCCCACCCCCGCCACTGGGGGGAAACCCTCCGCTACATTTGGGCCAAGCGGACGCGAAGCCCGACTGGGCGCAGATTCAGCTGCGTTCCGGCGACAATCAGCCGGTCGAACGTTTTCTCAGCCTGCAGGTCACACTGAACTCGATCCGGCTGGAAGCGGACAATGGGAATACCGTGGAGTTATTGACCAGCCCCATCACGGTGGAGCAGGCAAACCTGGCGGTGGTACTGCAATCGGCAGGGCTGCCCAAGGCACCCGCGGGCAACTACACGAGCATGAGGGTGGGGATCAGCGGAGCCAAGGCAATCTACGCCGACAACTTCGGCAACTTGATTCAACAGCAAGTTACGCCGCCAAGCCCGACGGTGGCGGTGGCGCTGGGCAAGGGGTTTAGCGTGGCTGCATTGGGCAGCGCGATCTCCAGCCTGAGTCTCGACATTCCCGCCAGTGTTGCACTGGACGGAATCCAGGGAACGCTGGCCATGAAACAACCGGCCTTCACCTTGGGAACCACGGAGCTCGTGAGTACGCCTGCCAATCAAGACAAGCTGCTGGAGCACTTCCGCGGCGTGGTGGCAGCCGTGGCGGGAAGCACGATCCAGATACAGGACCAAAACGGGGTCACGCTGAGCGTGCTCACCGACGGCAACACGTTCTTTTCTGGTCTGACGCTGGATACCGCGGTGGGGATGAATGCTGAGGCGGAGTTGAACACGCAGGCCGACGGCACGTTGCTCGCCTCCAAGGTGGAGGCGCTGGGCGACGGCAATGGTGCTGTCATCGTGGGCACGGTGGCGGATAACGACGATGTCTCGGCGAAGGTTGCGGTGCAGGAAGCGCTGGGACAGGGAACGTCTGCTGATCTGTTAGGTGTGACGGCAGCCATTGACCTGAGCCAGGCTGTGACCTTCAAGATGGACAGCGCCAACATCGACATGACTGGGCTGGACTTCACCTTGGATGTGTCATCGCTGGTGCCGGGACAACGGGTTCAGTTCCTGAGCTCGCACGCGATCCAGCAGGACCCGAACGGCAGCGCCGGTTTGCTGCAGGCGGACACGGTTGAGATCGAGCCCCAGACCATCTCCGGCAAAGTGACGAACATCACCACGGACAGCAACGGCTACCCAGCGTTTGACTTGGCGCTGCCCGACGACAGCGGCTCGCTGCTGAGCGTGATGGGACCGGGAACGATGATGGTCCACGTCATCACGCAGAGCCTGGCCGCGGGCACGAATCTGATCGCAGACGGCGCCACGGTGAAAGTGCGCGGCCTGCTGCTCTACAACGCCCCCCGCAACTTGGGCAGCCGACCGATGGGCCCGAAAGTGAACGTCGCGAGACGTCCACCAACGCTGTACACCCTGATCGCGAGCCGGCTGGCGCAATAGGCCAACAGCCAGGGTGCAGCCCCAGTCTCTCTCCCTCCCGGCTGCACCCGGCCTAGCCTCAAGGTTGGGTCGGGTGCAGCCGCGGCAGTAAAAAGTAAGCCCTCCCCCAAAACGCAGTCGCTGTGACCGACAGCAACGGAGGACGTCATGCTGACAGCAGGAGCGGTGGCGGTAGCAAACTACCTGGCAGACCGGCGGCGGAGCATGCGGATCAAGGCAGCGTTGCAGGCCGAGATGCAGTTGCCCGGACAGCCCTTCCCAATTCGTGTGCGGACCTCGGACATCTCGCTCGGCGGCTGCTACGTGGAAATGATGTTTACGCTGGCGGCGGGGACGCAGGTGAACATAACGGTCTGGCTGGGCAGCACGAAGATCCAGTGCCAGGCGGAAGTGGCCACCTGTGATCCGCAATACGGCAACGGGATCCGGTTCCTGAGCATGAGCCTTGCCGACAAGGCCCGGCTGGAACAGTATCTGGATCGGCTGCAGGAAGCCGCCCCGGTGTCGGAGCCCGAGTGTGTTTCTTTCGCGGACTGAGCTAGCGGGTGTCGCACCAGTGCGGGGGCCTCCAGAGCCCCAGGCTCTCCTGGCCACGCAACTGTTCATACTTGTCTAGAAGGGATAATTACCACGGGTCTTGACATTCGCCTTTCATTCGCTATGATCAGGGCATGGCCATCACCAAGAGGCAGCGGCAGGTTTACGATTTCATCGCGAACTTTGTGCAGACGCGCGGCTACTCGCCTTCATTTGAAGAGATCGGCGACGGGCTGGGCTTGAGCTCATTGGCCACCGTGCACAAACACATTTCGAACCTGGAAAAAAAGGGACTGCTGAAGCGCGACTACAACCGCAGCCGGTCGATTGATCTGCTGCCGCTCAAGGGGCGATTGAAGCAGGCGATGGGGGTGGACATGGGGTTGGGCTTGCGACTTCCACTACTCGGCCGGATCGCCGCTGGACGTCCGCTGGAAGCGCTGGAAACGCCGGAGACGATTTCCCTGGCGGACTTTGTGCGTTCCAAGGAAGTGTTTGTGCTGGAAGTGCGCGGCGATTCGATGCAGGACGAGCACATTGTGGACGGCGACTACGTGCTGGTGGAGAAAGCAGCGACGGCACAAGATGGCGAGATTGTGGTCGCGCTAGTAGATGGATCGGATAGCACGCTGAAACGTTTCTATCGCGAAGGCGAGCAGGTGCGGTTGCAGCCGTCGAATACCGCCATGAAACCAATCATGGTGCCGGCGGCGAATGTGGCGGTGCAGGGGCGGGTGATTGGAGTGCTGCGGAAGTACGCGTAGGAACTACAACCAGCAATGAGCAATCAGCAAAAGCGCCCGGCAGGCTGCCGGGCGTTGCCATTTGCAAGAAGACGCAAAGTCGCTGCGAGCATCCAGGTGGCGGCGGCTGAAAGCGGTTCAGCCGATATGCTTATCGAGCGCCTTTTCGATGGTTTCCTTGGGCACGTAACCGACAATCTGTTCCTTCACCTGGCCGCCCTTGAAAACGAGCAGCGTGGGAATGCCGCGAACGCCGTAACGCTGCGGGGTGGCGGCGTTTGAATCCACATCCATCTTGGCCACTTTAACGCGGCCGGAGTAGGACTTGGCGACTTCGTCCACCACGGGGGCGAGGGCCTTGCAGGGGCCACACCAGACCGCCCAGAAATCAATCAGCACCGGCTGCTCAGATTTCAGCACTTCCTGATCAAAATTAGCGTCGTTCACTTCCATGACTCCGTTGCCTGCCATAAAACCTCCAAAGAGATGCCCGACCGCATCGCCGGGCCTGGAACCACTGATCATCGTAACACTAGCTATAGATGCGGGAGAACGCAGGAGGTCGCAAGGGCACGAAGGGCGCAAAAAGAAAGCGCCCTGACAAAGTCAGGACGCCCCCGGCAGCCCTCCCCCTGAACTGCCTAACTACGAGAGCGATACTAGGGCGCGGACGCAGAAGTGAAAAGATAACCTGCGTAACCAAAGCGGTCAGTAGAAACGTAATGCGATTTGGGTACTGGTGGTCTCGGAGGGTAACCACCAAGAGGACGGCCCGCCCGGCGTCCGCAGCGGGAAAACGCGGCGATCCATTGCCGAAGGCGCCTCAGGCGTGAGCGGCAAGCGACTTGGGCTGGTTGGCATCCTCGTGCTTTTTGTCAGATGCTTTTCCGCTCTTGCCTAAATCCACGCTGCCCTTGAAGAAAGCGCCGTCTTCGATACTGAGGCGCTGGGCAACGACATCGCCGGTGACGGAACCTTCGCTGCGGATGTCCACGCGATCGCCCACCATCAGGTTGCCTTCCACCTTGCCCATGACGACAATT
>JBGQDM010000091.1:0-13301 GCA_041495845.1 Terriglobia bacterium | reverse complement strand
TGCGATGGCTTGCGCATCCCGTTCAATGCCGACTACCTCTCCTGTTGGTCCAACCAGCCGCGCCGCCAGCATGGCTACGTCGCCCACGCCGGAGCCAAGATCGAGTACGCGTTGCCCTGGCCCGAGTCCCGCATCACGAAAAAATCTCTCGGTAAAGGGCCCGAGATGTCGCGCTTGCCGAATCAGGCGCTCATGCTCGGTGCTGGTGTGGCCCAAGGCATAAGGGGACTTGGCGGTCATGTGCGTTGGATGCTACCACGGGGTAATCCGTTCCATCGGGGCGCGCAAACCGATCCACCACCAAGGGCACGAAGGCTCACAAAGGGGAAACCCCAGGCATCCTTTGCCGTCGTGTCCTTCGTGGTTGCTTCTCTTCTTGTCGTTGCGTTTTGTAGAAGGAGTTGGGAGTCCCATTTTCCCCCTGACTTGTTTGTGATAAAACTTTCCTGGCGATGGAGTTCGCCCTGAACCGCCCCGCACGCGCGACGGCTGATGACTCCTACCACTCCTGACGGGAGAACTCCATCATGCTCGATGTCCTTGCCATCTCGCTCGGCGCCGTCCTCGGAGCCAACGCGCGCTACTTCATGACCCGCCTTGCGGTGCGGTTACTCGGACCGGGGTTTCCCTACAGCACGCTGGCCATCAACGTTCTGGGCAGCTTCGTCCTTGGCTTCTTTCTTGCTTGGACGACGGAGCGCGTGCTGGTAGACCCACGCTGGCGCTTGTTCGTGGCCGTCGGCTTCTGCGGTGGCTTCACAACGTTTTCCAGCTATGCCTATGAAAGCATCGTTTTCGTGGAGCAGGGACAGTGGACGCTGCTCGCCGGCAACGTGCTGGGCAACAACCTGCTTGCGCTCGCCGCGGTCGTGGCCGGTATTGCGCTGGCCCGCGTGCTGTAGAATCTCATGGTCATGGCGGTCCAGATCACCATCTATTTGAACGAAGCGGACCAGGGGCGCCACCGCCCGCTGCATCTGGAAATCCTCAACTACCTGCGCCTCGAGGGCGTGGCCGGAGCCACCGCGGTGCATGCCGTAGCGGGCTTCACCGGACGGCAACGCGTGGAGAGCACACACCTGGTGGATGCCGGAGGCAAGCTGCCCGTGATCATTACCATGATTGACACCGACGAGCACATTAACCGCGTGCTGCCGAAGTTGAAGGAAATGGCGGCGCATCGGCTGATCGTGCGCGAGAACGTGGTCATCGAACAGGGGTCGCTCGACTGAAATGCCGACTCCTCCCCTCGACGTTCTGGCGATGGCCGCGCACCGCGACGACGTGGAGCAGACCTGCGGCGGCACGCTGCTCCGCATGGCGCAACGTGGCTGCCGCACTGGCATCCTCGACCTGACGCAGGGGGAAATGGGCACGCGTGGCTCCGCCGCAGACCGCGCCCGCGAAGCCGAAGCGGCGGCACGCATTCTGCAGGTGAGCTGGCGGCAGGCGCTCGACATTCCTGACGGCCGCGTCGAAAACACCTGGGAGAACCGTCTGAAGGTGGCGCGTGTGGTGCGCGAGACTCGTCCGCGGGTCGTGATTCTCCCCTACTGGCAAGGCCGCCATCCGGATCACTACACTGCATCGGTGCTCGGCTATGAAGCTTGCTTCCTGGCAGGACTGAGCAAGCTGGGGGTGGACGGCGAACCTCATCGTCCGTTCAAGATCATCTACGCTTCTCTCTACTGCGACGTGCGTCCAAATTTTGTGGTGGAGATCAGCGAGCAGTTCGACGCGCGCTTCCAATCACTGATGGCCTACCAGTCGCAATACTCCGATCAGCAATCGGGTACAGGGCTGTTCCCTAAACAGGCGGAGATCCGCGAGCGGCTCCAGGCGATGGCGGCGTACTACGGCCTCCTGGCAGGGGTGCGCTACGCCGAACCTTTTGTACAGAAGGAGGTTGGGCTGGTGGATGACTTGTTGCAAATTCCGGTGAAGTCCATCTAAGGTTTGGGCTTCTCTTTTCTGGCTGCGTCCGCCTTCTTCTCTTTGGCTTCCGCGGCCGCGCTCTCCACGTGGTCTTCAACGATGTCGCCGGTTATGGCGTCCACATTCACTTCGTGGATCCCGTCCTTCATCTTAATGTCGAACGAGTAGATGAGTTTGCCGTGCTCGCGTTCGAGTTCCCTCTCTTTGATCGTGCCCGGCTCCCTGGCCAACGCGATCTTTTCCGCGTCCGTCATGGTGAGCTTTGCTTCCTTGCTCATGGCGGCCTGTTTGCTCGTGCTCTTGTCCGAAGCCGGGGCGGAGAGAACCATCCCGCCGGCCAATACGCATGCTGGAAAATAGAACCACTTCATGCTGCGCTCCTTCGCTGCCCAGGGAGTCCGTGCTCATCGTAGCCAAGTATCTCGTCGTCGCTGCGGGTGTCGTTCATGGGCAAACGGTCAACGCGCTCGAGGATTTCGTAGAGTCGCTCCCGGACCGCCCTCGCGTCCTCGTCGCCCGTTCGTCTCTCAGCCATAGAGCCCTCATCGGCAATTTACACTTTCACCGCTACCGTAACCCCATCTCGCAGCGGCAGCAGCACCGGATAGAACTCTCCCGAGGCGTAGATCAGGCGGTTGAACTCCTGGATGGCGCGGGTCTCGCGGTCGTCTGCCGCAGGTTGTTTTGTGACGCGTCCACTCCACAGAGTGTTGTCGGTAATGAACAATCCCCCCTTGCGCACTCTCGGCGCTGCCAGACGCAGCACGCGCGGGTAGTCGTGTTTGTCCACGTCGTTGAACACGATGTCGAATTGGCCTTTTTCTTCGGAGATCAATTCGAGGGCGTCGCCGGTGCGAATGGTGATGCGCGGCGCTACCCCGGCGCGTTCGAAGTAGCCGCGGGCTTTCTGCGCGTTCTTGGCATCGCCGTCGGTATAGATGACGCGGCCGCCGTCTCCCACCGCGCGCGCCCACCAGATGGTGGAATAGCCGATGGCTGAACCCATCTCGAAGACGGTCTTAGCGCCGATCATCAGCGCCAACTGAGACAGCAGGCGTCCCACCGCCGGGCCCACAATGGGGACACGATGGCGCGTAGCTTCGGCTTCGATTTCCGCCAACACTTCGTCGCGCGGCGGCAAAAGCGAGTAAACGTAATCTTCCACTTCGCCAACCGTCACGCCACCCATCCGCCAATACGTTGCTTCCACAGGCGCCATTTTCTTTCCTTCCGTCTTACTGGTTTACAGCGTTTCGCCGGGCTTCATGTCCACAACTTCGATGCCGGGCACGAGCTTCTGTAATTCGCTGGGCACGCCCGTCAAAATGGGGAACGTGCCGAAGTGCATGGGAACCACGGTCTTCGGCTGCAAGAGCTGGCAGGCATAGGCGGCCTCACGCGGCGACATGGTGAAGCGGTCGCCGATGGGCAGGAAAACAATTTCCGGAGCGTAGAGCTCGCGGATGATGCGCATGTCGCCGAATACGTTGGTGTCGCCGGCGTGGTAGAGCTTTAGGCCGTTGGAAAATTCCAGCACGTAACCAACCGCCTCGCCGCCGTAAATGATCTCATCGCCGTCGAGGATGCCGCAAGAGTGGTCGGCGTGGACCATGGTGATTTTGACGTCGCCAACCGTCTGTGTGCCGCCTTTGTTCATCGGCTCGGTCCGCTTCGCGCCCTTTTTCTCCAGCCAAAGGCACAGTTCGTAGATACCAACGATCACCGGGTTGTGCTGCTTCGCCAGTTCGACGGCATCGGCAATGTGATCGAAATGGCCGTGGGTGCAAAGCAGCAGGTCGGCTTTCGTCACCTGCTTGTCTTTTTCCGGGCACATCGGATTGCCAGCGATCCAGGGATCAACGTAGATGGTTTGACCAGACGGAGTCTCGATGCGGAAGGTGGAATGGCCAAGCCACGTAAGCCGGATACCACGAAGATTCATGAATCAAACTCCTGGCCGCAACTCGCGGGCAATTCAGGGTGGGGCTATGGATTTTGCGTCCAGCCCCTGTAGCCGCCGATGAGGGAGATGACGTTGCGGAACCCCATCTTCTTTAACATCCACGCGCCTAGGGCGGAGCGGTACCCGCCACCGCAGTAGAGCACGAGCTGCCGGTCCTTGTCGGTGGTGATTTGATCGATCTTCACTTCCAGAATGCCGCGCGGCAGGCACACTGCGTTGGCAATCGTGCCTTTGGCCTGCTCGTCGCGTTCGCGCACGTCAATCAGAATGAAATCGTCGCCCCGTTGTTGCATCTGCTTCAGTTCCACGGCCGTAATTTCACGAATTTCTCGCCGGGCCTCGTTGCAGAGTTGTTCAAATTCGGGCGAATGCATGGAGCAATCCTTTCGACTGGAACGCACCATTCTATGGGGCGGCGGCGTGACCCGCAATGCGCCGCCGAACTTTTCTCCGGCCACCGGCGCGAGTAGTATGGACGGCGTGTCTGAGATCAAAGTCCTGATTACCCGCGACCAGATCGCGCAGCGCGTAGCCGAGATCGGCGCCCAGATTACGCGCGACTTTGCGGGTGAGTCGCTCATTCTCGTGGGCGTACTCAAGGGCGCGGCCATTTTTCTGAGCGATCTGGCGCGGCAAATCCAACTCGACGCCACCTTTGATTTCATCGGCGTAGCCAGCTATGGGGTGCGGCCCAGTCCGGCCCAGGAGCTGCAAGGGGGGTGGGATTCAACCGGCGAGGTACGTCTGACCAAGGATGTGGACCAGTCCATGGCCGGGAAGAATGTGATCCTGGTGGAGGACATTCTCGATACCGGTCTGACCCTGACGTACCTGAAGGGGATGCTCCAGGCACACCAGCCCAAAGCCTTGCGGATCGCTGCGCTCCTGGACAAATCAGCGCGACGCAAGCAGTCCATCGAAGCCGACTACGTCGGGTTCAAGATTCCCGACGCGTTTGTGGTCGGTTACGGGCTCGACCACGCCGAACATTATCGCAATCTGCCCGACATTTGTTCCTTGCAGCCGTGATCTAGCACGCACCCATGCCCCAGCCTCAGACCCCAATTCGCTGCGACGACTGGCGGGTTGTCGCCGCCATCATTGACCACACACTGCTGAAACCGGAGACAACCGCGGCGCAGGTCGAATTGCTCTGCCGCGAAGCCGTTTTCTATGGCTGCGCCAGCGTATTTGTGCATCCAGCACATTTGGCGCGCGCAGTTTCTTTTCTGCATGGTTCGCCAGTCCTGCCGGGAACGCCTATCGGATTCCCGCAAGGCGCTGTCACCACCACGGTGAAGTGCTTTGAAGCAGATGAGGCCCTGCGGTTGGGAGCACGCGAACTCGACATGGTGCTGAACGTGGGTGCGCTCAAGGCGGGCGACCTGACCTTGGTGGAATCCGAGATTTGCGCGCTGGCCGAACTGGCCCACGCTGGCCACGCGATTCTGAAAGTGATTCTTGAAACTCCGCTGTTGACGACGCAGGAAAAACAAACAGCGTGCCGGATTTGTGCCGACGCCGGCGCTGACTTCGTGAAGACGGCCACCGGACTGGTGGGCGGAGCAACGGTGGAGGACATCGCTCTCATGAAGGCGGCGGTCGGAGACCGGATGCGGGTGAAGGCTTCCGGCGGAATCCGCACGCTGGCGCAATTGCGCGCTCTGACCATGGCCGGCGCCAGCCGCATCGGAACCAGTTCCAGCGTGGCCATTCTGACAGAAACAGGCGCGCCTGCGCTTGCCATTTGAACTGGGCGACGAGTTGTTTCCACCGATTCCTTCCACAGTGTCGCCCGGCACTGGCTGCTATCATGGAAGCTGCGTGAGCACCTTAACACCCCAATCCGAAACTGGCGCGAACGCGGAACGGCTGCTGCTTGAGGTCGCGGATGTCGTCAATAACACGCTCGACCTCGACACCACCTTGCGCCGGGTCGCGGAATTGGTACGCAAGGTCATTGATTTCGAGATTTTTGCCATTCTCTTACTGAACGAAAAGACCCAGGACTTGCGCATCCGGTTTTCCATCGGCTATCCGCGCGAAGTGGCCGAGCGACTGCGTCTGAAGGCCGGCGAGGGAGTCACTGGTCTGGCGGTGGCGCGCCGCGAAGCCGTCCTGGTAAGCGACGTCCGCACCACCTCAAACTATGTGGACGCGGTGCCCAACGTCCGCTCCGAGTTGGCCATTCCGCTCATTATCAAGAATCGCGTCATCGGTGTGATTGACCTGGAAGCGTCGAAACCAGACTACTTCACCGAGGAACACAAGCACCTGCTGACGCTGATCGCGTCGCGCATGGCGGTGGGGATTGAGAACGCGCGGCTGTACACGCGGACCAACCGGCAGGCGCGCACCCTGACCTTGCTGAACGAAATTTCCCGCGACTTGACCTCGATCTTGAATCTGGACGAATTGCTTAAACGCGTCGGTTCCCTGTTGAGCCGGGTCATCGACTACCAGATGTTCAGCATTCTGCTGCTCGATGCGAGTGGAGAAAAGCTGCAACATCGGTTTGCCCTGCGCTTCCAGGAAAACATTCAGTTGAAGCACGACGTCCCCCTGGGCCTTGGGATTGTGGGGCGGGCTGCACTGTCGAAAGAGGCAGTGCTGGTGCCCGACGTGACGCTGGATCCCAACTACGTCAAGCTGAATTCGGAAACGCGCTCGGAGTTGGCGGTGCCGCTGGTGTACAAAGAGCGAGTCATTGGAGTGCTCGACCTGGAGCACGTGCGACGAAATTTCTTTACCGAAGAACATAAGCGCACCCTGACCACGCTGGCGGCGCAGATTGCAATCGCAATTGAAAATGCGCGACTCTATGAAGAGATTGCGCGACAGGAACGGCGTTTAGAGCGCGACTTGAACCTGGCGCGCGAGCTGCAGTTCCGTTTGCTGCCGCAGACCACGCCCAAGCCGGACAATCTTGAAATCGCGGCGCGCTCGCTTCCCGCCCGGCAAATCGGCGGCGATCTTTATGATTTTGTCGGCTATTCACTGAAACGCACGGCGCTGATTATCGGCGATGTCAGCGGCAAAGGAGCGCCTGCAGCCATCTACGCCGCGCTGGTCAGCGGCATCCTGCGCTCCCATGCGCCCATGGAGCCCGGGGCGGCGGAAATGTTAACCGCGGTGAATCTTTCGCTCGGTGAGCGCCGCATTGAAGCCCAGTTCGTCTCCCTCATCTGCGCGCTATGGGATGACCAGAACCTCACTCTGCAGGTGGCCAACTCGGGCCTGCCTCAACCCTTCCATTGCCGCCGGGGAAAAATCGAGCCCATTGAAACCGCCGGGCTTCCGTTGGGACTCTTCGATGACGCGGAATACGACGAGGTAACGTTCCGTGCCAAGCCTGGCGACCTGTTTGTATTCTTCAGCGACGGGATTCTGGACGCGCGCAGTGTTAACGGAGAGATGTTTGGCGCGCAGCGGGCCGAGAAGCTGGTTGTCGCTTGCGCCTCCAAGTCCGCCCAGTGCGTGGTGGACAGCCTGTTCAAAGCCGTCGCCGAGCACGCCGCCGGCGTCGAAGCTTTCGATGATCAGACTGTGGTCGCCATCCGCGTAAAGGACAAGGCCGCACCCGCCCGCCGCAAATGAACGCCGCCAAGTTCACCGTCTTGCGCGCCCCTGGATTTTCCTATCGCAAGAGCGGGCTTAGCGGACCGCCGACTCTATGCGCGGAGGGCATCGCTCTTTCGGACCTGGCGCGGAGTTTTGGCACGCCGCTCTACGTCTACTCCGCCACCACCATCGAAACGCGCGTCCATACGTTTGACCGCGCTTTTGGCCGCTTCCCCCATCTGCTCTGTTACGCGGTAAAGGCCAATTCTTCTTTAGGATTGCTCCGGCTGCTCGGGCGCCTGGGCTGTGGCTTTGACATTGTTTCTGGCGGTGAGTTGGAACGGGTGTTGCGGGCCGCGCCCAGAGCTGTATCCCGCGTCGTATTTTCCGGCGTGGGCAAGACCGCCGAGGAAATGACGGCAGCCCTGCGCGCGGGTGTTCTACTTTTCAACGTGGAGAGTGAGGCCGAGCTGGACGCGCTGGCGGCCTGCGCCTCGCGTCTGAAGAAGGAAGCCCGCATCGCCCTCCGGGTCAATCCCAACGTGCCGGCGAAGACGCATCCCCACATCTCCACCGGTTTGCGCAGTCACAAGTTCGGGGTTCCGATTGAGGAGGCACCCCGGCTCTACGCCTGGGCCGCGCGGCAACGGGGCCTGCAGGTTTCCGGGGTGAGCGTTCACATCGGCTCGCAGATCACCGAGGTCGCTCCGTTTGGAGCCGCCATGAAGCGGGTGGCCAACCTGGTGCGCTCGCTGCAACGCGACGGCCACGTCATCCGCTACGTGGATGCAGGCGGCGGGTTGGGAATTCCCTATCGGAGCGAATTGCCGGCGACGTTTGCCGCATCCACCGCCCGTTACGTTCGCACCGTTACTCGACCACTTGCTGGTCTGAATGTCCGCCTTCTCCTCGAACCAGGCCGGGTGCTGATCGGTCCGGCGGGCCTGCTGCTGACTTCGGTGATCTACAACAAACGCAACCGCAAGAAAAACTTTGTCATCGTGGACGCCGCCATGACCGACCTGTTGCGCCCGGCGCTGTACCACGCCTATCACGAGATCGTGCCCGTGGTTCGAAACCCGGCGGCAGTTGAGCTTACAGCCGACGTGGTGGGTCCGGTATGCGAGAGCGGAGATTTCCTCGGCCGCGACCGTTCCCTGCCCCGGCTCGACCCGGGTGACCTGCTGGCAGTACTCGATGCCGGCGCGTACGGATCGGTGCTGTCTTCCAACTACAACTCGCGCTGCCGTGCTGCGGAAGTGCTGGTTCGCGGGCAGCGGATCCAGCTCTTACGCCGGCGGGAAACGTTGCGCGACTTGCTCCGCCACGACGTGTTGTAACCCGTCTGCACTGAGCCTGGTGCAGTGGGAATCACACCCACGTCGCCAAGCCGTCACCAAGATGGCGCCCGTCGGTCACTGCGGGCAGACGCACTGTGGGTCTAGTCTCCGGCCAGCCAGGAGCCTCCAACAGAAAATCACGCTCGGCGAGACTCCAGGGCTCCAAATTCTCTCCCGAAAGGAGCTCCCCATGTTTGCACGCGTCCTTGAGTTTGAACTCAAGCTGGAAAAAAAGGAAGAATTCATCAAGGTGATCAAGAAAGAAATCCTGCCCATGCTGAAGAAGCAGCCAGGGTTCCTCGAAATTCTCCCGCTGTTCCCGGAGAAGTTGAACCAGGTGCTCACCATCAGCCTGTGGGCAACACCGAAAGATGCCGAGCGCTACGAACAGGAAATCTATCCTCGGGTGGTTGACATTCTGAAGCCGTTCCTGACTACGCCGCTGACCATGAAGCCGTATCGGGTGGAAACAGAACTCTGCGAGCATTTCGTTGCGGCGCTCGCCGCCTGAAGTGGCAGGAAAAACATCAGACCCCCGAGGCTGGCCCTCGGGGGTCTGTGTTCTTGGTACGAACAGTGTGCTTCCACCACGATTGTGCCCGCCATATCTTTGCCGCCCTTCTCCCCATGGAAAGGGCAGAAGTAGCGATACGTGCCTGGCTTGTCGAACGTGCGGGAAAACTTTCCGCCCGCCACCAAAGTCTCGGACTTGAAGGAGTCGTCATCGGCATTGACCGCATGGCGACCGCCTTCATCTACCCATTCGATGGTTGTACCGGGCGCTACTTTGATTTCCGCGGGAGTGAAGGAGAAGTTTTTCATGGACAAGGTCGCCGCCCCGCTCTCGCTGGCAGCCACCGCGGAGTCTGTCTGCGCCGAGCCCGACCAAGCTCGGTACGTCGCAGCGCCGAGGAACAGGGCGATCCACCAGACCGCGAGGGTGGCGCGCATCCAGCGCCGGTAGTTGGTAAAGCGAAAACGTTGCGGCAGCAGATTACTGGCAGAGGTAATCACATACACCCCCAGTAGAAGCGCGGCGGTGCCAAACAAAGCGTGCACCGCAGCCAGAAGGGTCGGTCCGTCCAGGTGCCCGGAGCCCAAGTCAGGGAGTACCTGGAGGCGAAACGACGGCACCATGGCCAGAAAGACGATCACGACATTTAGCAGCACCACGGCCGACTGCAGCACACCGTGCACACCGAACTTGCGCGCCCGGGCCAGAGCCGCACCGACAAGCAGTACCAATCCCAGACCGATCTCCAAAAGCAATACACGCTGCGGGAGAAGCGCGGCGACAACCACGCCCTTCATGAGGTTGAGTCTCGGCGCCCGGTGCGGGCCAAAACAGTCTGGCGAACTTCACCCAGCGAGCGGGACAGCACAAAAGTTGTCAGTGCCAGGCCCGTCAGGAGGCCCAGAAATTCTGTGGCCATGCCCGAGGGCACATACGAGATGTCTGCGAGCGCTAGAAAATGAGTAAGGAATGAGGGCATGCGCGTCTCCAACGTTGCAAAAAAAGGGCGCCCGTGTTCGTCGGACGCCCCCATGTTTTCCGAGCTTACGGCTTTTCCACGATGTCGGACTTCATGGGCCCGAGAACGCCCAGCAACTGGCCCTTCTCGGTTTCGCCGACCTTGAACTTGTCGAGCGCGCCGACCAGATCTTCTACCAGAGCTGTGAAATCCGCCCCGCCCACACCCATGCCGGCGTGTGCCGTCTTCATGTCCTTGCCCTTGTACTTGCAGGGACCACCCGCAGCCTGGCAAATCTGGTCCACCAGGTTGCCTTTGAAGGCAGCCAGGCGGGCCGGATCCGACGCGGTGGCTTTGAAGAAGGCGTTGATGCGGCTGTCCGCCGCTACGCGCGCGACGAACTCATCCACCACCGCCACAATTGCCGTCTTCTTGCCCAGCCGGTCATAGAGGGACTTCTCTTTCATCTTGGCAAAGCTGGGCAGCGACAGAGCCGCCAACAGCAAACCTGTGGAGACTACCTTGTGCAAACGAATATTCATGAAACGCTCCTGTAAAGGTTGTTTTGGGTCCGGAGACGGGCGAAACGTTATACCTCTCGCCCCAGCTCCGTCAAGTCACCCTGTCTCCTATACGGGAGGTTTGCGCGGGTGGATTTCGGAACCAGAACAATTTGTTGCAGCGGGCCTGCCAGGGTGCCCGGAAGTTCAATGGCATGTGCACCTTCGCGCCAGCCAGGACCGTGACTGCCATGCTAAGCTGCGTCCATAAACCTGTGGAAAACGAGGCCCGCCTCTCCCGGATGGACTCCTTACGCCGCCCGTTACCCCTTGGGCAGGTGAGAATCCTGCTCGCGACGTTGGCGCTGTTATGTTGCGGCGCAACGTTTGCCCAGATTTCTCCCGGGCCGCTGTCGCGACCGCACAAGTCCCTGGACAGCGCTACCCAGTGCACCACCTGCCACAAGCTGGGCAGTGGCGAGCCGGTATTCCGCTGCCTGGACTGTCATACCGAGATCGCCGCGCGTCTCGCCGCTCGACGCGGGTACCATCCCACCGTCGTAGCCAAGCCCGGTTCTCAGGACTGTGCCCGCTGTCACTCTGAGCACAACGGCGCAGAATTCAACCTGCTGCACTGGAACCCCAACGCTTTCGACCATAACCAGACAGGCTATCGGCTGGAGGGCAAGCACGCTGGAGTCAGCTGCACCAAGTGTCACCAGTCCGGCCATATCCCGCCGGCGGAGAGGGCGGGGATCAAGACGAAAGACCTGAATCGTACCTGGCTGGGCGTCGCCCAGACCTGCGTTACCTGTCACGAGGACAAACACAAGGGTGCGTTCGGAACCGACTGCCAGCAATGCCACACCGTCTCCGGATGGAAGCAGGTCAACCTGCAGCAGTTCGATCACAGCAAGACGCGCTATCCGCTCACCGGATTGCACGCGCCAGTAAAGTGCGAAAAGTGTCACACACCCGCGCCTGACGGTCTGCCACGCTACACCGGCCTGATCTTCGACCGTTGTGCCGCCTGCCATGCCGATGTGCACAAAGGTGCGTTCAGCAACCCTTGCCAGTCCTGCCACACCACCAGCGGCTGGAAGAAGATCGTAACGGCCAAAGTAGAAGAACTGTTCGACCACTCCAAAACCAAGTATCCGCTAACCGGTAAACACACCCAAGTAGGTTGCAGCGCCTGCCACGCCAACGGAGACTTCAAAAAGGAGTTGCCGTTTGCCAAGTGTACCGACTGCCATCACCCTGATCCGCACAGCGGGCAATTCGCCAAGCGGGCGGAAGCCGGCGAATGTTCCGCGTGCCACACCGTGCAGGGCTGGAAGCCGTCGCTCTTCACGGTGAAGGAACACGCCACCTCCGCCTACCCGCTGCAGGAGAAACATGCGACCGTGCCCTGCGAGAAATGCCACCTGCCCGCGGGGAAAGCAACGCTCTATAAGGTCAAGTTCGCCAACTGCACGGATTGTCACACCGACCAGCACGAGGCTCAGTTTGCCGCCGCGCCGTATCTCAACCACTGCGAGCAGTGCCACGATCTGAAGGGTTACAAGCCCTCAACTTTCTCCCTCACCCGGCACAAGCAGACGCGCTTCCTGCTGACGGGAGCGCACTTGGCCATTCCGTGCGGCGATTGCCATAAGGAGAGCGCAGCTTTCAAGCCAAAACCCACGGCGCAATACCACTGGGACGGGATCGTCTGCACAAGTTGCCACCAGGACCCGCACCAGGGCCAGTTCAAGGAGCGCATGGCAAAGGTGGGAGCCGGCGGCCAGGTGCTCGGATGCGAAGCCTGCCACTCCACGAAAAATTGGAGAGACCTGACGCGCTTCGATCACAATGGCACCACTTTTCCGCTGGCAGGAGCGCACCGCGCGGTGGAGTGTGCGGGCTGCCATCGTCCGCCGAACCTGGAAACCCGATTACTCAACGTGGACTTCCATGCTGCGCCGACGCGCTGCGAAGACTGTCATCAGGATGTTCACGGAGCACAGTTTGCCAACCCACAGAAAATTACCGCGTGCGCCGATTGCCACAATGTCACACGCTGGAAACCCTCTCTCTTCGACCACGAGCGGCGGACGTCGTTTTCCCTGAAAGGCGGACACCAGAACGTGCGCTGTGCGGAATGCCACAAGCTCTTCCGGCCAATAGAGGGACGTTCCGTGCTTTTCTACAAACCTACGCCGAAGGACTGTGCGGAGTGCCACGGCGCCAACGTGCCGCGGGTCTGATCTGGTGTTGAAAAATGCAACGAACAAAACTGGCCATGGCGCTTGCGAGCAATTGCGCGATGCGCGTAAGAACTTCTCAACGCAAACCTAACTCGCACACGGACTCTGAGTCAGATTGGCCGCAAATCAGACTGCGCTCTGGCGGTCGTACCGCGCCATTGTGGGCCTTCCGTAACTCGAAGCGGGGGCCCTCCGGAGGTAACCTGATGTGGACAGTAAATTGCTCCATATAAGCATCTAACTTCTGGCCAGTTCTTCTGCTATTTGTGGTGCTCCTCCTG
>JBGQDM010000090.1:0-13489 GCA_041495845.1 Terriglobia bacterium | reverse complement strand
GGATGGTCGCAAAGCGCCTTACAGTTGGTGTGGGAGTAGACAATAGGTTTGTCGGATACTTCGACGGCGTCCAACGTGCTCTGGTAGCCGGTGTGCCCCACATCGACGATCATGCCCAATTCGTTCATGCGCTTGACCATGTCGACGCCAAAGTAGCTCAAGCCGGTTTGCGTCCGCTCCGTGCACCCGTCCCCCACCCAGTTCCTCCAATTGAATGTGAGTTGGATCTGGCGTAGCCCCAAGTTGTAAAACAGCTCGAGATTCTTAAGATCCCGGCCGATACAGGCGCTGTTCTGTACATTCGCAAGAATGCCAATTTTGTTTTCCTGTTTAGCTTTGACAATGTCGGAAAAAGTGCGGACCAACATCATCCGGTCTGGATATTTCGAAATAACGTCGGCGGTTTCTCCCAGCTGCTCGACCGTGGTCTGAAAAGCCGTTTCAGGTTCAACGTCCCCTACCGTGGGGCCTACAATGGTGGTCCCCGCCTCCTTCACGACAGAAAAGCCGGCGTCCGGCAACGCCGGCTTCGGATCAAAGCCCGAAAGATCGTCAATAACGATACTGGACTTGAAAATCTCATCCAGGCTGGAGAATGGTGACGGAACGTCGCCCGCAAAACTGCCAAAAGCCGCAGGATTCGCTGTAACAGCGCCCGCAGCTGCGATTGCTTTCAAAACCGCTCTCCGGGACATCTCCACTTGGGCCCCCTTCAATTCCGTGCTGACTTCTTCATGCCGTTTCGCCGGCCTGAATCATGCTTTGGTTTTGGAATTATGCTCGCGGGCTTTTCTTCTGGCGCCCGAGCCTTCTTGGCAGATGTCCGGCGACGACGGCCAAGTTGGATGTACTTGTAGATCGTTGGTGCGGCGATCTCCAGGGCCGACGCCACTTTCCGAACACTGCCGCGAGCCAGGAATACCCCGCGGGCATCCATGTCACTCACCACCTCAAACTTCAGATCACGTGTCAAGCTGCCGTTTACCGCACGGCTGGCTTCTGAAATCATGGTCTCGATTACTTGGTCAATGTTGGTCTGGTAGTGCTCCGCGGGTATCGGAAGTTTCTGATTATGACCCCGCTTCGCACTCTCGCCGGTGATGTCGATATTGATGCAGAGGATTGCCTCGATCTTGCCGCGGGCATCACGAAGGTTGGCCGCATTACATTGCAACAGCTTGCCATCATCCGTCTTGCTTCGATAGATCCCCAGGGTCTCAATCCGGTCTTCGGATTCACGCAGCATGTAGAAACCAAGATCCGTTAAGGGCGCGCCAATCGTGCGGCCGGTCACATGACCATTACGGATCATGATGACCGAACGATCGGGACAGCTCACATCGTGCAACACGACTTCGGCCTTCGGTCCGAGCAGATCGGCGATGCAGTTCACAATCGCCCCCCACCTGTCTTTCAAATCCATCGAATAGTCCAAAGATAAGGTTCGTATACGGTTTTATATTAGACAGAGAATATCTTCTATGCAGGTTGGAGTTGTCAAGCCAAAAACTTTCAGCCGCTATTAGAACAAAGCTCTCGGTGGTCGCGCCGCCAGTGAATGAGCGCTTCTCACGCGCGGGCGGGCCCGGGAAGATCGGGCGGCTATCCCTTTGTGCTGCCTTGGTGCGCGAGAGCCAGGAAGCTGCGGTGGGCGCGGCTTAGCGACCGACCGCGCAGCACCACCGTACCAATCGTGCGAGTCGCTTCCGCATCGGAGAGACGGATGTAGCGGCACGAGGCATCTTCCTGCACCGCCATTTTCGGGACGATGGAAACGCCCATCCCCGTACTCACCAGACTGAGCAGGCTACTGAACTGGCCGCTTTCAAAGACCACCTGCGGGCTGAGACGCGCCCGGTCGCAAGCCGAGACCACGGTATCGCGAAAGCAATGACCATCGCGCAGAAGTAGAAACGGTTCTTTGCGCAGGTCGCGCAGGGAGAGCGTTTTGCGCCGCGCCAGGGCATGCTGTTTGGACAGCGCTGCGAACAGAGGCTCGGTCAGCAGCGGCGCCGCTTCAAACTCATGCCCGCGGACTGGCAGCGCAAGGATGGCAACGTCAATCGTGCCGCCTCGCAGCCTCTCCAGCAGAATGGGCGTAATCTCCTCCACCACGGTGAGTCGCACCAGGGGAAAAGCCGCGGCAAACGAAGTCAGCAGAGCGGGCAGGAAGTACGGCGCCACCGTAGGAATGACGCCAACATTGACTGGACCCGCCAGGGACTCTTTGCGCTCGGCGACATCCGAGTGGGCGGCTTCGACCTCGCGGAGCACTGCGCGGGCGCGAGGCAGCAGCGCTTTGCCCAGATCGGTCATGCGGATGGAACGACCCAGGCGGTCAAAGAGACGTGCGCCCAGTTCGTCCTCCAGTTTCAGGATCTGCTGCGAGAGCGAAGGCTGCGACACGTGCGACTGCTCGGCCGCACGGCTGAAAGAACCGGTATCGGCGACAGCGCAAAAATAACGGAGCTGGTGGAGTTCCATAGGCAACTCCTATTCATCCTATCTGAACTATATATTGGATGCATAGGTGACAGGGGCGTATGCTTCGGAGTGCTGCCCGCAATTCAGAAGTTCCGATGAGCAGTCTTTCCCTTTCCCGGCGTGCCACGGGCCACACCGGACAACGGGCAATCTAAACGTAAAGGCAGTGTCTGAGAAGGAGATTTCTTATGGCCGAAGAGCAGAAGAGACCCATGACCACGGATGCCGGGCGTCCGGTGGGCGACAACCAGAATGCACTGACCGTCGGGCCCCGCGGGCCGGTCGTTTTTGAAGACACCCTGCTGTTTGAAAAAATGGCCCACTTTAACCGCGAACGCATCCCGGAGCGGGTAGTCCACGCCAAGGGATCCGGCGCGCACGGCTACTTCGTCTGCACGAACACCGAGATCACCAAATACACCACCGCCAAACTGTTTTCCCAGGTAGGCAAAAAGACGCCAACGTTCCTGCGCTGTTCCACGGTGGGCGGCGAAAAAGGCTCGGCGGATACGGAACGCGATCCCCGCGGCTTCGCGCTCAAGTTTTATACCGAAGAGGGCAACTGGGACATGACCGGCAACAACACGCCGGTGTTTTTCATCCGTGACCCGCTGAAGTTCGGCGATTTCATTCACACCCAGAAGCGCGATCCACAGACCAACCTCAAATCCCCGACCATGATGTGGGATTTCTGGTCGCTATCGCCGGAGTCGCTGCATCAGGTGACCATCCTGTTTTCCGACCGTGGCACTCCGGACGGCTACCGCCACATGAACGGCTACAGCAGCCACGCCTACAGCCTGATCAACAGCAAAAACGAACTGGTGTATGTGAAGTGGCACTTCAAAACGAAACAGGGCATCAAGAACTTCTTTGGACCGCAGGCATCGGCAATGCGCGGCCAGGACCCGGACTATTCGCAGCGCGATCTGTTCAACGCCATTGCCAAAGGTGATTTCCCGAAGTGGCGGGTGTGCGTGCAGATCATGCCGGAGAAAGATGCGGCCACCTACGGCCACAATCCCTTCGACCTGACGAAAGTTTGGCCGCACGGCGACTACCCGCTGCAGGAAGTGGGCGAACTGGTGCTGGACCGCAATCCGGAAAACTATTTCGCGGAAGTGGAACAGGCCGCCTTCGAACCGCGCAACATCGTTCCCGGCATGGGATTCTCGCCGGACAAGATGCTGCAGGGACGTTTGATTTCCTACCCCGACGCCCACCGCTACCGGCTGGGAGTCAACTACGATGCCTTGCCGGTGAACAAGCCGCAATGCCCGTTTTCCACTTATCATCGCGACGGAACCATGCGCTTTGATGGCAATGGTGGCTCCGCGGTCAACTACGAACCCAACAGCTTCGGTGGCACAACCCAGGACAAGCGTTATCTGGAGCGCCCGACACCGGTAAGCGGCACGGTGGCACGGCATGACCACCGCAGCGACAGCGACTACTATTCGCAACCCGGAAATCTGTTCCGGCTGATGCCGGCCGACGCCAGGCAGCGGCTCATCCAGAACATCGTGGGCAGCCTGGGCGACGGCGTGCCGCGCCACATCCAGGAACTGCAGGTGCTGCACTTCTACAAGGCTGATCCGGCCTACGGAGAAGGCGTAGCCAAAGGGCTGGGTCTGGATATCAAGGCCATTGTTGCAGGTAAGCCGGCCAACGCCGCCGACTAATCCGGCAGTGGACCCATCTGACTAAACGGGGCAAGCGGCAACCGGCGCTTGCCCCGTTTTTTGTGGCCGGCTTCTGGTTGCAGCCACCCGCGAGGGTCACGTAGGCCCAGACGGTTCGCTACTATGGGAGCTAGGCGCAGGCCGCAAGAGGAAACGCCAAATCGCTTGCTGGCCCTAAGAACCCGCTCTATCGAGCGATTGACACACACGGAGAGAACCGCTCTACGGTAACCAAAGTACTTCGCGGAAACTCGCCTCGGGGACGTACAATCCGCACAGTCACTTCGAGTGCGACCGGGGAATCATGACAGATCGAACGTCGAACGGAACCGGCGTTGTATCCCGCATGGCGTTGTTCGCCCGCAACTTTTTCAAATATCCAACCATGCTGGGATCACTGATTCCGAGTTCGCGGTACCTGGTCAATGACATCTTGTCGCAGGTGGACTGGGCCCGGGCCCGGGTCATCGTCGAATACGGACCGGGGGTGGGCACCATCACCCAGGAAATACTCCGCCGCATGCGGCCGGATGCGGTTCTGGTCGCCATTGAGCTGAACCTGGAATTTTTCGAGTTTCTGCGCCAGGAGATCTCGGATCCCCGGCTGCGTCTGGTCCGCGCCTCCGCCAATGACGCGCCGCGGGTACTGGGCGAGTTGGGCTTGCAAAAAGCCGACTACGTGATTTCGGGCATTCCCTACAGCGTCATGCCCAAACGGCTGCGCGGGGAAATCTGCCAGCGGACCTCCACCATCGTGCACCCGAATGGGGCCCACCTGGTCTATCAATTCACCACCGCCGTCCTGCCTCATCTCCAGCGCAGCTTCCGGTCCGTCGAGCGGGACTTTCAGCCCTTCAACATCCTGCCTGCCCACCTTTACTACTGCATTCCCTAGCCAACCAGCACTCCCGGTTTGCCAACACAGGCGCAGAACGGCGAAAATGGGCTTGCCATCCGGGACGGAGCCAATCATGACGCAGGAAACTACGGGACCGTTCGAGCGCCATTCCATCGTGCTGGTCACGCTGGGAGCGCCGCGGGAGAAATTCTGGGGCGCCATCCTCGACCTCTCCTCCGCCGGAGTCACCTTGGCGGGAATCGAGTTGGCCTCGTTTGAAGACAGCGTCGCCATGGTAAAAGGAGGCGAGGCCTGGGCTCCCTCCGTGGTCTTCTTTCCCATGCATCGCGTGGAACGGATGGAGTTGGATACGCCCATGGGCGCGATTCCGTCGCTGGCGCAACGCTTCAGCGCGCAAACGGGAGTCGATGCCGTGGCCTTTCTTGCCTCGGGGACAGACGACGCTAAGGCGGGGGCCCGGTGAAACTGCGCGAGCTGTTGACCGCACCCAACCAGCTCACGCTGCTGCGGATGCTGTTTCTGCCCTTCATCGTCAACAGCCTGGTGGACCAGGAATACCGCGCCGCGCTGGTGTTGTTTGTGCTCGCCGGGGTAACCGACTTTATCGACGGCACGCTGGCGCGGGTGCTCAAGCAGCAGACGCTGATCGGCGAGTATCTCGATCCCATTGCCGACAAGCTGCTGTTAAGCACGATGTTCCTCGTGCTCTCCATTCTGCATTTGATCCCCTGGCGATACACCATTCTCGTCTTCAGCCGCGACATCACCATTCTCGGGGTGAGCGGAGCGCTCTACATGACGGCGGGGCTGCGCAACTTCCGGCCCAGCATTTTCGGCAAAGCCAATACGTTCGCCCAGGTGGCGGCGGTGTTCTTTGTCCTGTTGATGCTGGTGTATCCGGCACCGTGGGTGGCGTTTGCCAGGATCTTGTTCTTGCGCTATACGCTAGCGTTCACGGTTCTCTCGAGCTTGCACTACACGCTGCTGGTGGCGCAGAGGTTGAGGGAGCTGCATCAGCATCCGGCGGGGTGAAAACGCGGGGAAGAAATTCCTCCTCGACAAGCCATCCCCGCCACGATTGACCCCTCTTTCCGTCCGCCCCTACAATCAGAGTTTCGCTCACACTATGGCCCTGCGCCTGTACAACACGCTGTCTGGGAAGATCGAAGAGTTGCGGCCTCTCTCCGGCGACGAATTCCGCATGTATGCCTGCGGGCCCACCGTCTACGACTACGGGCACATCGGCAATTTCCGGACCTTTGTCGCGGTGGACGTGTTGCGCCGGTTCCTGCGGCAAAGCGGGATGCGCGTGTGCCACGTCATGAACATCACCGACGTGGATGACAAGATCATCCGCAATGCGGCGCGCGATGGCGTCAGCGTGCAGCAGTACACGGCGAAATACGAAACGGCGTTTTTGGAAGACTGCGAGTTGCTGGGCATCGAGCGGCCCGAGCAGTTGCCGCGCGCTACGGAATACATCCCGCAGATGGTGGACTTTGTGCAGCGGTTGGAAGCCAAGAGTTTTGCCTATCGCAATGAGGAAGGTTCGTACTACTTCCGCATTGCGAAGTTCCCGGGCTACGGCAAGCTTTCGAAGAAAGATTTTGCCGGCATGAACGACGGCGCGCGCGTGGATGTGGACGAGTACGAGAAGGACAACGCCCGCGACTTTGCGCTGTGGAAGGCGCCCAAGCCGGGAGAGGCATCATGGGAAACGAGCATTGGCCCGGGACGGCCGGGCTGGCACCTGGAGTGCTCGGTGATGTCGATGGAACTGCTGGGCCAGACGTTTGATCTGCACGCCGGCGGCGAAGACCTGATTTTTCCGCACCACGAAAACGAGATTGCACAATCAGAAGCGCTCACCGGAAAACCGTTTGTGCGCCACTGGATGCACGCGCGCTTCCTGCTGGTGGAAGGCGAGAAGATGTCGAAGAGCCTGGGCAACTTCTTCACCCTACGTGACTTGGTGCTGCGCGGGTACAAGCCGTCGTCCATTCGCTACCTGCTTACTTCCGTGCCCTACCGTCACCAGCTGAACTTTACCTTTGACGGTTTGCGGAGCGCGGCGGTTTCCGTGGAACGACTGAGGAATTTCCGGCAGCGGCTGAAGGGCGCGACCTTCCCTGCCGGCAACAATCCGGAAATGACGAAACTGGCAGCAGAGACGCGAGATAAAATGCGCGCGGCATTGGATGACGATCTGAACACGGCGCAGGCCCAGGCAGCGATCTTCGACATGGTGCGCAACGCAAACGCGGCCATGGACAATGGCACGCTGAAGAAAGATGATGTGGCGCCGCTGCTGGCTGCGCTCGAGGCCTTTGACCAGATATTCAATGTCCTCGAAGACCGTGACCTGCCCCGCATGCAGGGCGTGGTCGCGTGGGCAAAAGCCGAGGGCCGGGAAAAAGAAATCACTCCGGAATTGCTCGATCTGCTCAAGTCCGGCCAGACCAGCGACGCGGAGATTGAAACCCGCATCGCGGAGATGGAGCAGGCGCGCAAGGGCCGCAATTTTGCCGTTTCCGATCGCCTGCGCGCGGAGCTGACCGCGGCCGGAATCATCATTGAAAATACCAAGGAAGGCGTACGCTGGCGCCGTAAGTAACGCCGCCTGGAGTGAGTTGCGCCGGTGGTGGTCATGCGGAAACTTGCCGAGCATATCGTCAGCACGCTGCGCCGGGCCGGACATCAGGCCTACCTGGCCGGCGGCTGTGTGCGCGATCTCGTGCTCGGCCGCGAGCCCGAGGATTACGACGTAGCCACCAGCGCCACACCGGCGCAGGTGATGGAACTCTTTCCGCAGACCTATGCCGTGGGCGCGCAGTTTGGCGTGGTGCTGGTGCCGGCGCAAGACGGAGCCGGCACGGTCGAAGTCGCTACGTTCCGCAGCGACGTGGGCTACAGCGATGGTCGCCATCCCGACGAAGTGCGCTTCACCAGCGAGGCGCGCGCCGACGTGCAGCGGCGCGACTTCACCATCAACGGCTTGCTGATGGACCCGCTGGCCGGCGAAGTGCTCGACTATGTGGGCGGGCGCAGTGATCTGGCGGCGGGAGTGATTCGCGCCATCGGCGTCGCGGAGCTACGTTTCCGCGAAGACAAGCTGCGCCTGCTGCGAGCCGTGCGCTTTGCCGCTCGCTTCGGCTTCACCATCGAGCCGGAAACACTCGCCGCGGTAAAGAAGTTGGCGCATGAAATCCACCAGGTAAGCCGCGAGCGCGTGGCCGCGGAACTCACCAAGATGCTCACCGAAGGCCACGCCCGGCGGGCCTTTGAGCTGCTCGACGAGACGGGGCTGTTGTCTGAAGTGTTGCCCGAAGTAGCGGCCATGAAAGGTGTAGAACAGCCGCCGCAGTATCATCCCGAGGGCGACGCATGGATACACACACGGCTGCTGCTCGAGAAACTTCCCGCTGGATGTTCCGCCACGCAGGCCTGGGGCGCGCTGTTGCACGATGTGGGCAAGCCGCCCACGTTCCGCGTGGCGCCGGACCGCATCCGCTTCGACGGGCATGTGGAAGTGGGCATGAAAATGGCAGCCGAAATCTGCCGGCGTCTGCGCTTTTCGAACGATGACACGGAACAGGTGCTGGCGCTGATCCAACACCACATGCGTTTTGCCGACGCACCCCGCATGAATGAATCCACGCTGAAGCGTTTTCTGCGCCTGCCGCGCTTCGAGGAGCACCTCGAACAACACCGGCTGGATTGTCTGGCGAGCCACGGCGACTTGTCGCTCTACGAATGGATGCGCGAGAAGTTCACCAGCATGCCGCCGGAGGTGGTGCGCCCGCCGCTGCTGCTCAACGGCGAAGACCTCATCGCCGCCGGCTATGCGCCCGGTCCAAAGTTCAAGGAAATGCTGACGGCGGTGGAAGACGCACAGCTCGAAGGGCGTGTGTCCTCAAAACCGGCAGCGCTGGAATTTGTGAAACAGGAATTTCCGAGACCCTGAACCAGCCACGGATTTCACGGATGTTCGCGGATTGTTTGGGGGGCTGTCATTCAGCAAAGGAAGCGTGCGTGGCTGCATTTTCTGAGTGCTAGAATGCGGAGATTCGATGCAAGAAGGAAGTGAAGCAGTGATGGAACATGCGGGCTCAACGTTGCAACGCGCGGTGGGGCAGGCGCTGCGCCGGTCCGTTCCAGGCGAAGCGGCGGTGCTGGCCTGGCCACTGGTCTGCGGCGTGACGGTGGCGGAACGCACGCGCGCGTTGAAACTTGCCGACGGAATTTTGCGTGTGGAAGTGCCGGACGCGGTTTGGCGCGAACAATTGAAGGCGCTGGCGCCGCGCTACATTGCGAAACTCAATGGTTACGCCGGGAAGCACGTGCAGGGAATTGCCTTTGTGTTGCCGCAGAAACCCGGATCAACCTCATGAAAGTCACAGAAAAGGACGTAGTGTACGTGGCCGGCCTGGCCCATCTGGAACTCGCTGCTGGTGAGCAGCAGCGGATGGTGCGTGACTTGAACTCCATTCTCGACTACGTGGATCGGCTCAACGAACTGGATACGAAGGACGTTCCGCCGATGGCGCAGGTGCGCAGCCGCGAGGCGGTGGACGCCAGCCGCGAAGATCAGGTCGAGGGACTGCGCCCGTCGCTGCCGCACCAAGCCGCACTGGCCAACGCTCCTGAAACTGACGGCGCCTTCTTCATGGTGCCGAAGGTGATCGAGAAGTAGCAGCCAGCGCGCCGCCGTTAACTTCGAGTCTGCCAAGAGGAAGTGCCCAACCCGATGGTGCCCCGAGCTCTGACCATTGATGCGGTGCGGTCTGCGGTGCAGGAGCGTCGCGCCACCGCAGTCTCGTTCGCCGAGGAGCATTACGCGAACATTGCGCAGCGCGATGGCGCCATCGGCGCCTTCCTCACCCTCGCGAAGGAGCGTGCGCTGGCGCAGGCAGCGCGCATCGACGCTCTGGCCGAGCAAGGCCGGCCGCTGCCGCCGCTGGCCGGTGTGCCGGTCGCCGTCAAAGACGTCATGAGCACATGCGGCGTGCGAACCACCGCCGGTTCAAAGATTCTGGAAAACTACGTTCCTGCCTACGACTGCACCGCAGTGGCGCGCCTCGAAGCCGCGGGCGCAGTCATTCTGGGCAAACTGAACTGCGATGAGTTTGCCATGGGATCGTCGAATGAAAACTCGGCGTTTCATCCGGTGCGCAATCCGCGGGACCTGGAACGGGTTCCCGGCGGTTCGTCGGGCGGGTCGGCAGCAGCGGTGGCGGCGGGGATGGCCATCGCCACACTCGGTTCCGACACCGGTGGTTCCATCCGCCAGCCCGCCTCGTTTTGCGGTGTCGTCGGATTCATGCCCAGTTACGGCCGCGTCTCGCGCTACGGGCTGATTGCGTTTGCGTCGTCGCTCGATCGCATCGGTCCGCTGACGAATACGGTGAAGGATGCGGCGCTGATGCTGCGCACGATCGCCGGGCGCGATCCCATGGATTCGACCTCGGCGGATGCGCCCGTCCCCGACTACGCAGCTACGTTGGAGAGTGACGTGCGCGGGCTGCGCGTCGGCGTCCCCAAGGAATATTTTGGCGAGGGTCTGGAGGCGGAAGTTCGTTCCTCGGTGGAGACGGCGATTGAAAAAATCTCGCGCCTGGGTTGCGAAGTCGTACCGATTTCCCTGCCGCACACGACGTACGCGATTCCGGCTTACTACATCGTGGCCACGGCGGAGGCATCCGCGAACCTGGCGCGCTACGATGGCGTGCGCTACGGTCTGCGCGCGTCGGATGCGCGCACGCTCGGGGAAATGTACAGCCGCACCCGCGATGCCGGCTTCGGCGCCGAAGTTAAACGGCGGATTCTGCTGGGAACCTACGTGCTGAGCGCGGGCTACTACGATGCCTACTATCTCAAAGCGCAACGCGTGCGCACGCTGCTGACGCGCGATTTCGACGCCGCGTTTCAGCAGGTGGACGCAATCGTGACCCCCACCAGCCCCACGCCAGCATTCAAACTCGGGGAGAAAACGGACGACCCACTGGCCATGTACCTAGCGGACATCTATACGGTGACCGCAGATTTGGCCGGCATCCCCGGCATCTCGGTGCCTTGTGGAAACACGCGGGCGGGCCTACCCATCGGCCTCCAGATTCTTGGCGGCCAGTTCGATGAAGCGACGGTGCTGCGGCTGGCGCACGCGTACGAGCAGGTGCGCGCGTGAAGATACCTGCTTGCGTCTGGAATGGCTAGAGCGCTTGGTAGTAACTCGCCCCAGCGCAGGCGCGGCAGAGAGTGGCGCCGTCCTGATTCACTTCGCGCTGGAAGTTGATGCCTTCACCGCAGCGGGCGCAAGTGATGCGCGCGGCCTTGTATCCCGGCAAATCATGCGGGGGGATGACCACACGGACCCATTCCTTGGTGAAGAGTTCTTCTTCCGGCATCTCGCGATAGGCGCGCATCTGCTGCTGGTTCTTGTCCGGGAGATCAGGGTGCAGCTCGCGCGCGCGATCCTTTGAAGATTCACGCGCGGCAATGCGGATGGCGCGTCCGTTGCCGAGATCAACAAATGTGGCCGCCATTTTTCCCCAGTCGTGAAATTTCAGGGTGCGCTTGCCGAGCCGGCAACCCGTGACCAGAGCGATGGCGTCGGT
This sequence comes from Terriglobia bacterium, assembly GCA_041495845.1. Classification (GTDB taxonomy): domain Bacteria; phylum Acidobacteriota; class Terriglobia; order Terriglobales; family Acidobacteriaceae; genus JBGQDM01. Next base: position 1,850 of record JBGQDM010000090.1, on the reverse strand, counting down.
AGCACAGCGGTCGATCTCGACGAACGTTACCAGGCGTTTGCGGTCTTTGCCGCGCGGGTCTTCGATCCCCAGTTGCGCCAGCCCCAGCAGCGCCAGCCGCACTCCCAGCACTTGCCCGGCACACAGGTGGCCGTGGGACTGTTCCGCGTCGTGGAGATATTCGTCGAGAGATTTCATGGAAGTCTTCCGCCGCTCACGCGCGGCTGCCAACTACGCGATGCCCCGCAGTTTACACTAGATAACAACGGAGAATATGAGCAAGGTCCTGCCAGGGCGGTGCATTCTCGGGATTGAAAGCTCGTGCGATGAGACGGGTGCAGCCGTGGTGCGCGCGGGCGAGCAAGTGCTGGCCAATGTGGTTGCTTCGCAGATCGCAACTCATCGACCCTACAGCGGTGTGGTTCCAGAACTAGCTTCACGCGAGCACTTGCGGGCCATTGTTCCCGTGGTTCGGCAAGCACTGGCGGAGGCGGGCCAGACATACTCGTCGGTGGATGCGATCGCAGTCACGCAAGGGCCGGGTCTCGCTGGAGCCCTGCTGGTGGGAATCAGCTACGCCAAAGCTCTCGCTTTCGCCCTGGAAAAGCCGCTGATCGCCGTCAACCACCTCGAAGGTCACATTCATGCCGTGCTGCTCGAAGAGCGGCAGAAGGGCAATCGCGCCATCGAGTTTCCAGCACTGGCGCTGGTGGTTTCTGGCGGACATACGCACCTGTACCTGGCCGAAGAGCGCGCCGCGGCGTGGACCTACCGCAACATTGGCCGTACCCGGGATGACGCCGCCGGCGAGGCCTTCGACAAAGTTGCCAAGCTGCTGGGGCTGGGATATCCCGGCGGACCGGTGATTGATCGTCTGGCTCCGCACGGTTCACCGGACGCGGTGCGCTTCGCAACACCGCAGATGAAACATCGCGACCGCAATGACCATGGTCAGGTCGATGCCGAGCTGCGCTTTGATTTTTCCTACAGCGGCATCAAGACCGCCGTGCTGCGGCATGTGGAAACGCATGGCATGCGCGAACGCATCGAGCGGCGGCAACAGGCCCTGGTGGCAATCGTACATCCGCGATTGGAAGATTACCTGGCGCTCTGCGACCGCGAGACGCTGGATCTGATCGCTTCATTCCAGCGGGCCATGGTCAAGGACCTGGTGGAAAAGACGCTGACGGCAGCCCAGGCGCACGAGGTGGCAACCTTGTTCGTCACCGGCGGCGTAGCGGCCAACCATGAACTGCGCCAGACATTTGAACGGGAGGCCGGGCAGGCGGGTTTCCCGGTTTATTTCCCTTCTCGTCCACTCTCGACCGACAACGCGGCCATGATTGCCGCGGCCGCATATCCGAAATTGCTCCTGCGGGATTTCGCGCCGCCGGATTTCTCCGCGGAGCCGGGGCTGGCCTTGCGCTAGGAGCGCACGGGAGGAAGCGCCGCGTCCAGAGCGGCGCGAAGCTGCTGCTCGATATCAATGTCCTTGTAGATGGCGGCGTGGGCGCGTGGATCTTCAAGAGCGCCGCGACCGCTCTGCCGCCCAGAGAGGATCAGAATCGGGATGTCGCGGGTCCGCGGGTCTTCTTTCACGCGGTCGATGAGCGCTGTGCCGGACATGTGTGGCATCTGAATGTCGGTAATGATGATCTGCGGCGTACTGACGGCGAGCATCTCCAGCGCCTCCAGGCCGTTGGTAGCCGCCTCCACTTCAAAGCCCAGTTCTTCCAGAAAACGGCAGACCGTATGGCGGATGAGCATGGAGTCATCCACCACCAGCGCCGTTCTGGGTTTTTTCGTTTTCTGTGCCACGCTGAGTATCTTCGGCAAACCGGGGTGGGTTCAAGCTTCGCACACAGAGTACG
>JBGQDM010000089.1:0-13911 GCA_041495845.1 Terriglobia bacterium | reverse complement strand
GATGAATTTGCCGAACTTTTCACTTCTCCACCTTCGCAATCGTCACGAGATCCGTCACCGGAGTGTTCAACGAGCAGCACCCGCCCGTCTCCATGGCGTCATTGAGCAAGCGCAATGCATCCAGCACACTGGTGCGCTTCGCTGCCGGCAGGGACTTCACGATTTCCGCCGTGCGCGCCCGCATCAGTTCATCCAGTTGGCGCCGCGTTCGCTTTCCCGCCGCGGTGATGCGCACCAGGGCTGCGCGCCCATCTGTCTGCGCACCGCGCACCCGCTCCACCAGTCCGCGCCGCTCCAGCTTCTCCAATACCCGCGTCATCGCACTCGGCGTGATGCACGAACTGGCCGCCAGGTCGGAAATCCGCGCGCCTTCCTGCGCCACCAAGGTGCGCAAGATGGCGCACTGGCGCTGACTCAGTTCGTCGCAGCAGACCTCGTCGGGCCCGATCTGGCCAAGAATCCGCCCCAACCGTTCCAACTCGTCCCACCAGTGCTGCACCGCAGGCTCCGCTTTCATGGGTAGAAGATAGCAACTATAGTTGCATGCGTCAAGCAAATAATATCTCCAGAAAGAAGGCCGCCCCGCAGGACGGCCTCCCCCTGAATCACTCCGCCATTTTCGCCACGTGCACATCAAAGCTCATCTTCGGCAGCAGTGAGGCCAACTCAAATACTTTGTAGCCATCGCCCTTGATCTCGGAGTGTCGGTACAGCCCCGGCTCCCGCTCGACGGTCTCGTGGGTTCCATCCAGAGTGTCGAGAAACTCCTGCGCCGCATGCGTGCTCACTTCGCGCCCGTGCCGTCCGCGCGTTTGCAATGCCTCCGCCGCGTAGGACCGCACTAGTTTCGGCCAGTATTTTTCCAGCAATTCGGTGCTGGCAAAAATATCGGCCCAGATCACTTCGCCGTTGACCGCTACCACAACGCCGACGGCGCTCTGGTTTTTCAACTCGTGGATGAGCCGCGAATAGTCGCGCTCGAGCGGTACGGCCACGCCTTCAAGTTCGCGCTTCACTTCCTGGTTTTCCATCACGCGCGCATAAGACGAGGTGCTCCCCACGACCGGCGCCGCCTGGGGCACGGCTTCGGCCATGGCTGACTGCGAACTTCGTACCTCATCCCAGACTTTGTGCTGGTCTTTGTCGTCCATGGCGCCTTTGCGGACTTTGGGCGCGGCCATGTAGGTATAGCCATCGCGCGCGCCGAACTGCGCTGAGGCTCCCGTCCACCGGCCCGGCTCCACGCAGAACACGCTCAGGTCCACCGCATCGCTCTCCGCCGGCACAATGCGATCTTTGCCGATCACGCGGTCCTGCTTGCCTCCAGTCACAATCTCCCCCGCCAGCAATAACAGCGGCCGCTGCGAGTTGTTGATCAACACCAGCCGATTCACTTGCGCCTGTCCACTCGGCGCCGGCATTCTTGGTCGCCGCCGCATCATCGGCATCACCTGCCCTGATTCCGTCACCACCACTTCGCCCGAGCGCAGTCCTTCATCCAGCGTCAGGAATCCCGAAGTGTCGTGTGTACGTGCGGCCACGACCGGAAACACGGTCAGGTTTCCCTGCCGGATCGGCGCCAGCACCTTCATCCCGGAAGCGCTCGGTGTTTCGCCGGCCTGCGCCTCGCGGGTGTTCAGCGACAAATACCCCAGCACCGCTAACATCAAAACTGCAGCCAACAAACCGATTTTCATAATGCTCCTCCCCTTGGCGGCGCACACCCGTGCGGTGGCGGCGCGCGCCTTCCGCCGCCCGGGTGCCCCGCTCTCGTCTCTTGGAAAAGGAACGCTGCTTTTCTGTTTTCTTGCATCCAAAACTTGGTAGCATTCCCGCATGAGCGCCCCCGCCCAGTCCGTGCTTCCTGCCGCGTTGCTGGCGGAGCTTTACGCCGGCAGCGGCGCGGGTGCATGGGACATGACGCTGGCGGACTTCACGGCGCTGCTCGAAGCGTTGGTCGCGAAATTTGCTTCCTCTGGGGTTGGCTCGGCAGAGGCAGAAACATTTTGCCGCGCGCTGAAGCTCGAGGAACTGGCGCTTGCCCGCGCCTGTGCCGCTGGCCACGAACGCGCCTGGGAAACGTTCCTTACCCGCTATCGCGCCAAGCTCTACGACATGGCGCTCGGCATCGCTCGCGAACAGTCTGCCGCGCGTGATCTGGCCGACTCCCTCTTCGCCGACCTTTACGGCACTACCCTGCGCGAAGGCCGCCGGGTCTCCAAACTCGCGTCGTATACCGGCCGCGGTTCGCTGGAGGGTTGGTTGCGCACGGTGCTGGCGCAGGAATTCGTCAACCGCTACCGCCGCCAGCGCCACACCGTGAGCCTGGAAGAAAAAGTGGAAGCGGGTGTTCAGTTCGCAGCCCGGGTCTCGGAGCCGGTACCGGTCGCGGATTCGCGGCTGCAGCAAGCCACCGCAGAGGTGCTGTCCGCCCTGGATGCGGAAGACCGTTTTCTGCTCGCGTCCTATCATCTCGACGGCCGCACGCTGGCCGAAATTGCGCGCACCCTGGGCGTGCACGAATCCACCATCAGCCGCCGCCTGGAAAAATTGACTCGCAGTTTGCGCAAGCACCTGCTTACCGCTCTCTCTCGCCGCGGCATGGACCGCCGCCAGGCCGAAGAAGCTTTGACCGTGGATGTCCGCGATTTTCACCTGGATGTGCGCACGCAACTGACGCAAGAAAACGACCCGACCGCGTTCTCTAAGCAGGGCCTCCGCGCCCGTGCCGGAGATGCCCGGGACTAAGGAAACGCAGCTTGACTGAGATTCCAAATTTCGTCCGCAATGCCCTTCGCGGGACGCCACCGGCGACCCACCCGGACGCCGATCTACTCACCGCATTCGTCGAGGGCGGGCTCTCGCAGCGCGAACGCACCGGCCTGATGGAGCATCTTGCCACCTGCTCGGCCTGCCGCGAGGTGATCACACTCGCGCAGCCTGAGATTCCAGCTGCCCCGGTCCAGTTCAAGCTCCGCCGCGGTTTTTTCGCGTCGCCGATGCTTCGCTGGGGAACCCTGGCGGCTTGCGCGGTGGCGGTGGCTTCCGTCGCTGTCCTCTATCGCACGCAAGCGCCTCACGAATTTGCCGCGCGCTCTGCCGTCACCCGCGATCAAGTCGTGGTGGCCGAGGCCACACCGGGTCAGAAGACAAAGAACGAGATGGAGGCTGCCCCGGAGGCTGACGTAAAGCTCCGTGAACAACGCTCCGACAAAGACGCGCGGAGTTTTGCAGATCAGGCGAGGAAAATGCCCGCAGCCAAGGTCGCGGTTGGCGGCCTTGCTTCTGCCCAGTCGGCCTTCGGTAAAAAGGCGGAGGAGAGTCGAGTGGAAGGAAAGTTGTCGGATGCAAAGCCGGGCGGCGAAGCAAAGACGTTAGCGCAGGCGAAGTCTGACAGCTTCTACTCTGCGGCGCAGGACGCGGTCAAAGAACAGGCTGGATCCAGAGCGCCGGCGACTGCGCCAGTACCCGCGGTTCCCGCGCGCTCCCAAACAGCGGAGATCGTGGCGGAGGCTGCCTCAGCACCGGCCGCTGCAGCACCCAACCTCAAGCAGACTGAGCGGGCCAAAGCCGCGACCCCTTCCGGCGGTTCGGTGTTGGAGATGCAAAACGGCCGCGTGGAGAACTCCATGGCGCCGCCCACTAATCTGGATACAAACTTTCGCCTGGCGCACCAGTCCGCTCGCTTGCGCTGGCGGCTCACTAACCCCGGCGTGCTCGAACGCTCGCCAGATGGTGGCCGCAGCTGGCAATCCGTCGCGGTAGGAAACCAGAATTCCTGGCGGGTGCTCGCCACTGTCGGCGCCCACGTCTGGGTCGGCGGTGCCGCGGGTGCGCTATTCCATAGCGTTGACGCCGGCACCACCTGGAAAGCGGTACGCGTTGCCAACGGCAGTCGCACCCTTACCGGCGACCTCGTCAGCCTTAGCTTCAGTGACGAAATGCACGGCGTGCTGCAGACTTCCACCCAGGAAACCTGGACAACTGCCGATGGCGGCGCCAGCTGGCAGGTACAGTGAACAGGGGGCAATTAATACTAATAATGAAGCGCGCTGCCGCGCTGTTGTTTGTCGCGGCCCTCACATTCTCCGCCCCGGCCCAGACCACACCCGAGCCGCTGGATCCGGCTTGGTGCCACGATCTTCCGCGCCCGGAATACAAGAAGCTGGAGCGGGTTCCTACCACCCAAGCCTGGTTTGACGTTTACCGCATCCGTCCCGGTGTCTTCGCCATCTACGAGCCCCGCCAGTTCGAAGAAGTGATCTCCTACCTGATCGTCGGCGAAAAGCGCGCCCTGCTCTTCGACTCCGGCATCGGCGTAGGCAACATTCGCTCGGTGGTCACGAGCCTCACGGCGCTGCCCGTTTGGGTTCTGAACTCACATACACATTTTGACCACGTCGGTGGCAACGCTGATTTCGCGGAAATCCTCGGTGTGGACTCGGCTTACACTCGCCACAACGCGGCCGGAGGCACCAATGACTACGCGGTCTCTGATGCGCTCATTCCCGAGCGCCTTTGCGGCCCGCTCCCCGCTGGGGTCACCGCGACCGCCTACCGCATCCGTCCCTGGAAAACGGCGCGCTTCGTCCACGATGGCGAGATGCTCGATCTCGGTGGCAGGGAACTGGAGGTTCTCTTCACGCCCGGCCACACCCCCGATTCTCTCTCGCTCTTTGACCGCACCCATGGCCTGCTCTTCACCGGCGACACGTTCTACGCGGGGCCCATTTACCTCTTCACGCCGGAAACTGATTTCGCGGCTTACACTCGCTCGGTGGAGCGCCTGGCGAAGCTCGCACCCCGTCTCGAACTCGTTCTCCCCGCCCACAACGTTCCCGTCGCTGAGCCAGCCACACTCCTGCGTCTACGCGATGCGGTCCGCGCCATTCACTCCGGCCACGTGAAACCTGAGCCGACCGAAGGCCGCTACGAATACCGCTTTCAGGGATTTTCTTTGCTTCTCTCTCCCCCGCCAACCGAGTGAAAGCCGTCCTCGTCGCGATTACCCTTTGCGTGCCATCGCTACCAAATCGACGGCCGATGGCGGTGCCATGTGGCAAGGGCAGTGAGGCTGGAGTCGCCTAGCTCTTCTTCTCAAAATCCAGGGCGGCGGAATTGATGCAATATCGCATTCCGCTCGGCCGTGGCCCGTCTGGAAACACATGTCCGAGGTGGGCTTCGCACCGCCCACACCGCACTTCCGTCCGTGCCATGCCATGACTTACGTCGGTCTTCTCCTCCACGCTGCCCGGTGCCGCCGCTTGCCAGAAGCTTGGCCAGCCTGTTCCTGAATCAAACTTTGTGTCCGAGCTGAACAGCGGCGCTCCGCAGGCCACGCAGTGATACATTCCCGTGTCTTTGTTTTTCAGGTACTTCCCGGTGAAAGGCATCTCCGTCCCACACTGCCGGGTCACGTGGTACTGCTCAGGGGTCAGCTGCTTCCGCCACTCTTCGTCCTGCTTATGAATTTTTTCGCTCATCGGTCCCCCATCTCAAAATAATTCCATCCATTAAGATGCCTGAGAGCGCCGCTCGTCGCAGTTCAAACGAAGAAGTTATCGGGAGTGAAGATGGCGACAACCACAAACAACGCACCTGCAATCATGACCGAATCAATGACCCGAACCTCTCGCCGACGGGCGATGAAATACCAGATCGCAGTCACCAGCCATACCATCAACGCCAAGCTGCACAACACGCCGGCCATCATGAAAAATGGGTAGGTGTGCATCAGACTGAACCCTACCATCTGCGGGCCTTGGGACCAAGTCAACAGGGTCTTCTCCCACGCGATGCGCGCCGCGAACAGTAGAGCAATGGGCGAGCAGCACAACCACCACACTCTAAGGTAGCGGGGCAATGCGCTGGGTTTCTCCATGCAGCGAATTTTACGCCTCATTATTCCCAGTCAGAATCTGGGCTTATCGATACAAATTCGTGGCGCGAGTTCCTCTTCTCCGCGCCCCCGCGATTCAGGGCCTGGCCGGATCGCTGCAACTTCCATTTCTGGCGTAGTGCAATCTCCTTGACATCCCCCGCCATCGGAGTAGAGTTTGGCACGTTCCAGCCAGGTCCTCGCAAGCCTACGCGCGGCGGAAGCTCGAGGCACTTCCCGATACCCGTGGTCCGATATCACCGCGCTCAACAAAACTGATTTCCCCAAATGGAGGGTTCAATATGATGAAACGTACCACGCGGCTGTTGGCCGTCGCAGTGTGTCTGGCATGGGCGCTTGCTGCCCAGGCTCAGGAAGCCACCATGACTCCACCCAACGTGCTGGTGATCCAGCGCGAAGTCATCAAGCCGGGCAAGGGCGCCGCCCATGCGAAAACTGAAAGCGCCTTCCCGCGCGCTTTCGCCAAGGCCAAATGGCCCACCCATTACATCGCCGCCTCCGGCCTGACCGGTGAGAACCGGGCTGTGTTTTTTGTCGGCTACGATACGATGGCCGCCTGGGAAGCTGACAACATGGCGCAGCAGAAGAACGCCACCCTCTCGGCCGATCTGGACACCGCCAGCGAGAAGGACGGCGAGAATCTCTCCGAATACCGCCAGGGCGTCTTCAAGTACATGGAAGACCTCAGCTATCAACCCGAACCCAAGATGACCGTCGCCGGCACTCGCTACTTCCGCGTTTTCACCGTGCACGTCAAGCCCGGACATGGCGAACACTTCGAAGCCGTGCGCAAAATAGTCAAGGCCGCGCACGAAAAAGCCGGCCTCAACGAGCACTATGCCGTCTTCGGCATCGTGGCGGGCGGTCCCGGCGGTACCTACTTGATTTTCATTCCCATGAAGTCGCTCGCGGAAGCCGACAATTTCGGGACGCTTCACGGCAAAGCCTACAAAAATGCGCTCGGCGAAGATGGCCAGAAAGCCGTTGAGGATTTCGACCGCAACGGCATCGAAAGCACCGAGAGCAACATCCTTGCCTTGAGTCCGGGAATGAGCTATCCGCCTCCGGCGTGGATTGACGCCGACAAATTCTGGGCCCCCGCAGCCGCCAAACCAGCGGCCAAGAAAGCCGAGAAGAAGCCTGAGTAACTTGCGAAAGAGAGCGGCCGGGAGCGAAGCGAAAGGCTTCCGGCCGTCCTTTGTTGCTCCCCAAGTTGTTAGATCAGGGGTCGATTCTTAGACAGCGGTTGCCGGGAATCGGGAATCTTGGACAGCGGCATCCCTGGCCTGTAGAAAAAGTAGAGATGCAAAGACTGTGCAAATTCTTGCACTTCCGTCTCAATCTCCCAGTGGAAATCTTGCCCTCACCGCGCCTCCAGTTTTGCGTTACAATCTCCTCCACTAGAAAGGCCCGCCACTCGGGGCGAGCGGGCCTAACGTGCCTTCCCCCCAGAAGGAGAACTGCTGTGACTGCATCACGATTCTTTGCCAACGCTTATCCCGCGCCGCTCCTCGACGTGGAAATGGCAATCCGCAACCTGACCCAGGACTTCTCCCTGGCGTTCAACACCGGCAACTATGATCAAGCGGCGGCGTTATTTTCCGCCGATGGCACCCTCATGCCGCCGCACCACGAAATCGTTCAGGGCCAGAAATCTGTAGAGCGCAAGCTGGTCGAATTTGCCGACGCCGGCTATCAGGATCTCCGTTTGGAGACCTTGCGAGTGGAGAATTCCGGTGATGTGGTCGTCGAGATCGGCCGCTACACGGTCACCGTCCGCTGTGCTGATGGCAGCCACCGCACCGACCGCGGAAAATTTTTGGCGACCTGGCGCCGCCTGGGCGCGTGGCGCTTGCTGGCCACCAGTTGGAGCAGCAATCTGCCCACCAGCGCGGGACAGGTCGCGGCATGAGCGTTATCTCTTGCGCCGGTGGGGCGCAAATATCTCAACCGCAGCCGCACGGGAATGCCCAGCAGCCCGCCGTTGACCCCATTCGCATCTGTCCCACTTGCTCCTCGTCCTCTGCGCGAGAGCCGCTGCAAGCTCAGTTGCGCCCTCTGCGGCTTTTATCTGAGTTGCGCGGATTTCTACTGACCAGGGAGTCACCGGTCTGGGACGTCACCGGGTTTCCTCTTTTCCTCTGCGAACTCTGCGGCTCTCCACGCAACTCAATTTGCCGTTACAATTGAAATTCTAGATTCCGGTGCTCAGGAGACGATCATGGAACGCAGAGCCAGCGCAGTATGGAAGGGTGGCCTCAAAGATGGCAAAGGCACGGTCTCCGCGGCCAGCGGCGTGCTTTCCAATACGCCCTATTCCTTCACCACCCGTTTTGAGTCCACGCCCGGGACCAATCCGGAAGAGTTGATTGCCGCCGCGCACGCTGCCTGTTTTTCCATGGCGCTCTCCGCACAACTCAGCGCCGCCAATCTGACCCCGGAGAGTATTCAGACTGCCGCCACCCTCACCATGGAAAAACTTGAGGCCGGCTGGACCATCACCGCCGTGCACCTGGAAGTGAGCGCTCTGGTTCCCAAAGCCGACGAAGCTGCCTTCAACACCGCGGCGGAAAATGCCAAAAAGGGCTGCCCGGTTTCGAAAGTGTTGAACGCCAAGATCACCATGAACGCGAAGCTGGAGAAGTAAGTCCGTTTTGCCCGGCGCACGGCCCCTGCTACAATTAAAAATTCGGAACGAAGTACAGATTGAGGTCGCGCCCGCGGCCGCAGTTCCGGTTCCGATTGCCGAAGTGGCGGAATTGGCAGACGCGCATGGTTCAGGTCCATGTACCCGCAAGGGTGTGGGGGTTCGAGTCCCTTCTTCGGCACCAAACTTTTTGATTTCTCCAGGGCTGCCCCAATGATCTTTCCACCCTTACGTGGGCCGAGCGCCCAACTCCCAGCCCGCTTGCCGAACCTGCCGGCAGATTTGTTGCACCGTAACGCCGTGCTATAAATGTCGCCAATGCCAAGCTCGCGCCAAGGTTCGATCCGCCTGTTCCGTTTTGCCGGGGTTGACTTGTTTCTGCACTGGTCCTGGTTTCTGGCGGCGCTGTTTGTAATCCGCAATCGGTCGGGAGCGTACTCCTCCCTCACCTGGAATGTGCTGGAGTATCTGTCGCTATTCCTCATCGTGATGCTGCATGAGTATGGCCATGCACTGGCCTGCCGGCAGGTGGGAGGAGTGGCCAATCAGATTGTGCTCTGGCCGCTCGGTGGAGTGGCCTATGTGGATCCGCCGCCGCGGCCGGGCGCCACGCTGTGGAGCATCGCGGCGGGACCGCTGGTGAATGTGGCGCTCATCCCTGTCTTCCTGATCGTCGGCTTCGTGGCTCGGTCGGCCGGCTGGTGGGAAGTAGCGCCCAACGCGCACGCGCTGCTGCATTCGGTCGCGTGGATCAACGTGGTCTTGCTGATTTTCAATATGCTGCCCATCTATCCGCTGGACGGCGGCCAGATTCTGCGCTCGGTGCTGTGGTTTGTGCTGGGCCGCGCGCGCAGTTTGATGGTGGCCACCATCATCGGCTTCATCGGCGTGGTGGGATTAGTCGCCGTCGCTGTGTTCATGCGATCGGCGTGGTTTGGCATTATCTCGGTTTTCATTCTGATGAACTGCTGGGGCGGACTGCAGCATGCGCGCGCGTTGTCGCGCCTGGCCAGGTTGCCGCGCCGCCAGGGATTTGCCTGCCCGTGGTGTCAGAGCGCGCCGCCCCTGGGAAATTTCTGGAAGTGCGAACAGTGCAACAACGCCTTCGACACCTTCGCGACCCAGGGCGTCTGCCCCCACTGCGGCAATCAGTTCCCCGCGACGGGATGTCTGGACTGCGGCAGAATGAACCCCATGAGCGAGTGGGCGGTCCGCACCACGATCACAATGAAGTCATAAGCTTCGACCAGAGCGTGCCCGCGCCCCATCCGCAAGAAACTCCTTGACCCTGGAACCGGTTCCAGGGTTCATACTGAGCGGGAATGAGTGCTACCGGCACATCCCTCCGCTCGGGAGAGCTCGCGCAGCTGGCGGGCGTAAGCTCGGACACCGTCCGCCACTACGAGCGGATGGGGATCCTTCCCAAACCACCACGCACGCCCTCCGGATATCGCATCTATGGGCGGGACGCAGTCGAGCGCGTCCGGCTGGTGCGGCGGGCGCTGCAACTCGGCTTCACACTGGCGGAGCTCTCGGACATCCTGCGCGTGCGCGACAAAGGCGGCATCCCTTGCCAGCGCGTGTTGCAACTCACCGAGGAAAAGCTGCAGTCGCTGGCACAGCAAATTCAGGAGCTCCGCCGTACCCAGCGCTACATGCGGCAAACTGTGCGCGAGTGGCGGGCGCAACTCCGACGCACCGGCCCGGGTAAGCCGGCAATGCTCTTGCACTCTTTGGCCGGCAAACCAGCGCCTCGCGGCCAGTCCGCCGATCACTTCAAAAGGAGAACAAAATGACAAAGAACTTACAGATTGCGTTTTTGACCATCGTGCTCGGGTCCTGGATCGGAGTCTCTGCCAGCGCGCAAGACACGAAGCAAGACCCAAAGAAAGACGATGGCATGCAGAATTGCCCGATGCATCAGCAGCACAGCGCGGAGGGCTCTCACCATGCCATGGTCGAGAAACACGGCGATGAGGCTATGGGCTTCTCCCACGCGACGACCACACATCACTTCCGTCTGGCCGCGAATGGCGGCGCCATCGAGGCGACCGCCAACGATCCCAAAGACAAAGCCAGCACGGAAGCCATCCGCACCCACCTGGCGCACATCGCCGTCCTGTTCGCCAACGGCGACTTCTCCACGCCCATGTTCATTCACGAAGGTGTTCCGCCGGGAGCCACGACCATGAAACTGATGAAGTCGAAAATCCGCTACCAGTATGAAGAGCTGGCGTCGGGCGGACGCGTGCGGATCGAGTCAGACGACCCGGTGGCCGTGGCCGCGATTCACGACTTCCTTCGCTTCCAGATTTCTGAGCATCAGACCGGGGACAGCATTGAGCCGGAAAGCGGGCGCTGAGTTCGATTTCCTGAAGGTACGTTCTTGAGTCTCGGTTCGCTCTTGCGCCGGCGGACGCCGAGAAAACGGTGAAGTGGTAGGACCACGCAGCGTAGCTGCGTCCCACGGGCGAGCACCTTCGCTGTGCTCAGGATTTCGGCTGCGGGTTCCCGCTGTGCTCCCGCCTGCAACGCGCCTCAAGTTACAACTCACCAATTCTTTTTTGCAGTTCCTGTGCGATCCATCCCGGGTCGTTGTCGCGCGGGAAGGAGACCGGCGCGCCGATGCTCACCGTGATTTTGTGGGGCGGAGCGAATTTCTTGCCTGCCTGCTTGAGTTCAAACAGTCCATGAATGCGCATGGGCACAATCGGCACGTGCAGGCTATTGGCCAGGATGCCGACGCCGGCGCGAAATGGAAGCAGCTCGCCGGTGGGCGTGTGTCTGCCTTCCGGAAAGACCAGGACGCTGTAGCCGCGATCTACGGCCTCGCCCGCATACGCGAAACTCTGGCGGAAGCCCGCCTGGCGCGGCAAAGGGAAGATGTTCAGCAATGCCGCGCCCAGCGTCCACTTGGCGCGGTCGGCGATCCCGCCAAAAAACCCGCGAGTGGGTGGCGGGGTGCGCAACGCTTCCATGGCTTCACCTCCAGCGGCGGCAGCGAGGTGATGACGCAACCGCGCCGGAAGTGCCGTCGCGACGAAACCGACGTCCACATCCGCAATGTGATTGCAGACAACGAGCACTGGTCCGCGGAGGCCACGCAGATTTTCACGGCCGGCAATTTTCGGCCAACCCAAAAGAAATACTGCGGGACGCAGCAGCAGGTAATGCGCCAGCCAACGCAGCCAGGTGACCGGCCAGCGCAGCGCCCAGCGCGGATAGTGATACGCGACGCGCGGCGCCGCTTCGCCATGCAACATGCGCTCCAGGTCGCCGACGGTATGGGCTGCGGTAAAGCTGGCTTCGCTCAGATCGAGCTGGTAGCGCTCTTCGAGTGCGCTCATCAGTTCCACGCGCTCGAGCGAAGTGAGGTTGAGGTCGGTGTCGAGGTTGGCGTCGGCGGGAAGACTCGTCAGGGTGCGGCCGGTGATGCGCGCGACCATTTGTGACAAAGAACTGGTTGCGGTGGGCGCGGCGGCGGCCTGGCCGAGACTTGTTTCCACCAATTGTTTCATTTCCGCGGTCTTTGGTTTTTGCGTCGAGGTGCGGGGAAAATCATCGTCGGGCCAGACAAACCAGGCGCGCATGCGCTGATATTCGGCCAATGATTCGTTGGCGCGATGGACCACCGGGGCGGGATCAAGCGAGCGCTCCCGCAGAATCAACACGGCGCAGGGCTCGGCATTTCCGCCGCGATCGAGTCCGATGACCACGCAGTCGCGCACCTCAGGCTGGCGCCGCAACGCAGCTTCGAGGTCGGCGGGATACACATTCATCCCGGCGGGCGTGACGATCACATCTTTCTGGCGACCTTTGAAATAAAGATGGCCGTCGGCGTCTAGCTCGCCGACATCGCCGGTGCGGTACCAGCCTCCCTCGCCGGCCACCGGCTTAAGCTTGCCACCGCTCCAGTAGCCGGTTGCGACCCCGCCGCCGCGCACCAGGATTTCTCCGTTCTCGCCCAGCTTCATCTCGCGTCCGGCGAGCACCTTGCCGACGGAGCCTTTGCCCAGCTTGAAAGGATGATTCACGCTGATGAGTGATGTGGTTTCGGTAAGGCCGTAACCCTGGACGACGGCAAAGCCGAGGCGTCCCCAGAATTCTTCGGTGGCGCGATCAAGCGCGGCGCCGCCGCAAATGAAGGCCCAGAATTTCCAGCCGACCTGGCGGTGGACGCGCCGGAAGATCCACCAGCGGCGCAGGAAGTGTTTGCCTTCTGCGCGGCGGAAGCGCTCACGAAAGAGGGCGAGGTGCCCGTCTTCTTCTAAGTCGCGCTCGATTTTCTCTTTTAACGACTGCAGCATTCGCGGCACCGCCACCAGCACGGAGACGCCCTCACGTTTGACGCTGCGAAGGATGGCCGAGGGGCTGAGTTCGTCCTGAAAAATCACGGTGCTGGCCAATAACGGCGGCAGGAAGATGCCGAGAAACTGTCCGAAGACGTGGCTCAGCGGCAGGAGATTCAGAAAGCGGATGGGATGCACGAAGCGCTCATATTTCAGATACTTCGCGATTTCCGTTTCCAGCGGCTCGAGGTTCGCCAACACGTTGCCGTGGGTGATGACCACGCCTTTAGGTTCGGCAGTGGTGCCGGAAGTGAAAACGATCTCCAGGGTGTCGTCGGGCTGCAGGTTCTGGGCGGGGTACGCGGCGTGCGATTTGCTGGCCAGCTGCTCCGGCAGGTCTTCGAGAATCAGCGTGGGCAGCGAGCCGGCGTGCACCGAGTGTTCGCGTGAGCAGACCAGCAGCTTGGCTTCGACCTGCTGAGAAACGCGCAGTGCGAAATCGGCGGTGGCAACGTCGTCCATGGGAACGACGATGGCGCCGCACAGTGCGCAGCCCCAAAATGCGGCCACCCATTCCGCGCAGTTTTCTCCCCAGAGGACGACGCGATCGCCTTTCTTGATCTGGCGAGCGTGCAAGTCGCGGGCAAACTGGGAAGCGAGTCCGGCAATTTGACGGTACGTCCAGCGCACCGGGCGATAACTGTGCCGGTTTACGTATGCGATTTCGTCGCGTCCGAAGTTAGGGAAGTATTCGAGAAGGGAGTGGCGCTGCATGGGGTGTGGCGAGAACGCAGTATCGGCGCGCGGTCTGCATTATAGGCCGGATACGTGGGCCAGGGCGCCCACGCCACATGGATCTGGCTACCGCTACCGTCACCCGGGGGGCACATTGGTTACGGCCGGCGGATGACCTTGCCGTCCTTCATCACAAAGTTCACTTTCTTGAGCAACTGGATATCGTCGAGCGGATTGCCGGGGACCGCAATCATGTCGGCCGCCTTGCCCACCGCGATGGGTCCGCGCTTGTCGGAGAGCTTGAGCAGATCAAAGCCGTTGAGCGTCCAGGCGCGAAGAAT
>JBGQDM010000088.1:0-13929 GCA_041495845.1 Terriglobia bacterium | reverse complement strand
TCGGTCTCGTGCGTGCGGTGCTGATCAATGACAGATTGTTTTTGCTCTCTGGCTAACACTAACCTGATGCACTCCTGTCTCGATTTTTTTCTTGGTAACGTATTTGAGATTAACATTTTGCGGGCGGAGGTGTAAAGGCGGGCGGGGTGGGGGCGTGGGACGGCGTGCCCAGTCTCGAACTCCCGGTGCGCCGCAAAGGCCAGATTACGAAGGTGATCCTGAGCAACCGCCCGTCAGAGCACAGAAATCCAGCTGAATTGGCCCGGGAGCTGGCCTATAATGAGGTTCGTATGAAGGCGACCAAGTCATTGACGATCGAGTCGATTGACGTGGACAACGATGGCGAGTTGGACGCGTTGATGAGTTACGTTCTGGCCGAAGGTGACAAAATCTACCAGGCACAGCGCGAGGAAGCCTTGCGCCTGGGCATCATTGACGAGCAGGGTCGCCTGTTGAAGCGCGAACTTCCCGAGGACATGCGCGCGGACGCGGGCACCGACTTCGGCGGTTAGCCTTTGCCACGCCCTCGAATGATCGTAATCGCCGGCCCGCCCGGCAGCGGCAAGAGCAGCCGCTTCCCTCTCTCCGCTTTTGGCGTGGAATGGTTCAACGCCGACAACCGTGCCGCCGAACTGAACTCTGGCTCCTTCCGCAAAATTTCCAACCAGATTCGCGCCCAGGTGAACGTGGAATTCCAGCGATGGATTCTCGATCACATCACCGCGCGCAAAAGCTTTGCGCTGGAAACCACGCTGCGCAGTCGGGTGACGTTCGAGCAGTCGCGCCTGGCTCACGAGCACGGCTTCTGGACTTCGATGGATTACGTGGCAGCCGGCGGCGTGGAAGAGAGTATCCGGCGCATCATTGAGCGCTCGTATCGCGGCGGACATTCCGCCTCGGAGCGGCTGGTCCGCCAGATTTACGAAAAGAGTACGAAGAACCTGTTCACCGCGCTCGACTTCGGAGAAAGCGGAATCGAAGTTGTGCGGATTTATGACAACTCGGAGGTGGGTGGGCGCGTGCGGCAGTTATTGAGTTTCAGGAGAGGGCGGCCACAGTCGATCGCGAGCGAAACTCCGGCGTGGTTGGAATCTCTGTTCCAGGGCAGCAGCTTCGAGATCGCGGCGCTACGCAAAGCGGTGGAGGCTCGCCGCGAACCGTAGTCCAAGAAGGCCTTGCCTCCGACCTTCAAAGCGCAAGAGGCGGGCCACTCCCCCCGCTTCAAAACCCTCCCAAGGATCCTGAATATCTCTCCCGAGGCTTCAGGAAGTAAAGCAGCGCCGCTACGCCGAGCCGTATTAGGGAACGCGCCCACACCGGGTGGCCGGGATAAATCTTTGGGATGTCCAGCGTGTACCAGGAGAGAAGCGGCGTCACCGCCAGGATGCACAGGCTTACAATCGCCGCATTCACAATGGCCACATTGCGGACCGGATCGCGCGAAGCGAAGAAGAACATGAGGCCCAGCATGAGCACCAGCCCTCCCATCTCCTTCAAGACGGCAAGCAGCAAGGTTGAGATTTCCGCCTCGGGAGGCCGCAAGAACATTCGCATGACGAGCGGCTTGCTGGCGAAAATCATCAATGAGCCCACGACGGCGGCGATCACGGAGAACACACCCAAAATGATTCGCAAAGCACGATTTGGCGAGTGTGACATGGGAGCGAACCTCCCTCGGTTGGATCGGAGGATTATACGCGCCAGGGCCGCTACCGCAGATACGCGCCCACCCAGTCACCCAATTGACGCTGGGCCTCTTCGTGGGAGATGTTCTCCGCCGCCTGACGGACGTCCGGTGGCACCCACCCTGGAAACGGAATCGTGACAACTCGGTGCGCCCCAGACGCCGTGTGTTCCTCCCGTAGAGCGGCGAGAGTGTCTTTGTCCAGAGATTTGTCCAGAGAGTTCGCCAGGCGAACGAGCGCGGGCCAGAGTCGGCGATGAACGTAGGTAATCTTCCCGCCTACCAAACGGCACACCAGGATCTGATCGCAATCGCGTACGGCGCGAGTTGCGCGGAAGATGGCGCGCCCTTGCTTATGGTTCCACCAGCTGCCGTGTATCGGCTCGCCGGCGACGGCTTCGGCCAGGATGGGCCTGGGTCCTTGACCTCCTTCTAGCACAACCCCATGCTCTTCCACGAACCGTATCGGATCGATAAGAGGTGTTACCGGCTTCAAAGCATTCTTGGCGGGTGGACCACCCTTTTTTGTCTTTAGGTTTTTCTTTGCCTTCACGGAACTGAGGGTGCTCCATCCTTGCGCCTTTTGCAAGGGTTGGTGCAAGGTCGCGGATGGGGTTCGTCATGCCGGGACACACCCATTGGTCAGTGAGCTTGTGGGATTTCTGTGGTGTGAATCGATTGCCTCCCACCACCTGCTGCTCTACCTCGCTGGCCGTCCGGCGTGGGCTGCGATGCGGCCTGCGACTCTGTTCCGCGATCCCCGCCACCCGCAAAACTGTAAAGGATGTCCCGGGACAAACTGTAAAGGATGTATTGGGACTAGACAAAAAATCGCAAGGATGGGGCACCCCCAGCAGAGGCGCTGCAGGCGAAGATCAAGATCAGAGGTGGGCCACCCGCCGCTAGCTCCTAAAGAGGCGGGGCCTCCAAGAAGTATTTGATTTGCTCGTTGATTGTCCAGTGTTTGGTGTACACAACCAACTCGCCCCAAAACTGCAGCACGCAAGCCGCCACCCAACCGAAGGCTAATAGCATCAACCACCATTGCCTGATTGCGGGAACCCATATCGCGGCGATTAAGATCACGAGCGCAGCCGTCTGTAGGTTCAGATCGAGGCCGTGCTGTACTTGCCTCGTCCAGTCGCCCAGTCGCTGGGTGTGGACGGCTGCGTGGAACTGGGCATACCACCGCGACCAGACTGAATCGTTCAGTTCTGTTTCAATTCGTTCGATTTTCAAGTCTATCGTCGCAGATGCCTGTTGCGGTGCCGGCTTCAGATTTATGATCTGCAATTTTTGGTCGTAGATGTCCTGCGTAATGAGTTCCATGTTTTGTGGAGCTTGCGCACCTAGATAGCGAGACAGGGCAAGCCGCCATCGGGGATCGCGCCACGGCGCGACCGCCAGCGACGACGGGAGTACAACTTTAAGAGAACCCCCAATAGCACCGCCTATCATTCCCAACACCATTCCGAACCACTTAGACAGACTGTAGCCGATAACGAATGCCGCAATCACTATGAGCGTCACCTTAGTTCGGTAGCCGAGGAAACCGAGCGCGAAGAACCAAGCGAACGTTCCGGGATGCGCTGATTGGAAGATCAAGAGCGCAGCGGCACCCGGAATCAGAGCGGCTACAAACACAACTACTTTATCCACTGGGTATTTGGGGAGATCATCCTTGATCCAGTCCATACCACTTAGACTATAGTGCCGCATCAGCGAAAAACAAGAACGGCTCCGGGCAGGTTTGCTCGCGGAGCCGTTTTGCGACTTCTTGGGTTTGGTCGCAAACTACTACTGAATCAATTCCGTCACCGGACGCGCCCGGCAAACGTGCTCGGCGAGCGCCAGCGCCTACCTCAAGCGTTCGACTTCCTTCTCCAGCGCCCGGATGCGCGCGCCCTTCGCGTCCACCACGTCCAGCGCCCTGTTCACGGCGGGTGGGCAACACGCCGCCGGGGATTGCTGCTCCATCGAGCTAAGGCTTTATTACAGCATGGCACCGCAACAATTTGTCACCATATGTGCGTGGGGAACAGAGGTGCCGCTCAAGTGCACCCGCGTCAGGAATCAGGCCGTCGGGGTCGTAGATGAAGAATACGATGTCGTCGCAGTTGGCATTGTAGCGGTACGTCTCGATGTCGTCATTTAGCTCTCGCGCAATGACCCGCCCGTGATCGGCGCTTCTGACGTACTTCGCCTCGATGACCACGTGGCTTGACTTCGAAATAAAGTCTTTGATGGAAAATCGGTTGGCCACGCGATCTGTGGGATTCTCCGGCACGAGGTCTGTTATCCAAGGGCGGAGCATAAGATACAAGGCGTCCTGGACGGCCGCTTCATTCTCTAGTTTTAAGAGGGCACCGCTACTTCGGCGCGTATTCAAGTAGCGAACGCAGTCGCTGAAGGAATTGAGCGCCCCAACTATTCTTGCCACTTCCACGCGCGCAGACATGTTGCTTGGGTTGCCCTTCGTAGTCAACGAATAAAGTTGCTCCACGCCGTTCAACACTTCGCCCAAAGACCTATTCATCGCGCACCCTCGTATCAGCCCTACCGAAGATGTAGCGCCCTATGTCTTCAATGATATTTTCGTAATCTCGGCGGGACTTGTTTTCGGGAAGATGAATGTGCAAGTCGATGTGCACGCTAGCAGTTGCGTCGCTTGTAGTCTTGCTCGTCACGGGCGTTGAAGTGGGCAGTGAGGAAGTATTAGGAGCTACCGTGCTTCCGCCTGGAACATCAAAAGTAGTGTTCTCACAGAGCGCTTTGAAGGTCTGTATCTGCTGATCAAGTGTTCGCTCCCCTCCGCCGGAGTGGATATTAAAGAGATTTTGTAGCTTCTCAGTGGGCTCCTTGTAGGGGGCATGGCTCGCTTGAAAAAGTGGCGCGTAGACTCGCTTGATAGGTTCGGCAAGGGCTGCAGAGCCGTTATCCAGGTCCATGTAACGAGAGTAGAGGTCGGTCGGCTCGTTGCTAGCATTCAAGAGCCCAGCAGCCTTCAGAACTCGGAGCATACTGTGGTCATTCGCGTCTGAGAATCCCCACGCCTTGAGCAGAGTCCTGTCAAACTTAGATGGCTTGGGTTTCTTCGGTATGTCTTGCAATAGCCTACGAAGCGATGACGGCTTTGTTGTGTAAGGGAACTTGGGTTCCGTTGCCAGTTTCAATTTGCTCTTCGTGTCTCCATCATTGCTAGTCTTAACCCTCGGCATTGTCACACTCCTCACCTTCTGGATGTTCTTGTTCCCTGCCCTGCTGGCATTGGCCCCAAGGATTAGTGCTTCATCTTCGGGAAGTGCACGTCGAAGCTCTTCGATTCGGCAATTACCTCACTACCGTTAGCGACAAACGCTATTGCGTGAAGTTTCCTCTCATTCTCCGAAACCACATTGGCAGGTAGGTGGAGAAGAATTGGCGAGTTCTCTGTCTTCTCTGAACACTCCGCCTTCTCACGAAATGCCAGGTTCCCGTCATGATCCGCAAAGCTCGCATCTTGTGCATGCACGGGATGGTTGTCCTTCAGAAACCTAAGGTCAACTTCGACCGGCTCCTTTGTATTTCGACAAAATACAGAGATGGTTACATCGGCCGTCTCCGCAGATTTGTTCTCTTTGGAAGAAGGCTGTGCGGTAAAGAATGCAACTACCGGCGGTGCGCCTCCCGGGGATGTCTCTGGATCACGCCATAGGCGCTCGTACTCTGCCAAAGCATCGGCATAGCTTTTTTCGCTGCGCTGGTCACGGGTCTCCCAACGGGGATGATCGGAGAAGAATGCAGCGAACTTGGACTGCTCTCCGGTATGCATCCTAAGAAGATGATGGAGGGCAAAGACGTAGTCGGGGTGATACCCGGCTCGCGCCATCAAGAGCATCCCTTGGGTATCTGCGTCGTGTTCCTGATCACGCTCCATTTTCTTCAGGGCGATTGGCGCGGCGATCCGGAAGCCCAGTAGCGCCCAGTTCGCTGACTTGTCGCCCGCGGCGATTCGCGCGCGATAATAGTTGATCATCTGCTGGTTACGGACCAGCTGAAGGTAGTCCCGAACCTGGTGCCGCCTCCCGGTATGGGCTACCTCGTGGGAAAGGGTGGCCGCCCACAGGCCCTTGCTCTCAGAGAGCAGCGGCAGCATGCCGCCGTAAACGTATAGCTGTCCGCCCGCCGTTGAGGTCGCATTTACGTTGTCGTTTCCCACCAGGGTCAGTTTCCAAGGGAATGGCTGGCTGAAACCCGCAGAGATGAGCTTATGAAACACGTCATCACCAATCTCGTTGGCAGCAGTCCCGGAGATCTCAGAGGAGCCACCCATTCGTGCAGAGCGCCCGGAAAGCGCGAGCTGCAAGTCAATCTCGTAGGTTGTTGGGAGCTGCAGGTCTTGAGCGGCCAGGAAGACGGTGGTCAGTAGTAGCGCGATTGCCAGGGCCCGAGGTAAGGCATACATCAAAGCACCTCGCGTGACGATAACTCGTTAGGGCGCACAGCTTACCACGTTCCATGTTCTGAACACAGTGCGCGTTCGCATCGTGCCATGGCCCGAAAGTGGGGAGGGTCAGGACGAGGGTCGCCCTGCGGGCGCGTTGGAGACATTGTGCCGCGGATTCCCAGGCCTGAGGGCCGGGGCTACCGAAGGCCAGGGCTATCAAAGCCGGGGCTACCCGAGTCCAGATTCCTCCGGGCAGCACCGGCCTTTCTGCGTTGCGCAAGCCGTCCAGCATTTCTACTGGATGGCATCGCAAGGGGCATTGACAATGGTATCGATCAAGTGGCCGGGATGGCGCGGGTCTGGCCGCTGGATCTTCGCACAACAGAGCCGCAGAGGGAGTGGTGCGCTGCACTGGTTATCGAAGACCAGCGTGTGCACCTCACCCTTGCTGTCCGTGGCTTGCCAGTTGACGAACTTCCCCTTACTGACATCGGCGGCAAATTTCACTCCGCCGCGGGTGAGGTTAAGTTTCGATCCCTCTTGAGGGTTCTTGTGCTTCTTGAGCGCGGTACTCAGGTCAATCGTTTGTTCTTTCTGTTTGGGCGCCTGCTTCATCTTCTGCGCCGATGTGCTGAGACACAGAACACCGATCGCCACCGTTACTAGCAGCTTTCTTAGCATGTTCTCCTCCTCGGCTTGGGGTAAATGGCTTTCCGGACGAGTACACGGGCCCTAGGTGGATGCGGCGATGATTTTGGTCTCGGCGTAACCCGGAGTCAAGGGAAAACACGGGCGCGCCCCGGGGCAACGAGCAATCTAAAATCCCTCCTTTGAGGTCTTGACAACCACCCCTCCCTTCCTGCATAAGAGATATAGAGAAACGCTAAGACTGTAGCTTATAGCAATAAGTCCTTGCGCCTCTAGATTTTCCATATAAGTCCTGATTCCTCCAGGATTTAAGTGCGATTCTCGCGCCAACCTCATGAAAACAATAGACAGGGGGGAGGGGTAGGGGGGTGGGGGTCTGGCCCTTTTTGAATTTCCCTGTGGGGCATCTGCGCCGACACGAGCGGGCCGGGCGCGGGACACGGTAAACTAGAACTCCATGTCAGAACAGGCAGGAGCGACGGTGCGGTGCGTCATCTGCGGGCATCAGAACCCGCCCGGGCATCGCTTTTGCGGGATGTGCGCGCGCGCCCTGCCCGATCCGGCCAAGGCGGCGAAGGCGGCAGCGGAGCAGCCGCCTACGGCGTCTGCTCCCAGCAAGGTCGAGCCTCAGAAGGCCGCGCCGCCGCACGATGCTGCGCCGGCGGCGGCTGTTCCGGCTTTGCCGAAGCCCGCGCCACGTGTGCAGGAACGCCCGCCGGAGCGTCCGCGCGACGTGCGCTATCTGCTGGAGGATGAGCACCCGCATCGCGCGCGGAACCGCGGCTTGGCGGTGGTCCTGGTGTTGCTCGCCGGATTGGGGTTGCTGATTGCCTGGCGTACCGGTGCGCTGGACGAATTCGTGAAGTGGTTCGAAGGCGGGCGTCCAGCGGTGGCGGAGCAGCCGGCGGTAGATACAGGCGCGGCGCCGGATACGGGAGCAGGTGCAGCGGCACCGAAGGCGGCGGCTCCGGAAGAAACACCACCTGCACAAAAACCGGCAGCGGAAGAAAAGGCGGCGACGCCCGTGCCTGTTCCTTCCACACCGAAAGAAGTCGAGGCTAAGCCCGCAGTGGAGAAAGAAGTAGAGAAGCAGGTGGAAGCGAAAGCGGTGCCGGTGAAAACCGCTTCAGTGCAGCCGACGCCGGCGAAGGTCGCGCCCAAACCGGCTCCCGTGATTGATGCGGCAGCGGCGGCGGCCAGCGAGTGCACCCGGCGGCTGAGTGGACTGCGCAAGAGTGCCGGGCGTGGCGATGCTAAGGCCCGCGCGGCGCTGGGAGCGTTGTACGCCGGTGGCGAGTGCGTCTCGCGCGACTTGCCGACAGCGTATCGTTTCTATGCGCAGGCGTTGCACGCGGACCACGAGAATGCGCAGTATGCGGAGAATCTGGGAGCTATCTGGAAGCAGATGAGTCCGGCGGAGCGGCAAGTGGCGACGCGGTCACAGTAGCGGGCAAGATCAAAATCCTAACCGCGGAGGACGCAGAGATCGCAGAGAAAAGCTTGAACCACGAAGAGCACGAAGGTTCACGAAGGTAGAGGCGGGGAATAAAGGGTGAGTTTTGGCAATCCGCCACCGCATGCAGGACGTACTTCTTGCAAGGAAGAGTAGGAAGGTTTGCACGGCGCTGTTGAAAAAGAAGCAGTTACGGACCTGGCTCTGGTCAGCGCCATTCGCAATGGCGATGAAGATGCCATGGCAGCGCTGTACGACCGCTACTCTTCGATTGTCTACTCGGTCGCGCTGCGTGTGACGGGGGACACGGGCGCGGCCGAGGACATCGTGCAGGATGTGTTCTTGCAGTTGTGGAGAAAGCCGGCGGCATTTGATGCGGCGCGGGGTGCGATGGGGGCATGGCTGGCGGTGATTGCGCGCAACCGCGCGATTGACAGCCTGCGACGGCGGCGGCCGGAGACGGACATTGAAGATGTGGTGATTGCAGTGACGCCAGACCTGGCGGATGAAGCGGAGCGGCATCGGGTGCTGGATAAAATTCGCGGAGTCATGACTGCGATGCCGGAAACCCAGCGCAGCGCTCTGGAAATGGCCTACTTTGAAGGCCTGACTCATAGTGAAATTGCGGCGCGAACCGGCGATCCCCTGGGCACAGTCAAGACTCGAATTCGCGCTGGGCTGATGGCTTTGCGCACCGTAGTGAGCTGATGAACGGACACGAACAATTCGCGGAAGACCTGGCGCTGCACGCCATGCATGCGCTCGAGGGGTCGGACCTGGCGGCACTCGAGGCGCATTTGGCGCAGTGTGCCACCTGCCGGAGCGAATTGGAATCTTGCCGCGGAGATCTGGCATTGCTGGCGCTCTCAACCTCCGGGCCCAAGCCACCGTTGCGGGCTCGGGAGCGGCTGCTGCGCACGATTGCGGCGGAAAAAGCTTCTGCGCGGCCCTGGCACATGCTGGCGCCACACGACACCCGATGGTTGAGTGGACTGGCGTGGGTGGGAGCAGCGGCCATGCTGCTGCTAGCGGTAGCGTTGTGGCAGGAGAACGGCACGCTGAAACAGTCGCTGGCGGAATTGCGGGTCAGCGTGGGGAGCGATCAGGCAGAGTTGCAGCGAGTGCGGGAAACGCTGGCGGCGTTGTCGGCGCCGGAGGCACAGCACATCACGCTGGTGGCAGCGCAGCAGAAAGCACAGCCGCAAGGGCGGGCCATTTATCTACGGGCGAGTGGCCGCTTGATTTTCCTGGCCAGCGGGATGCCGGCGTTACCGCCGCAGAAGGCATATGAGTTGTGGTTGTTGCCGTTGACGGGCAATCCGGTGCCGGCGGGAGTGTTCAAGCCGGACGCTCGCGGAAGTGCGACGGTGGTGAACCCCCCGCTGCCCGCCGGCCTGGAAGCAAAGGGTTTCGCCATCACGGTGGAGCCCGAAGCAGGGTCGGCGTTGCCCACGTCGACGCCGAGCATGGTGGGGCTGGGGAGCTAGGCGAGGCTTCTCGCCACGGATTGGCATGGATGAACACGGATTGGGAGCAAGGCTGCCAGCTGTGCTAGCGGCTTTTTTTGTTGCCGAACGCGTCCGCCCTGCGAGTGGGATTGGCTTGCGCATCGGGCTTGCCCGCCGTACGATGGGCGCCTCTTTACCTCATTTGCCAGTGGAGGTGACGCGTGCTCCATCGCAGACATTTCCTCAGCGCGGCCATGGGTTTGGCGGGATCGCTCGCGCTCCGGCCAAGTCTTCTTGCCCAACTGGAAGATGCACCTTCTTCCCTTCCTGACCGCTCACTCTTCGACAAGAACGAGGACGCGTATTGGGCGGAGATGCGCAAGCTGTTTCTGATTCCGCCCGACGAGGTCTATCTGAATAACGGCACAGTCGGGTCGAGTCCGGCGCCGGTGCTGCGGGCTGTGTTTGCGGGATACTACGACAGCGAGCGGCTGGCGGCGGACGATCCTGAGCACTATCCCATCTGGGGTTATGAGCCGTGGAACGAGTTTCGCGATCCGCTGGCGGCTTTTATTGGCTGCCATCGCGACGAACTCGCCTTGCTGCGCAATGCCACCGAAGGCAACAGCTACATCGCCAACGGGGTGGACATGAAACCCGGTGACGAAGTGCTGATGACGGACCAGGAGCATCCGGGCGGCGAGCAGCCGTGGCAACTGAAGGCGAAGCGCTACGGAACGGTGGTCAAGAAAGTTGCGCTGCCGAAGCCGGTGAAGAGCGCGGCCGATGTACTGAACCGATTCAACGATGCCATTACGACACGCACGCGAGTTCTCTTCTTCAGCCACATCACCACGGTGACGGGTGTCGTTTTGCCGGCGAAGGAGTTGTGCGCCCTGGCGCGCAGCAAAGGCTTGTTCTCGGCAGTCGATGGGGCCCATGTTCCGGGCATGATGCCGTTGAAGGTGCATGACCTCGGCTGTGATGCTTACGCTGCCAGCCCCCACAAATGGTTGCAAGCGCCCAAGGGCACGGGTTTCCTCTACGTGCGCGATGAAGTGATTGACCGCATCTGGAACACGATCTGTACCGAGGGGTGGGACGAACCGAAGCTGCGGGCGCAGCGCTTTCAGCAGATCGGCAGCTCGAACGTTCCGGTGCTCTGGGGGCTGCGGGCGGCGATTGAAATGGCCAATGCCATTGGGCTGGAGCGCATCGAGCGCCGGCAGCGGCAACTCGCCGACTACATTCACGGGGAGATGATGAAGCGCGGGGCGGAGTCGTGGACTTCACCCGACCCGGCGTTGCGGTGTGCGATTGCGACCGTCAACGTGCCGCCGATTCAGCGCATGGAGCTGGAGAGGTGGATGTGGAGCAACCACAAGATCCGGATCCGGGGCGGCGAACCGTCCAAGCTGCGATTGTCAACGCCCTACTACTTGCAGAGACGAGAGATTGATCGGTTTCTGGAGAAGTTTGATGAGTACCGGAAGATGAAGGGGATGACGTGATCTTAGTGGCCGTAGTGAGGTTCGGGGTCTCTTCAAGCTGGCTTTCGTGACATAGTCATGTTAATATGACTATGGACATCTAAGGTGGACACATGAAGACGATCGCCGCTGCAGAATTCAAGGCGCGCTGTTTGACCCTGATGGAAGATGTGCGGAGTACCCGCGAAGAAGTATTGATCACGAAGCGAGGTAAGCCGGTGGCCAGGCTGGTTCCGGTGGACACGCGTGCGGCGGAGTTCATCGGGCGGCTTGAGGGCGTGGTAAAGGTGGTAGGGGACATCGAATCACCGATTGAGCCGCCAGAGGCGTGGGAGTCGGAGCGGTGATCCTGCTGGACACGCACGTTCTGGTCTGGGCGGTGGCGGATTCAAAGCGGCTGTCGCGAACTGCTGCGGCGCAGATCCGGCGCGCCCGCGGACAAGGCGGTGTGGCGGTATCGGCGATCACACTGTGGGAATTGGCCAGGCTGGTAGCGCGCGGACGAATTCAAGGCCGCGGCACGGTGGAGGCCTCCGTCCGGTTGCTGCTTGAGGGCGTGACGGTCAAGCCCATTACGCCGGAGATCGCGGCCCTGGCGACACAGTTTCCGGACAGTTATTCACACGACCCAGCCGACCGCCTGATCGGTGCAACGGCGCGGGCGGAAGGGATGACGCTCGTGACCAAGGATGAGAATCTGCGGCGCAGTCCTTTGCTGCGGACGGTGTGGTGAGAGGGCGTGAGTGACGATCTTCCGCGATTCGACGTGGTGGTGCTGGGAGGCGGGGCGGCCGGGCTGATGTGCGCGCTGGAGGCGGGCAAGCGCGGACGGAGTGTCGCCATATTGGAACGGGCGGAGCGGCTGGGGAAGAAGATCCTGATCTCGGGCGGCGGACGCTGCAACTTTACGAATCTGCATTGCCGGGCGGAGAACTTTCTTTCGGCGAACCCGCATTTTGCCAAGTCGGCGCTGGCGCGCTACACGGTGCAGGACTTCCTCGCGCTGGTGGAAAAGCACCGGATTCCC
Source organism: Terriglobia bacterium (assembly GCA_041495845.1). Taxonomy (GTDB): domain Bacteria; phylum Acidobacteriota; class Terriglobia; order Terriglobales; family Acidobacteriaceae; genus JBGQDM01. Next base: position 1,753 of record JBGQDM010000088.1, on the reverse strand, counting down.
TATCACGAGAAGACGCTGGGGCAGCTTTTCTGTGACCGTTCGGCGCAAGACATCCTCACGCTGCTGGAAGAGGAATGCCGGGCGGCGGGCGTGCGTGTGTTGGTGAAGACGGACGTCACGGAAGTGTTGCGGACGACGGAGTTCGTGGTGCGGGCGGGGGGCGCGGAGTTTCATGCACCCGCGCTGGTGGTGGCAACCGGCGGGCTGTCGATCCCGAAGATGGGTGCGACCGACTTTGGCTATAAACTCGCGCGGCAGTTTGGCTTGAAGATCAAGGAGACGCGGCCCGCGCTGGTGCCCCTGGTGTTCGCCTCGGAGGACGCGAAGAACTTTTGCGATCTAGCCGGCGTCTCGACCGAAGTGGTGGCGAGTGCCGGCGCGGCGAGGTTCCAGGAAAAGATGCTGATCACGCATCGCGGGCTGAGCGGGCCGGCGATCCTGCAGGTGTCGTCGTATTGGGAGCCAGGCACGCCGGTGGTGATTGATCTGGCGCCGGCGGGTGAGGTGACGGCGGAGTTGCGGGCTCCGAAGGCGCAGCGGACCACGGCAGCAGTGCGGGCGGCAGTACACCGGTTTGTGCCGGCCCGGCTGGCAAACCGCTGGGTGGAATTGCAGGCGCCGGAGACGTGGAACAACCCAGGGCTGAATGAGTTTGAGCGCAGGACGCATGCCTGGCGGGTGTTCCCGGCGGGAAGCGAGGGCTACGAAAAGGCCGAGGTAACGGCGGGGGGCGTGGATACAGAGGAACTTTCGGCCAAGACGATGGAAAGCCGGAAGGTGCCGGGCCTCTTCTTTATTGGAGAAGTGGTGGATGTGACGGGGCAACTGGGCGGATTTAACTTCCAGTGGGCGTGGGCCTCTGGGGCAGCCGCGGGGAGAGCGGTATAGCGCCCGCCCCGCAGCGTGCTGGCCTCAGTCGTAATACTCGAGTCCCAGATGCGTGATCAGTTCTTCGCCCTTCAGGTGACGGAGGGTGTTTTTCAGTTTCATCAACTGAATGAAGAGATCGTGCTCGGGGTAGAGGCCCGGGGCAGTCATCGGTGATTTGAAGTAGAAGCTGAGCCACTCCTGGATACCCATGCCGCGGAGTCCGCTGGTGCGATGGGCCAGATCGAGAAAGAGCACGAGATCGAGCACGATCGGGGCGGCGAGGATGGAGTCGCGGCACAGGAAGTCCACCTTGATCTGCATGGGATAGCCGAGCCAGCCGAAGATGTCGATGTTATCCCATCCTTCTTTGTTATCGCCGCGGGGCGGGTAGTAGTTGATCCGCACTTTGTGAAAAATGTTCTTGTAGAGCTCGGGGTAGAGCGCGGGCTGGAGAATGTGTTCCAGCACTCCAAGCTTGGATTCCTCTTTGGTTTTGAAAGACTCGGGGTCGTCGAGCACTTCCCCATCGCGATTGCCGAGAATGTTGGTGGAGTACCAGCCGGCGACGCCGAGCAGCCGCGCCTTGAAGCCGGGGGCGAGGATGGTCTTCATCAGCGTCTGGCCGGTTTTGAAATCCTTGCCGCAGATGGGAGCTTCGCGGTCGCGGGAAAGTTGGTGCATCACCGGCAGATCAACCGTGAGGTTGGGGGCGCCGTTGGCGAACGGCACGCCTTCCATGAGTGAGGCGTAGGCGTAGATCATCGAGGGGGCAATATTTTCATCGTTCTCCAGCAATCCCTTCTCGAAGGTTTTCAGAGATTTGTGGACGGCAGTGGGCTTGAGAAAAATTTCCGTGGAGCCGCACCAGATGGTGACCAGGCGG
>JBGQDM010000087.1:0-13989 GCA_041495845.1 Terriglobia bacterium | reverse complement strand
TTCAATGTGGACCATCTCCGTGTGCTGCAGGCGATTCGCTCCAAGACCGGCATGGCGGTCGAGAACTCGCTGCGCTACCAACAGGCGGAGAGTTCCGCGACCACCGACTACGTGACCGGCTTGCCCAATGCCCGCAGCCTATTCGTTTCTCTCGAGCATGAGGTCAACCGCAGTCGGCGCACCCAGTCCGTGCTGGCCGTGATGGTCGGCGACCTGGACGGATTCAAGCAGATCAATGACCGCTTTGGCCACTTGATGGGCAACCAGGTACTGCGGCTGTTCGCCGAGCGACTGCGTCAAGCTTGCCGCGAGTACGACCATGTCGCCCGCATGGGCGGCGACGAGTTTGTCGTGCTGGCGCCAGACCTTCCCTTAGAGGCGGCTCGCGCCAAAGCCTTGACATTCAGCGACCTGGCCCGCCAGGCAGCCAAAGAAATCTGTGGCGAAGACTTTCTCGGCTTGAGCGTGGGCATTGCCGTCTTCCCCGCGGATGGTGAAGGTGCGGAGACGCTGCTGGCGGAGGCGGATCGCCGCATGTATCAGGAGAAGCAGAACCGTCCCTGGCATCCGGCGCGCCGGCGCCATGCTCGAGTTCGCGTTTCCATTCCCGTCGAGTTGCGCGCCGAGTCGCTGCCAGAGATGGTGTGGGGAAGTTTGCTCAACCTCAGCGAGGGTGGCTGCTTTGTGGAAACGCTGGCGGTGTTGGCCAAGGGTGAAAAGCTGGAGTTTGGGTTTGCCCTGCAAGGCGAAGCCTTTCATTTGCAAGGGACGGTATGTCGCTGCCGCCCGGGTTTCGGACTGGCCGTCGAGTACACCCACAGTAAGCCGGTGCAAACGACCGCGGTGCACCTCCTCGAACGCATTCAGCAGCAGGGTAAGACCCCGGATGGCACCGAGGCATACCTGGAGCTCTTGCGCGGCGGCAACCCCATGCCATCTTCAGCTTCCTGAGGGGGTGGGAGCGGACTGTCTTTCAGCGTTTCTGACCTGCCTCCAACCCATACAAGCGCAGCAAGCGCTTCAGGCTGGTGTGGTAGACCACGCCGAGCGAATACAACCGGAAAATGTGGGGCACCTGTTTGCCCCTTTCGATCAGGTGCAGTCGGCTGGGAACAATCTCGAACAAACGTGAGTTGCGTTGCCGGCCAATTTGGCAGCTGTGAGCGTGAACATCGCGCATGGTGAGCTTGCGTAGTTTTCGTAGCCGGCCGAATTCCGCTGCGGCAACGAGGTTGTGGCGGTTCTGCGAGGTCTGTTTCTTTGTGGTCACGATGGTCTCCCGGAGGCCTAGGCTTCGCCTGTCCTTAACTCCAATTAACGGCAGCTTGGAGCAAGGGCTACAGGCTGTCCGACTCGATCGACGGTCACGGAGGTGCATCTGCGCCGACGGGAGACATCTTCGCTCTCTGCTGCGACTAGGACAAAAACCCTTACGCAGCAAGGCTTTCCAGGATTGGCACCTTGGTGGGATTCGTTGGCACCTCAGTGCCATTTCCAGTCTTGCCCAATCGCTTTACTCTCGCAATTGAGCAGTTCTGGGGGAGGGCTGCCCGGGCGTCCTGTACTCGCAAGAGTACAGGGCGCTCGTTTATTTGATAGCAGAATCTTTGTGGGGAGGGTAAAGCGGGGGTTGGCCATCAACCAGCCCGCTCTCCCAAGCTTCGATCCGCGCCGCGCTGACCGCTGTGCCTAACCTACCGTCACCGGCTGCTGCAGGCTCCGATAGGGCACGTCGCCAATGTGACTTCCCTGGGCGTCCACCACGGCGATGGCGGTGATGTGCACAATGTCTTCCACCTCCGCCCCTCGCGGCAACACGTACGCCGGTTTGCTCAAGCCCATCAACACCGGACCCACTGCCTCCGCGCCACCGATGCGGACCAGCAGCTTGTAGGCGATGTTGGCGGAATGCAGGTCGGGGAAGATCAGGACGTTGGCGGCGCCCTTGAGGGACGAGAAGGGATAGTCGCCGAGCAACTCCGGTGTCAGGGCGGTATCCGCCATCATTTCGCCGTCCACCATGAGGCCGGGGTCGGCGCGCTTCACCAGTTCGGTGGCACGGCGCATCTTCTCGCATTGCGGGTGCCGGGTGCTGCCGAAGTTGGAGAAAGAGAGCATCGCCACCTTGGGTTCGACGTCGAAGCGCCGCGCCGCCTGCGCCGCTTCGAGCGCGATTTCGGCCAAGTCCTCGGCCGTCGGATCCACGTTCACACTGCAGTCGGCCAGGAAGAACAGATCGCCGCGTCGCGTTACCAGCACGTACAGGCCGGCAACCTTGTGTACGCCTTCGCGCACCTTGATCACCTGCAGCGCGGGCCGGATTGTTTCCGGATAATGCGCCGTCACGCCGGAAACGAGCGCGTCCGCTTGCCCCAGGTGGACCATGAGGCAACCGAACAGATTGCGGTCCTGCAGTACGGAGAGAGATGCTTCGGTGTGGGTGATGCCGCGCCGCTGCCGCAACCGGTAATATTCCTCGGTGTAAGTTTCCCGCCAGGGTGAGTGCTCGACGTCCACGATTTCCATGTCCTCGAGCGGTACACCCAATGTCGCGGCACGGGCGCGGATGGTGGCTTCGTCGCCCAGCAGAATCGGCCGCGCAACTTTCTCTTCGAGCAGGATATGGGCGGCGCGCAGGATTTTGCTGTTGTCGCCCTCCGGAAATACCACGCGTTGCGGCGTGGCCTGTGCCTTGTGAATCATCAGCCGCATGACGCCATGCGCTTTGCCCAACAGCTTCTCCAGTCGCTCGCGATACTCGGCCAAGTCCACCGGTTCGAGCGCCACCCCGGTTTCCATGGCCGCTCGCGCCACCGCCCACGCTTCCCACACCAGCACGCGCGGGTCAAACGGTTTGGGAATGATGTAGTCCCGGCCAAAGTGCAGGCGTTCGACGCCGTAGGCCCGGCAAACAGAATCGGGCACATCTTCCTTGGCCAGGCTGGCGAGCGCGCGGGTCGCCGCCAGCTTCATTTCTTCGTTGATGGCGGTGGCACGTACATCGAGCGCTCCGCGAAAGATAAAAGGGAAGCCGAGCACATTGTTCACCTGGTTGGGGAAGTCGGAGCGTCCGGTGGCCATGATCAAATCGGAGCGCACCGCGCGCGCCTCGTCGTAACTGATTTCCGGGTCAGGATTGGCCATGGCGAAAACCACCGGATCCGGCGCCATGCTGCCAATCATCTCCTGCGTAAACGCCCCCTTCGCCGAGAGCCCCACCAACACGTCGGCACCCTTGACTGCTTCCGCCAGGGTGCGTTCCGGCATGTCTTTGGCAAAGCGTTGTTTGTAAGGGTTCATGCCCTCCTTGCGGCCGTTGTACACCGTACCCTTGGTGTCGCAGAGCGTGATGTTTTCCCGCTTCACGCCCAGCCGGATGTAATGTTCCGCGCAGGCGATGCCGGAAGCTCCGGCCCCATTCACTACCAGCTTGATCTTGCTGAGGTCTTTGCCTACCAGTTCCAGCGCATTCACCAGCGCCGCGCCGGAGATGATCGCCGTCCCATGCTGGTCGTCATGGAAAACAGGAATGTTCATCGTCTTCTTGAGCGTCTCTTCGATGTAAAAACATTCCGGCGCCTTGATGTCTTCAAGATTGATGCCGCCGAAGGTCGGCTCCAGCAGTTGGCAGACCTTGATGACTTCGTCGGCATTGTGCGTGTTCACTTCGAGGTCGAAAACGTCAATGTCGGCAAACCGTTTGAAGAGCACGGCCTTGCCTTCCATCACCGGCTTGCCGGCGAGGGCGCCAATATCGCCGAGGCCGAGCACCGCCGTGCCGTTGCTGATCACCGCGACCAGGTTGCCGCGCGAGGTGTACTTGAAGGCGTCATGCGGGTTCTTTTCAATCTCACGGCAGGGCTCCGCCACGCCCGGAGTGTAGGCCAGGCTCAAGTCGCGCTGCGTACGGCAGGGCTTGGTGGAAACCACTTCAATTTTTCCCGGCTTGCTGCCGGCATGATATTCCAATGCGTCCTTGCGTGTGATCGCCATGGCCAATCTCCTGGGCCCGGAGGTTTTCGTGGCTCCAAGGTTGCTCGCTCAGAACGCGCGGTGCCGGGCACGACCTGCCGCGCTTCCATGGGGCAGGATGCGGCAGACCGATTCATCTTCATTGTTCTCTCGCAGGAAAGTTGGGTAAGTGATTCGAGTCACGGACAGGCGTGACCCTTGAGCGGGATGCGACGGTAGAGACTGGTTCGGCTGTGCGCCGCGCACTATCGATGCAACTGGCAGGAAGTGCAGCGGTCCTTCACTTCGTTCAGGATGACAGCGCAACTTTTCGATTTGCGAACTCCATTACGTTGTCATGCTGAGCGCAGCGAAGCATCCCTTTCATCCTTGCGACTGCCTTCGGCCAAGGATGGACTGGGCTCAGCTGGTCGAGATGGTGAAGTTTACCGTGATGCTGGCTTCTGTCTCCACCGGCTCACCCTTGTCGTAATAGGGTTTGAAGCGCCACTGCCGTACTGCTTCCATGGCGGCGGAGGCCAGAATGTTGGGCCCACTGACCACGCGCAAATCCTGGATGGTGCCTTCTTTGCTAATCAGCGCTCGCAGGACCACCGAGCCCTGCACTTTCATTTCGCGCGCCAGCATGGGGTAACTCGGGCCCACGGGGTGGCTCAACACCTGTAATGCCTCAGGCGAGAGACGCACGCGTTCGGCGGCGGGCGTAGGCGTGGCATTTGCGGCCGTTTCTTCCTCCCCGGGCTGGGCGCGGTTGGGCGCGCCGGTGGTGGTATCCACGCGCACGGTGTTGGGAGGCGTGGGATGCAAGGCTTGCCGTTTTCCTCCCGCCACGACTTCTACTTCCAACGGCGGCAGCGCTGCCCGTGTAATGCTGGGAGTGATGGTGGGCGGGACGGCGGCTGCGATCGCTGCCAGTTTCTTCTGCGCCGGGGCGGCCTTGGCCGCGACTGGAGTTGGCGCCGCTTCCACCGGCTTGGGTTTGGGAGAGACGACGGCAGCGGGCGTGGCCTCGGCATTCTCTTCGTCACTGCCGAACAGTTGGTCGCGATACTTGATAGCTACCACCAGCACCGCGCCCAACAGCAGCACCAGCGCGACTTGCAGGCGCCGGCGTTGCGGGTCATCCGCGCCGGGAGGTACCGCGCCCGGGAGGGCGCTCCGAACCGGAGGTTGCAATTCCAATGTTTCACCCTCCTGGGGGAATGGCGCGCCTAGTATGACGCGAAACCGGCTCGGAAACCAGTCCCACACAACGATTTGTCCCCGGTGACCCGGGTCACAACCCATTGTGGCAGCTGTCACAGCCGGGTGTGGCTCCGGGGCAGACACTGGGAGTCGTGATGCTGGTCACCGGACTGACGGACAACGACGGTGCTTCCTGAAGGGGTGGAAAATGCTCTCACCATACGGACTGGATCTCGTAGAAAGCTGCCTGACCTGCAAAATGCGCTCGGAGCGCCTCTTTTGTGACCTTCCCGCTGCGGCGCTACAATCGTTCGAAGCCATCAAGTATGCCACCGCCTATCCTCGCGGCGCGGTGCTCTTTGTGGAGGGGCAGGCGCCTCGCGGCATTTTTGTGTTGTGCAAAGGGCGAGTGAAGCTTTCCATCTGCGCCACCGATGGCAAAACGCTGATTCTGAAAATCGCGGAGCCCGGCGAGGTTTTGGGACTCAGCGCCAGCGTTTCGGGCAAGCCCTACGAGCTCACCGCGGAAACGGTGGACCCCTGCCAAGTGAACTTCGTCAAGCGCGAAGACTTCCTGCGCTTCCTCAAGGAGCACGCGGAAGCTTGCTTCAAGGTGGCGGAACAACTGGCGGAGAAATACAACAACGCCTGCCACGAAGTACGTGCGCTGGGGCTGTCGCACTCGGCCATCGAGAAGCTGGCCAAGTTGCTGCTGGACTGGAGCACCCGCAACGGCGAAGCCAGCAAGCCCGAGCCTCGGCTCCGCATGGCCCTGACCCACGAAGAGATCGCGCAGATGATTGGCACCTCGCGGGAAACCGTGACCCGGCTGTTCGCAGACTTGAAGAAGCGCCAGATCATCCAGACCAAGGGCTCCACTCTGCTGGTGCATAACAAGGGGGCGTTGAAGGTGCTGGCCGGCGCCGTCTAACCGGCGCGTGAAAGGGGTATGTGGCGGCAGTCACGAAAATTCGTGACTGCGGTCACTGCAGGCGCGGCAGAATCAGGATATTCGATCAACATGATCACACACCGGCCCACCGCTGATTCGTGTCTCGATTGCCCGCCGGGTTCCGGGCGCCAATTGTGTGACCTGCCGGACGGCCTGCTGGCCACCTTCGACAAGTTGAAAGCGATCTCCACCTGCCCACGCGGGCAGGTGCTGTTTACTGAAGGCCAGCGCGCGCGCGGCGTCTTCGTGCTCTGCCAGGGCCGGGTCCGCCTCTCCATCACTTCCGGCGAGGGTCGGCGCATTACCTTCCACATTGCCGGCCCGGGTGAAACTCTGGGCCTCAGCGCCGTGCTCAGCGGCCAAGCCCATGAACTACGGGCCGAGGCGCTGGACAACTGCCGCGTCGCCCTGGTCCAGCGGAAAGACCTGCTGCATTTTCTCCGTGAAAACCGCGCTGCCTGCGAGCGCATCCTGCAAGTGCTGGCTGACGATCTCGAACTCGCCTACCAGCGCGTGCGGCAATTCGGGCTGGCGCGCACCCGGCGTGGCACCGCCGTCAGCGTGCACTAGGCGTTGATTCTTCTTCACACATCGAAAACCCTTTTCACCACGAAGGACACGAAGGCACACCCAGGAAATTCTGAAGGGCTTCCCTTCGTGTTCCTTGGTGCCCTTGGTGGTGAAGGCGTTTCTTGCCTCCAAGAGTCGGCGCAGGCACGCACTGTGTCATTCTGACAAGTCCTCTTTGGTGGATCGTATGGCCAGGGGCAAAACCACTATCCAGCCGAATCCAGCCGATTTTTTTCTTGCCGTCGCTTTTCCCTGTGCGCAATACTCTTAGAACCACACGTGACCAAAGGCTACCTACCCCGGTTTGCTGCGCCAGTACCTCTGGTGTCACCTTCCGGTGATCAAAATCACACGCGATACGGTTCCCCTTGCCGATAATGCGTACATGTCGAGAGAGAGCAGCCAGCCCGTGCCTGAGAACGAATTCGTGCCCGGGCCGGATGGGTGTCGGTTCCGCGCGATGGATCTCCACCCGCGCGAAAAAAGATTTTGCGATGGAGTCAAGATGATGACGACCACAAATCGAGTGACCTGGTGGGGCGGCGTTAGCGCCCTGCTGGCATGTCTCCTGCTGTTGCCGTCCGCGGCTGCGGGCCGCAACTCGGAGCAGCAGAGTGCCGAGCCGGATGCCCAGTATGTGGGAGCTGAAACCTGCAAAGCTTGCCACGAAGAAATCTACGCCGGCTTCGAGAAGACTCCCCACTGGAAGACCACATTTGACAAACGCCAAGGCGCGGCGGGACACGGATGCGAATCCTGTCACGGCCCCGGTGCGGCGCACGTCAACGGCGGTGGCGACAAGAGCAAGATCTTCACCTTCAAGGGTGCTTCCAACAAGGAGATCAGCCGGCGCTGCCTCGAATGTCATACCTATGGCGAGGAACATGCCAATTTCGACCGCTCCCAGCACAACGTGAACGACGTGACTTGCACCTCCTGTCACTCGCCGCACCATGCCAAGGAAGCGCAGTACCTGTTGGTGGACAAGCAGCCGCAGCTTTGCTTCAGTTGCCACACTGAAACCAGGGCCGATTTCTCCAAGCCCTTCCGCCACCGGGTGAATGAAGGTCTCGTGCGGTGCACGGACTGCCACAATCAGCACGGCGGTTTCCTGACCAAGCAACTGCGGGCCACAGCCGCCCAGGACCAGGTGTGCTTCAAGTGCCACGTCGACAAAGCCGGTCCGTTTGCCTTTGAACATCAACCGGTCAAGACGGAAGGTTGCGTCTCCTGCCACACGCCGCATGGCTCCACCAATCCGCGCCTGCTGAAGCGCAGTCAGATGAACCTGCTCTGCCTCGAGTGCCATACGCTGACGGTGGATTCCAACGTGCCCGCCACTCCATCGTTCCACAACCAATCGCAGAAGTATCAGGCCTGCACAATGTGCCATACCCAAATCCACGGATCGAACTTTGATCAGTTCTTGTTCAAATAAGGAGGACGCCATGACACGACACACAGCATTCCGAGGTTTCGGGTCGCGGCTGGCGCTCCTGGGCGCGGTCGCGCTGTTCGCCGTTGCCGCCCTTGCCCAGAACTCCGGCAAGCCCGGCGAAGGCTACGAAAACGGGAACTACATTTACCAGGGCTCGTTCGAGTTTGGCTATCGCTTTGTGGACACGAAGAGCGCGGCCAATGTGTATGACACGTTCGTCAACCAGCAACAGGGACCACGGTTGCTGGAGCAGACGCTGAGCCTGCGTTCGCGCAACCATGCCGGCGCGCTGTTCGACAATTTGTTCTTCAGCAGCTTTGGCTGGGGCGGCGATCCGGACAACGCCGGCCGTCTGCGTGTCTCCAAGAACAAGTGGTACAACTTCAACTACAACTTCCGGCGCGACCAGAATTTCTGGGACTTTAACCTGCTGGCCAACCCGCTCAACCCCACCAGTACGCTGGTGCAGGTGAACAACAGCCCGCACCTGTTCAACACCAAGCGGCGGATGTACGACGCTAGTCTCATAATCGCACCGCAATCGCCGGTGCGGCTGCGCCTGGGTTACACGCGCAATCGTTCCGAAGGACCGTCGCTCAGCAGCATTCATGAGGGGACGGACACGGCGATCTTCCAGAACTGGTCGACCACGCTGGATGCCTACCAAATCGGAGTCGATGTTCGCCTGCTGCCCCGGACCAACATCAGCTACGACCAGTTCCTGCAGTACTACAAGGGAGACACGTCGTGGCAGGACAATAGTTTTGGTTTTCAATTGGCGGGAGGAATCCCGGTGGACGCGGGCATTGTGGAGAATCTGACGGCCAATCAGCCCTGCGCCGCGCCCGTGTCCGGCGCGCCGCCCACCTACAACCCGGCGTGCAACGGCATCTTTGGCTACCAAAGGACTACACCGCTGCGGAATTCCTATCCCACCGAGCAGCTCACGGTGCAATCCAACTATTTTCGCCGGTTAGATATTTCGGCCCGAGTTTCTTACAGTGGGGCGGACGCGAAAGTCAGCAACTTCTCGGAAGTTTTTGCCGGGCTGGCGACCCGAACCCGGCAACGCGTTTCTGACGTGACGGTAGCGAACGGCGCCAACTTCCCCGCCAGCAGCAAACGCATCGTCGCCAATGCCGATTTGGGCGTGACCATCCGAGTGACCGACAAGCTGCGCCTGATTGATACGCTACGCTTCTCCAACTTCCGCATCCCCGGCTCATCGGACCTGCTCAGCACCTCTTTCTTTGGAGCCACGCTACTGAGCACGCCGAACGTGTTTGATCCGGCGACTTGTCCGCCACCATTCACCGCGGCGACCTGCCCGCAGCACTCTAGCAGTTCGGGGGCCGACATCATTACCTCGCACCTGTTTACCTTCCTGCGCCAGCGCGCCCTGGTGAACACCATCGAAGCCGAGTACGACTTCTCTCACCACTTCAGTGGGCATCTGGGATTTCGCTACGAGAACCGGGACATCAACCACGACTTCGAACTGGTGCAGGACCAGACATTCTTTCCCTCGCTGCCCAATCGCGGAGCCTGCGCTGGCATCGCGCTCAATCCCGACGGCTCGTGCAGCGTGGTCACGCTGGACGGGGAAACCAATCCCATTCCCATTCACGGATACTCCACTCTGTTCGGCTTTACCTTGCGTCCAGCCGACAGCCTGCGCGTGAACTTCGACACCGAGTTTTATTCGGGAGACAACACTTCCACGCGCATTACGCCGCGGCAGTCGCAACACTACAAGGCGCGCGTCTCCTACCGGCCGGAGCGCTGGATCAACGTTTCCGGCTCCATGAATCTGCTGGAAGCGCGCAACAATGTCTCTGACATTCTCCACAAGGAGCACAACCGCAACTTTGGATTTGCTGTGAATGCGAATCCGAACGAGCGTTTCGGCTTCGACCTAGGCTACAACTACGACAATATTTTCTCCACCACCAACATCTGCTTTGTGAGCAGCACGCCGCCGCCGGGCTTGGCATCCTGCGGTACCACATTTCTGACCGGCATCTCCACCTACACCAACCGGGTGAACTACGCTTATGGCGCGATCATGGTCAAGCCGATCAAGCGCGTGACCGCAAGCCTGGGCTACGACCTGGTCAGCACTGCCGGCAACACACTCATCCTCACGCCGACCCAGGGAACGCTTGGACCGCTGGCATTCAATTACCATCGTCCCTCCGCCAGCGTTGCTTTTGACCTGGCCCGAGGAGTGACCTTTAACACCCGCTGGGGATACTACGGTTACAACGAAAAGTCTGACCCCGGAACGCTGGTGCCCGGCCGCGACTTCCACAGCAATCAGGCAACTTTGTCTTTGCGCTACGCCTTCTAGGTTGCGAAGAACGCTTGAAAGATTTGAGGCGGCCGATATCGGCCGCCCCTTCTTTTTTGTATGCGCGGGTTATACGGCCTGGGTGTTGTGACTTGAATCACCTGGCGGAGTGAGACGACTCATTGCGACTCTTTGCTACACTCTGCGAACAATAGTGTTGCGAAGTTCAACGCCCCGGGCGCGCCACTCACGCGATGGCGGTTCCCTGGGCGGGAAAGAAGGCCAGGAGTGCGCAAGGCCCTGCTCGGACTAGTCGTGGCGCTGGCTGTCGTGACCCTGGCATCGAGGGCGTTTGCCGCTTCCCCGGACGAAGCCTGTCTGGCCTGCCACGGCGAGGCGGGCATGAAGTCAGAAGCTGGGCGCAGCCTCTCCGTGGATCCCGTCCGGCATCACGCCAGCGTGCACGGCAGTTTGAGTTGCACCACCTGCCACGTGGGCATCAAGGAATACCCTCATCCCGCTCCGGCGCGGCGAGTCCGTTGCGCCACCTGCCATGAGGAACCGGGGATCCACGTCCCGAAGAGCGTGCACAAGGCCCTTGGCGCGCTAGCGTGCGCAAGTTGTCACGGGTCGGCGCACTATATTGCTCCCGCAGGCAAGGAACCGGGCCGCGAGTGCCGCTCCTGCCACGAAGACCAGGTGCAGGGCTACCAGCGCAGCTTGCACGGGGTGGCCCATGCCAAAGGCCAGCCGGCGCCGACGTGCCAGTCCTGCCACGGCAGTGCGCACCAGATCGCATCCTCAGCGGCAGCGACCTCCTCCACCAACCACGCCCACGTGGCTGCTACTTGCGGCATTTGCCACGGACAGAAATTTGTCATGCAGCCGAGCGGGCACAGCACGCAGCCTTTTCTCTCCTATCAAGAGAGCGTGCATGGGCGCGCGGTGGCGGCCGGGTCGCAGAAAGCGGCGGTGTGCACCGACTGCCACGGCGCGCATGAAATTCTGAACGCAGCCGACCCCAAGTCTCCCATCTTTAAGTTCAACGTGCCGCGGACCTGTGGCCGGTGCCATACGTCGGTCGAGCGGGAGTTCACGCAGAGCATTCACGGGCAAGCTCTGGCCCGCGGCAACTGGCAGTCTCCCGTGTGCACGGACTGCCATGGCATTCATTCCATTCAGGCGCGCCTCGATCCCACCTCGGCTGTTTCCGCGTCCCAGTTGGCGCTGGTCACGTGTGCCCGCTGCCATGAGGGGGTACGCATCGCCTCGGAGTTCGGCGTGGCGTCACGCCGGTCGACCACCTACCTCGCCAGCTATCACGGTCTGGCTTCCAAGCTGGGCTCCCAGGTGGTGGCCAACTGTGCCAGCTGCCACGGCTCGCACAGTATTTTGCCGTCGAACGATCAGCGCTCCATGACCAATCGCGCCAACCTGGTGAAGACGTGCGGACAGTGCCACCCGGGAGTGAATGAAAATTTTGCCCTGGCGCAGGTGCACATCAATGCACCGCTTTCGGCGGACACCGGCAGCGTCTGGGTGCGCTGGATTCGCAGGTTCTACATCAACCTGATCGTGCTCGTGATCGGAGGCATGCTGCTGCACAATCTGATCATCTGGCGGCGCAAGGCTATTTTGCAGCGCGATGCACACCACCGCGCCGTCACCCGCATGAGCCGCCACCAACGGCTGCAGCACATGGCCCTGTTTCTCAGCTTCTTCGTGCTGGTGATTACCGGGTTCGCGCTCAAGTATCCGGACTCGTGGTTTGCAGAAGCGCTGGCCATGAGTGAGTCTGTCCGGCGCTGGACACACCGGGTTGCGGGCGTGGTCATCATCGGCGTCGGCTTCTATCACATCGTTTACAGCGCGCTGACCCGTGAGGGCCGGAAACTGCTGGTTGACTTCCTGCCGCTTCCGAAAGATGCAACCGACGTAGTCTCGACCATGCGCCACTACCTGGGCTGGGCGCCGGGCAAGCCCGCATTCGGCCGCTTTACCTATGCGGAAAAAGCCGAGTACTGGGCGCTAATCTGGGGCCTGATCGTCATGGCGGTCACGGGGGTGGCACTCTGGGCCAAGATTTCCTTCGGCAATTTGCTGCCGCGCTGGTGGCTGGATGTGGCCACCGCCATCCACTTCTATGAAGCCGTACTGGCCACACTGGCGATTTTCGTCTGGCATTTCTACCAGGTGTTTCTGGATCCCGATGTTTATCCCATGAACTGGGCTTGGTGGGATGGCAAAATGTCGCTGGAGCACTACCGCGAGGAGCACGCACTGGATGCCGCTACGGTGCGGGCTGCGAGCGAAGCGGAGAGTGTTCCAGTTGACGCCAACGCTAAGACGGAAGAAGCTGGTGCGGCGCCTGAGAATCCGCCTGCGCGCGATCCGTAGACAGACCACGGTCCGCGGTTCCATGCAGTGGGGTTTTCCGTTTCGAATTGCAATCTGAATGTTTCAATGACGACGGGAAAGTCGAGGACAGGGCAACATGGCCGATGCGGGTGCACCCGGAACCAGGGTCAGGACCACGTTCCGCAGCAAGCTGTTTCGTAACTCCATCACCACGCTCGGTACGGCCGTGGTGGTTGTGAGCTTGGCGAATATCACGTTGTTCTTCCTGGCGGACCTGGTTGCGCCCTTCTCCAGCCCCTATGTCGGCATTCTTACCTACATGATCCTGCCCGCCTTCCTCATCGGCGGAATTCTCATGATTGTGGTGGGACTGCTCTGGGACCGCCGGCGCCGCCGCAAGCGGGGAATGTCAGCGTCCGATGCCGGGCGCCTGCCCAGTATCGATCTCAACATCCCGGAACAGCGCAATGCCGCCATCACTTTTGCCATCGGAATACTGGTCTTCATGATGATGAGCGCGATTGGCAGCTACAAGACTTACGAATTCACCGACTCGGTGCAGTTCTGCGGCCAGCTTTGCCACTCGGTGATGGCGCCCGAATTCACCGCCTACCAGCTCTCCCCGCAT
Source organism: Terriglobia bacterium (assembly GCA_041495845.1). Lineage (GTDB taxonomy): Bacteria > Acidobacteriota > Terriglobia > Terriglobales > Acidobacteriaceae > JBGQDM01. The sequence goes on along the minus strand of JBGQDM010000087.1, from coordinate 596 downwards.
GCTCGCGTCCGCTGCGTGGATTGCCACGTGGGCTCGGGAGCTTCCTGGTACGTGCGTTCCAAGCTTTCCGGCGCGCGCCAGGTCTTGGCGGTGACATTCAATACGTTTCCGCGGCCGATTCCCACGCCGGTGCATAACCTCCGTCCCGCGCAGGACACCTGCGAGCAGTGCCACTGGCCGAAGATCTTTCACGGCGCACAGTTACGGGTGTTCACCCACTACGCAGCGGACGAAAAGAACACCACTCGCCAAGTGCGGTTGCTGGTGAAGACGGGCGGCGGCGATCCAGCCACGGGCCAAACCTCCGGCATCCACTGGCACATGAACATTGGCAACGAGATCAGCTATGTTGCCGCCGACGACAAGCGCCAGAACATTCCCTACATTTACGTGAAAGATGTGCAGGGCCGGGTCAGTGAATTCTTTGCCAAGGATGCGAGCTTGAGCAAGGAGCAGTTGGACAAATTACCCCGCCACCGCATGGATTGCGTGGATTGCCACAACCGGCCGACCCATATCTACGTGCCACCGGACCAGTCGGTGGACAACTCGTTGATCAACGGCCGGCTGGATGCCTCGCTGCCATTTCTAAAACA
>JBGQDM010000086.1:0-14422 GCA_041495845.1 Terriglobia bacterium | reverse complement strand
CTGCTGAATGTTATCGACGACAATTTTGATGGGCCATGGCTCGAGAATACCCGTGAGCGCTTCCCCCAGCATGGCCGCCAGCGCGAGGGTCAGCGCCTTCCAGTGAGGACGGACCAGGTCGATGATCTTCAGTTTTCGCGAGGACTTGGACGCCGCAGGTTTGTCAGCCGAATCGGGCATACGTTTTTTGCTGGGCCGGGCACACGGGACGGTGCCGTTCACCGAACGCTTGTGTATCGCCAGTATGAAACCTTAGGCTTAGGAAAACTGGTCAGAATTGACCGTTTCGTAAGCGGTGCTGCGCCATCTAGCCGAACGTGTGGGAGGAGTGCAGAGAACCAATCGTCAAGTTTCTCACGCGTTCACCGGTTCGGGTTGGAACCTACGTCCGGTGGCGGTAGCTCAGGAACGCACCAAGCGACCAACGAACCGAAAGAGGAAATCGCGGAAGTTGTTGATGGGATTTGGCTGCCCCCCAGGGATTTGAACCCCGATATGCTGATCCAGAGTCAGCTGTCCTACCATTGAACGAGGGGGCAGCGCGGGCCGCGGGTGGGAACTGCGGCCTCTGTTGATTTTATGGGCGGCGCTGGCTGGGGTCAACCGGCATCGGTCGGGAGCGGTGGGCGCACGGAAACGATCCCCAGGGAACCATCCTCACGCTCGGGCCCTGCTTCATCACAACTTCATCCACTACGGGCCGACTCGCGATCCGATGTGCGAGCCTTGGCAGATACTAGAGGTCTGCTTCACAACCCGCCTGAAGACAAACGCCTTCCGTGACAACTCTGCGCCATTCCCTGCGAAGTGAGCGTTATAGCTCAGACTCGTTGCTTCTGCCTTGGTAGTGTGGGGTTCTACCTGATGCGCCAAGCATGTCTGCCTGGAGTTGTGTGCGAGGGCACACAACATAGCAGCAGCGCAGAGGCAACGAAATGAGGCTATTCCATGAAAAAGATAATGTTCTTACTTGCGTCATTGAGTCTCGGCACACTGTGCTGGGCGGGGTCGGCGCGCGAAGACGCCACTGACCGGCTGGACAATGCAACCCAGGTGTTGCACGCGATTATGGGTGCGCCGGACAACGGAATCCCGGAAGAAGTGTTGGAACACGCCAAGTGCGTGGCGGTGGTACCGCACCTGGTCAAGGCTGGCTTTATCTTCGGCGGTAAAGGTGGGAAAGGCGTAGCCACCTGCCGCACCGCGGAGGGCTGGAGTGCGCCGGCATTTATCACGATTTCGGGCGGAAGCTGGGGATTGCAGATCGGCGTAGAAGCGGTCGACCTGGTCATGATCATCCAGAATGAAAAAGGGATGCAAAAGCTGCTCTCGAGTAATTTCCAGCTGGGGGCCGACGCCTCAGCCGCGGCGGGGCCAGTGGGGCGGCATGCCTCAGCCGGTACGGATTGGAAATTGGACACCGAGATCCTGACCTACTCGCGGGCCAAGGGCGCATTCGCCGGGCTCACGTTGGAAGGCGCGTCCATCCGGCAAGACAACGATTCCCGGCGCGCGCTCTACGGGCGCACGGTTACCACTCGGGCGTTGCTCTTGGGCAAAGTGGCGGCTCCAGCCGTGACCCTGCCGTTCCTGGCGGAAATTCACACGGCCAAAGCGCAAGCCGCAGCTTCAGGAACCGCGGACGCAAAAGCTGAAGCCAAGGAGAAGAAACAGCAGTAGGTCTTGAGGAATTGGACTGCCGCTGCTTGTCCTTCGGGCGACCCGATGGGTTCAAGCAGCGGCAGCGTTTCATCCCTTGCCGGCTTGTTCCATCCCCGCGATGATCGTGCGAGGCTGGGGACGAGTTCACCGTTCAAGCGGCTCCCCCGCGCGAACATGGAGGTTATATGCTTTGGACGATTGTTGCGATTCTCCTGATTCTGTGGCTTCTAGGTTTCAGTTTTCATGTGGGCGGAAGTCTGATCCATTTACTCCTGGTTGTCGGCTTGGTGGTGCTGGTGATCAATCTGCTGACGGGAAGACGAGCTGTGGGCTAAAGACGTCGGGCCGCAAGAGGCTTGGCAACAAACCCTCGAACTGCGCTTTCCAGCGCCGGCCTTCGCGATGCGCAACAAACCTGAGATGCTTTTTTTGGCGCATTGGTCATAATTGACCATTTTGTTGCTGAGTCAACCGGCACACTGGAGCCATGAAAGTCACCGAAAAACAAGTACTGGCGGTGCGGTGCCCCACGTGCGGCGCCAGGATTGGCGAAAAATGTGAACTGAGTACTGGGCTGCCACGCACCAACCCTCATCGCGACCGGCGCCTGGCGGCCTCGGACAACTAACTGGTTCGTCTCTTCCCCCAGATCAGCCCACTACCGAGTGTGCCACTCAGGCTTCGGCCGGATGCTCTTGCACAGTAGCCGTTTGAACGATCCATTTCAGGCGCTGGGTTTTTGTGATTATAATTAAAGGCGATGGGCGCTCATCCCGCATCCAGGAAGATCCGCGCGTTTAACCCCAGCACCTTCCTCGCGACCATTGGCCGGGGCAGCAAAGGCGTGCTGGTTGCGAAGAAGCGACGGATCTTCACCCAAGGTGATGCGGCGGACGCGGTCTTCTTTATTCAGGAAGGCAGAGTGCGACTCACGGTTGTCTCCAAGACTGGCAAGGAAGCCACCATCGGCATGTTGAGCGAGGGGAATTTCTTTGGCGAAGGCGCGCTCGCCGGCCAGGCGCTTCGCATGGGCTCGGCCGCGGCCATGACCGACTGCCAACTGCTGCGGATTGAAAAGAGAGCGATGATGGACGCGCTGCACCGGGAGCACGCGTTTTCCGACATGTTTGTGGCGTATTTGCTGGCCCGCAATGTTCGCTATGAAGAGGACCTGGTCGATCAACTGTTCAACTCCAGCGAAAAAAGACTGGCCCGCGTCCTACTCATGCTCGCTCATTTTGGCAAGGACGGAGTGCCCGAGACTGTGGTACCGAAAATCAGTCAAGAGACGCTGGCGGAGATGGTGGGCACCACTCGTTCGCGAGTAAGTTTTTTCATGAACCGGTTCAGAAAACTGGGCTTCATTTACTATGCCGGAGGGATCAAAGGCGGGCTACAAGTTCACAGTTCCCTGCTGAACATCGTACTGCACGATTGAGCAGCGCCACGCCGGCCTCTGGTCTTGAGTTGCGTCAACGGCCGATTCTGGGTCGCAACCGGTGTTGGTTCGCGTGGTGACGGGTGCCCCTCGGCCGTCGAACCGAAATGCTGCGGGGCTTCGCCTGAGGCACTCTTCTTCTAACGGGCGGCTGCTACGTTTCTGGGCGGACCCAGCGGAGTGGCAGCGGTAATCTGGTAATCCCGGTAGTCAATGGCGAAGTCGGCATGGCCTCCCAGGCGAATCGCGCTGTCGCTTCGATTGGAAACTGGAAGCCAAAAGTCTCCCACCCTGGCATACGCCTGCTCGATCTTTGTGTCTTTGATCCAGAAGGAAGGATTTTTCGCGGGCGCCGCTTCAATGCGCACCACGGCAAAGGCGTCCGCATCCACCCAGATTCGACCGCGGTAAAGAAGTTTGTTGTTGGTGCGGGGCTCGACCGTGAGCACGTAGCAGAGACCACTGGGCAGGCGTTCGGAACCGGCCAAAGCAAAGCGGTAGTTGTCCCCGTTGAGAGCGACGCGCGCCTGGTTCTCCTCGCTGAGTGCTTCCTTTTCGCTCTGCAGGAGTTTCTTGAATACTCGATCGATCAGCAGCTTCGAACCGGTCTCCGTGAGCACCGTGAATTCCTTCGTGCCCGGGGAGCGGTACTTGACCTCCACGGTCATTTCCGCCCTTCTGGTGCCCAGGAAGCCGTGATACTCAACGCGATAGCTGCGCGTCCCCTGATAGGCGCCCAGCGCCTGGGCGCGTTCCAGATTTCTCCGCACCAGGTTGTTCACGATTTCTTCTGCGCTGAGCGGCGGACGAGGCTGCACTGCCGGAGCATCGGCGGGGCGGGCGGCCGCACCTTGCCACGCCCCCAGGCTGAATAGGAGCGACAGTAGGAACCAGGCGGACTGGGAACGAGTCTTCATCGATGCACCCGCTGCCTCAAGATACCTTGCTGGGTTTCGGTAAAAGTGTTCTATATTGATCAGTTTGCAGACTCTGCGAGCGCGACAATTTCACCGTTCCCGCCGTATTCGCGGGAACCGGGTACCAACCTGCTTGCCGGCGCTCCAGAAAAACCGAACCAGCCGTTCCGGGCGCAAGTGAATCACCAGTGCAACGCCCCTCAAGGAGGGCAAACAGCGTGCGCGTTCACCTCATCAATCCCAGTGAAGTTGCGTTTGGCACCGCCGTCATCACGCCTCGCTGGCTGTATGTTCTGGCGGCGGCAACACCGAAGAGCTTTGGCGATCCCTTCCTGGTCGATGAGACTCTGGAAGCGCTGGATCCGGCCCAGATTCAGCCCGGCGACATTGTTGGCATCGGCATTCACACCGCCAATGCTCTGCGCGGCTACAAGATTGGAACGCTGGCCCGCGCCCGCGGCGCCTATGTGGTGTTTGGAGGAATTCACGCCACCCTCTATCCCGATGAGGCCCATGAATTGGGCGGTGCTCATGCGGTGGTCAAGGGCGATGGAGACGTGGCGTGGTCCAGGGTGTTGTCGGATTGCGCGCAGGGAACGCCGCAGCCGGTCTATGAGGGCGGGCGGATTGAAGCTTCCGAGTTCTTGCCCGCCCGCTGGGACTTGGTTCCGCGAAAGAGTTATATGTGGGCCTCCGTCCAGACCGTCCGCGGTTGCCCGAAGCATTGCTCGTTCTGCTCGGTCTGGCGGACGGATGGTCAGCGGCCTCGGCAGCGCGCTTCCGACGTCGTCATCGAGGAAATCGTCCAATTACGACGCCTCGGCTTCCGCTTCATCGCGCTGGCGGACGATAATTTTTATCCGGTGACCCTCACCGATTTGCGGCTGGCGGAGGCGCAACACAACACCGCCCGCGTGAACGAACTGAAAGCGCTCCGGGACGAGCGTTTTGAGCTCATGGCGCGGCTGGCGCAGTTGCCGCCAGACACGATTTTCTTTACTCAGATCACCATGGAAGCGGCGGAAGACCCCGCCTTTCTGGATGCGATGAACGCGGCCCACATCAAGGGCGCGCTGGTGGGGGTGGAGTCTGTGACCCCAGAAGGTTTGAAGGATGTTTTCAAGGAATTCAATGCCGCGGGGACAGACCTGGTGGAGCAACTCCGAACCTTCCGCCGCCACGGCGTGTACGTGCTTGGCTCTTTCATCTTCGGTCTGCCCAGCGACCGGCCGGAAACTTTCGATGCCACCGCCGCCGCCGCGATCCAGGCAGAAATTGCATTTGCCCAATTTGTGACCTTGACTCCCTACCCCGGTACGGTGGACTTCATGCGCTGGGAAAAACAGATGGCGACCTCCCCCATACAGATCGCCGGAATTCCCATCACCCGGCGTTGGCTCATCCCACAAGCCCTTCGGCCCAAGCTGTATTGGACCCACCCGACGATGTCCGCCGAGGAGATTCGCAGCCATACCCAGGAAGTCTGGGACACGTTTTATGGGTTCAAATCCATCTGGACGCGGTCCCGGTTCATCAAATCGCTGCGGGCGCGCCTGGCGTTTGTCATGATTTCCAAAATCTACCGCCAGATGTATGCCGATACTGGAATTGCCACCGACAGCGCGCGAGTCTCGCGATCGGCACAGTGGGCCCGGTGGTTGGCAAAACCTTGTCAGCGGCTATTTGCGGCTGCCCCCATGCCGCACCTGGAAGTTCCCGTCGCTTGGAATGTGCCCTCAGGGTTGCAGCAGATTGCTTCAGCCGGCGATTGAGCAGGCGTTGAGGGGCCTGCCTCGAGCAGAGAGTTTCCGTCGCGTCGAAAAACAGCCACCGCGCCTCGCCAGGGCAGTGTTCAATTGTGACCAGACGTAGGCCCCAGGTTTGTGGTAACAACAAGACTATGGCGAAGCGACAATGTCTGGGATGCGGTGGTGAACTGGTGATGGCGTTCCGTCCCAGCGAGAGTGGCCGGCTTGGCCCCGGCGTGGGAACCCCGCTGCGGCCAAACACCACGTGGCGATGCAGCACCTGTGGACAGGCCTTTACGGCGGATCAACTTCGAGCCAGCAAACGGGCGGCGAGCGATCGGCCGCCCGCCTGAAACCAGGGTTGACGTCGCGCCGCAAACAAGAACTTGGGATGCCAGTTGCAGCTGGGCCAGCCAGAGACATCGTCCCAGCTAGATTGGGCAATTCCCTAAGCCGAATGTGGAAGGCCAGTCCCTTCGACGCATCGTAAGACATCGAGGCCGCTATGAGAATGTTGCTGTTTGCAGGCTTGCTCTTGGTTGTACTCGGCATCGCATCTCTAGTGGTGCCGATTCCCCGTTCGGAGTCGCAAGGTATCAAGGTCGGGGACACGAACATTGGGGTACAAACCACACACAGTGAGCGTCTCTCGCCGATCATCAGTGTTGTGCTGATCGCAGGCGGAATCGCCTTGGCCATTGCCGGCGCGCGCTCCCAGAAGACATAAACACAAGCAATGGATGGCAGGGTCGCCGAATCGCGACCGCCCTCAAGGGTTGGCGCGCGTGACTGGGTGCTGCTCTGAAGGCTCGACCTGCAGCCGGGCCCTTTCCTGGCTCGGCGCCCCAGCCAACTAGATCACAGTTGCATTCCCCACGATTCGTGATGCTCCCGCACAATCGTATGAAAATCGTTTTTCACGAATGGTCAAAAGAAGACAGTTAATCCTGCCTGCGACGTCTAGGCTGAACTGGAGGAATCCCAATGAAACGGATCGGAATCATTTGTACCGCAGTTCTGTTTGCGGTTTTCGGAACCGCTGCTCTTGCATATTCACAGCAAGACCAGCAGGACGAAAAACAGAACAAGACTGAGAAAGAAGCCGCGGCCGGGAAGCAGCAGGGCAACAGTAAGACACCCGAACAACAACCGCCGCAGCAAGAGCAAAAGCAGCAGGACCAAAGAACGCAGCAGGAGCAACGGAAAGCTCAGCAAACGAAAGAGCAGGACCAAAACAAGCAGCAGCAAGAGCAACGTGCCACGGAGCAACGTCAAAATCAGCAGCAGCAGCAGCAAGCTCAGCAAACAAAAAAGCAGGACCAAAACAAGCAGCAGCAAGATCAACGTGCCACGGAGCAACGCCAAAACCAGCAGCAGCAAGCTCAACAAAAACAAGAGCACGACCAAAACCAACAGCAAGCGCGCGCCAAGCAACAGCAGCAGGACCAGAATCGGAAGCAGCAGGGAGAACGGCTCTCCCAAGAGCGCCACCAGCAACTGATTGAACAGCAACAGCAGCGCCAGGCACAATACCGCCAACATCTGGATCAGCAACAGGAACAGCAACTGGCGCGGCAGCGGACAGCATTGCTGCAGCAGCAAAAGCGGATGGCGCAGTTTCGTTTTCAGGAAGAGTACCTGGAGCGCTGCCGGCAACAGCAAATCCGCTTCCGAAACGACCGGGACCACGATTACGAACGTGATCCATACTTCTACGCAGCCCCGAACTGGCGCTACTATCGTGAAGGTCGCTACCGGGAGATCAATCAGTACGGCGCAGATTTGCTCCGGGAGGCCGTGAACCACGGCTACGAAGAAGGTTTCCGTACCGGACGAGCAGATCGAGAAGACCGGTGGCGTTCCAACTACCAGGATTCGTACGCCTACCAGGACGCGAGCTACGGCTACAGCGGTTACTATGTAGACCAGGACGAATACAACTACTATTTCCGTGAGGGTTTCCGCCGGGGCTATGACGACGGCTACCGCAGCCGCTATCAATACGGCCGCTACTCAGAGGGCAGGTATAGCTTGCTGGACAATCTGTTAATACAGATCCTCGGGTTTCAGTCACTTCGATAAAACCAGTCGATCCAGACGTGCGCCGGCCGCTTGTGGACAGAACCCGTCCGCCCGAGGCTTTTCCCGCAGAGCACTGCGGGGAACAAGGGCTGGGCCCGAAAGTGGTTGGGCGAAAGTTGACCTTTGCCAGCAGCCCTGATTGGCCGGGACCAGCACCACCCGCTAAAATGCTGGGTGGTGCTGGAGCATGCCAATGGAAACTGGATCCATAACCGCCGCGCCCATCGATCTCGCCGAACTACAGCGGCAACCGTTGCTGGTGGAGAACTGCGCGCTGGTCGTAGTCGACATTCAGGAAAAGTTGCTGCCGCCGATTTTTGAGAACCAGCGACTGGTGCGGAACGCCCAATTCCTCATCCGGCTGGCGGAGATTCTCGGCTTGCCGGTGCTGCTGACCACGCAGTATGCCAAAGGGCTGGGCGGGACGGTTCCGGAGATCGCTTCCCTGCTTCCGGAAACGCCGGCGATTGATAAGCTGGCATTTTCGTGTTTCGGCAGCGAGGCGTTTTGTGCGCATCTGAAACGACAGGCGGCTGGGCGCAACACACTGCTGGTCTGCGGCATGGAAGCCCACATCTGCGTGCTGCAGACGGTGATGGCGGCCCTGCGCGAAGGCTACCTGGTGCACGTGGCGTCGGACGCAGTCAGCTCGCGTGCGGAGTGGAACTGGCGCATTGGCCTGGAGCGGATGGGCGCGGCGGGGGCGGTGATCTCGTCCACGGAAACGATGATGTACGAACTGCTGCGCGCTTCCGGCACAGACGCATTCAAACAGATGCTTGCCTACCTGAAAGCATAGTTCCCGATGTGGTTGCTCCGGCAATCGACTACGGCGTGAGCTTGAGCACGGTGCCGTTGTAGTCGAGGACGTAGAGTTCGCCGGCCGCGTCCTGGCCGAAGGAACTGATGGGGCGGCCGCTGCTGACGAGCAGAGTACGCTGCCAAGTGGACCCGCTCTGGGTCAGGCGCCAGATTTTCCCACTGACGAAATCACCCAGGATGTAGCTGCCCACCAGCCCTGGGATGGCACTGCCGCGATAAACGTACCCGCCAATCACCGCCTCGCCTTCGCTGTGGTCGTATTCGGCGATGGGCAGCGTGAGTCCGGTCATGTTGCAGTTGCTCAGCGGGTCGGGGTAGCAGTGCATGCCTTCCATCGTCTTCCAGCCATAATTCTTGCCGTTCTGCAGGATGTCAATTTCCTCGTAGCGGTCCTGCCCGACGTCGGCGACAAAGAGCGTGCCAGCAGTGCGGTCAAAGGAAAAGCGCCAGGGGTTGCGCAGGCCGTAGGCGTAAATTTCTGGCAAGCCTCCGCCCCCGACAAACGGATTACTGGGCGGGATGGCGAAGGGGAGCGCGCCATCGACGTCGATGCGCAGCATCTTACCCAGCCGGGTGTTAGTGTTCTGGCCGTTGCCGAAGGGATCGCCGCCACTGCCGCCGTCGCCGAGGCCAATATAGAGAAATCCGTCAGGGCCGAAGGCGAGTTGGCCGCCTTTGTGATTGTCGAAAGGCTGATTCACGGTGAGCACGATGCGCTCGCTGTTGGGATCGGCCTGGTTGGAATCGGCCAGGGAAACCTGGAACTCGGCGATGACGGTCTGAAACTGGCCGGCCACAGTGCGGTCGTAGTTCACATAGAAGCGCCCGCTGGTGGCGAAATTGGGATGGAAAGCAACACCGAGCAGGCCCATCTCGGTTGCGGTGGTAATCCGGCTGGTGATGTTGAGAAACGGCGTGAGGCGCAAGCTGCCGTTTTGCAAAATGCGGATGGTGCCGGACTGCTCCACGATGAAGAAGCGTCCACTGCCATCGTCGGGCTGTTGCAGGTCGACTGGACTGGTTAACCCGGAAACCACCTGGGTCAGCGTCGCGCCACTCGGCGGGGGAGGGGGCGGCGGCGGAGCAGAAGAGTATGACCCGCCACAGGCGAGTAGCGGAAGAAGCGCGGTAACCAGAATCAGGGGGCGTAACCCACTCCGCACAGCCATGCCCTCCAGCTTAGCGCAAACTCCGCGAACGGGTGAATGGATCGGACACCCGAAAGTGCAGGCTAGACATCGGCCGGCTGGTCATCGCGCTTTTTCACCCGGACGACTTTGATCTTGGTAAATCCCTCTTCGAAAGTCGGGGGGCGGAATTTGGCGGCCATGCGGCGCATGACCTCGTCCCCTACGGTGCGGTTACGTTTGCGATTCCGTTCCAGACAGGCTTCGAGGGGAACATCGAAATGGAGTGCGTGCACTTCATAGGCATGATCGTGGGCCAGCTTAATCCAGCTCTGGCGTTCCTGGGGCGTGAGGTTGGTGGCGTCCACGTAGCTCATGGGCCGGCGGGCGATCAACCGCGCGCGCAGCATGGAACGCAAGTTGGAGAAGACCAGGTCCTGGAAGCGCTGCTCGTCTGGATTGTCGAAGAGAAGTCCACGCAGCAGATCGCTGGAAAGCGGCTGAATATTGTGGCGCTTAAACCAGGTGCTCTTGCCGGAACCGGGGAGGCCGATGGCGAGTACGACAACTCCCTGCGGGACTTTCGGCTGCGCTGGCGATACGGGGACGCGAGGCGGTACCGTGACGGGCTCAACCTCGCGAATCCGATCCGCGGTCTCGACCGGACGCATGAGCGTGGGGCGGAGCGGTTCTTGCCGAGGAGCATTCTCCGCGGGCGCACTGGAGGTTGTGGAACGGGAGCGGCCACCACGCCCGCCACGACGACCGCGACGGCGCCGACGGGAACGGTCCGAACTGTCGACCCGATTGCCCGCGGCATCGTCTACGGCTTCGCTGGACGGCGGCGCCGGATCGGAAGCCAGATCATCCGGGGCCTCGCGCTCAAGTGGCAACACCGGCGTTGCCGCCGGCACGACCGCATCCTGATACGCAGGCTGTAATGGAGCTGGAGCATCCACGGCGGCGGTTTTCGGCTCGCCTTTCTTCCGGCGCTTCAACAGACGATCTTGCATCCACTTGCGCATATTTGGCTTGTAACACACGCGCCGCAGCCGAGCAATCCGCAGGCAACGACGCGAACAACTAGAATAAACGAGATGGAGTGAGCATGCTGAGAATTCCACAGGAAATCAGCGGGCGAGGCTACGTCAGCCTAACCACGTTTCGCAGGGACGGCACGCCCGTGCCTACCCCGCTATGGTTTGCCGAATCGGGGGACAAGCTTTACATCATGACGCGGGGAGACTCCTGGAAGTACAAGCGGATCCGGAACAACCCGGAGGTGCGGGTGGCGCCTTGCACGGCTCGTGGACGGGTGACGGGGCCGGAATTCGCCGGAACGGCGCGCCTGCTGCCGGAATCCGAGTGGGCGGGAACGCGCCAGCTGCTGGCCCGGAAATACTGGCTGATGCGGCTTCCCTTTCTCTGGAACAAGAAAAATGTTTTCCTCGAAATCGCAGTGACCTAGCGCAAGCCGCGGTGTGACGGCGCGCTTGGCTCAAATTGCAAGCGCCTGCTACCATCGTTTGTTCGCCCGAGTGACGGCGGTATTTTTTCCTCATCTTTACTGGAGGCTTCATGGCCATCAAGGTCGGCATTAACGGATTTGGGCGCATCGGACGCAATGTGTTGCGCGCTTCACTGAATGATCCCAACCTCGATTTTGTCGCAGTCAACGATCTCACCGACCCGAAAACGCTGGCACACCTGCTCAAATATGACTCCGTGCTGGGGAACCTGAAAGACGATGTCAGCGCGGGAGCGGACTTCGTCTCCGTCAACGGCAAGAAAATCAAGGTGTTCAAGGAGAGGGACCCGGCAGCGTTGGACTGGGCTTCGGTGGGGGCACAGGTGGTGATCGAATCCACCGGCAAGTTCACCAACGCGGAAGATGCGAAGAAGCACCTGCGCGGATCGGTGAAGAAGGTAATCATCTCCGCGCCGGCAAAGAACGAAGACATCACCATCGTGATGGGCGTGAATGACGGCAAGTACGACGCCGCCAAGCATCACATCATTTCCAACGCCTCCTGTACCACCAACTGCCTGGCACCGGTGGCCAAGGTGCTCAACGACGAGTTCAAGATCGTCAGCGGCGTCATGACGACAATTCACTCCTACACTAACGACCAGGTGATTCTGGATTTCCCGCACAAGGACCTGCGCCGGGCAAGAGCCGCGGCCCTCTCCATGATCCCCACGACTACGGGGGCGGCCAAGGCAGTTTACCTGGCGATACCGGAGCTCAAAGGCAAACTGGACGGCTTCGCCATGCGCGTCCCGACGCCGAATGTCTCGGTGGTGGATCTGGTCGTATTTGTGGAGAAGAAGACCAGCGCGGAGGAAGTGAACGCAGCCTTGAAGAAGGCGTCTCAGGCGGGGCCACTGAAGGGGTATCTCGGCTACGAGGAAAACGAACTGGTGTCGTCTGACTTTAAGGGCGACCCGCGTTCCTCGATTGTGGACGCTCCCCTCACACGTGTGGTTGCCGGCAACTGCGTGAAGGTGATCGCGTGGTACGACAACGAGTGGGGATATTCCTGCCGCGTGCGCGACCTGATCCACTATCTGGCCAGCAAGGGTCTGTAATCAGCGATTCGGGGAGGCGGGCTGCGACCCGCCTTCGCCTGCGGGTAGCTTGGAGGTTCCAGCAACAATGTCGAAGCTTTCCATTCGTGATCTCCCGCTCAACGACCACCGCATTTTGATGCGGGTGGACTTCAACGTGCCGGTGGAGGACGGGCGCGTGACCGATGACACGCGGATCCGGGAAACCCTGCCCACGATTGAATACGCGCTGCGGCACGGGGCGCGGCTGATCCTGGCATCCCACCTGGGCCGGCCCAAGGGGAAGATCAATCCACAATACAGTTTGAAGCCGGTGGCGGAACGGCTGCGCATGCTGCTGAGCAAACAACTAGCCAGCGGGGAGAATGTCGGCTTCGCCACCGATTGCGTGGGCGCGCAAGCGGAAGAGATGGCGCTCAAGTTGGAGAAGGGCCAGAGTCTTTTGCTGGAGAATCTTCGCTTCCATCCCGAGGAAGAAGCCAATGACGAAACGTTTTCGCAGCAACTCGCCAAACTGGCCGAATACTACGTGAACGATGCCTTTGGCACAGCGCATCGGGCCCACGCCTCCACCGTCGGCGTCACAAAATTTGTGAAACAATCCGCTGCCGGCCTGCTCATGGAAAAAGAGCTCAACTATCTGGGCAAGGCAATGCAGCATCCCAATCACCCGTTTGTCGCCATCCTGGGCGGAGCGAAAGTCAGTGACAAGATTGGCGTCATCAAGAACCTGCTGGGCAAGGTGGATGCGCTGATCATCGGCGGCGGCATGGCGTATACCTTTCTGAAAGCTATGGGCCAGGAAATTGGGAAGTCGCTGCTGGAAGCGGACAAGGTTGAATTGGCGAAGCAGCTGTTGCAGGAAGCGAAGGACCGCAAAGTGCGTTTCCTGCTGCCGGTGGACCACATTGTAGCGGACCGCGTGGCGGTGGATGCGCGCCCACAGACCATCAAGGAAGGCCAGAGGATCCCCGCTGACCTGATGGCGCTCGACATTGGACCACAGACAACAGAACTTTTCAGCGAAGAGATTTCGCGGGCCGAGACCATCGTGTGGAACGGGCCCATGGGCGTGTTTGAGATGAAGCCATTCGCGGAAGGCACGATGAAAATCGCCCACGCGGTGGCGGAGAACGTGGGAGCGATCTCCATCGCGGGCGGCGGCGATACCGTGGCTGCGGTACACAAGGCGGGCGTGGCCGAGCGCATCACCCACATTTCCACCGGCGGCGGCGCTTCGCTCGAGTTTCTGGAAGGTAAGAAACTGCCGGGCGTGGAAGCGCTCAGCAATAAACGTTAGAGGAAGCGGGGCTGCCCGCGTGGACGACTTTGCTATCCGGCTCACCATGGGCGGAACGCGCGTAGATGTGCGCGGGCCCGCCGACATCACCAAAGAGGCCACTGAAGCCATTGTGAACGCCGCCAATTCTTCCCTGCTGGGCGGCGGCGGCGTGGATGGAGCCATCCATCGCGCGGGCGGACCATCCATCCTGAAAGAGTGTGAGCGCATCGTGGCGAAGATCGGGCGGCTGCCTGCAGGAAAAGCTGTACTCACCACCGGCGGACGCCTGGCGGCAAAATACGTGATTCACACCGTCGGCCCCATTTACCGCGATGGGCGGCGCGGAGAAGCGGACACGCTGGCGTCTTGTTACCGAAGCTCGCTTCAGCTTGCCGAGGACCACGGCATCGCGTCGATCGCATTTCCGGCCATCTCGACAGGGGCCTATGGTTACCCCATGCTGGAAGCTGCGCGCATCGCCTGGCTGACGATTGCCGAGGCGCTGGCCGCCGCGACCCTGGTCGAGCACGTACGCTTTGTGCTGTTCGATAGTGCTGGGGTGGAGGCGTACACTGCAGCAGTTGAAGAACTGCAGCGGGCGGGCAGAATTGCTGCCAGCAAGATCGAGAAAGGCGTGGCATGAGAAAGAAAGTGATTGCCGCCAACTGGAAGATGTTCAAGACGCCGGAAGAAACGGCAGCGTTTGTGCGTGATTTTCTGCCCCTAGTGAGCGATCACACCCGCGATGAGATTCTGCTGTGCGTTCCCTTTGTATG
>JBGQDM010000085.1:0-14516 GCA_041495845.1 Terriglobia bacterium | reverse complement strand
TCCAACCACTCCAGGCCGGCACCACCAATTTCAGCTATACGAGCGACCTCACCGCCTCCACCGACTATTCGGGAAGCGGACTGCCGCCGAGCTCCTTTACGGGTGTCTTCCAGCAAGGCACAGTGCAGGCCATTACGGATCAGCAGTTTGCCGACCTCGTCAACAACACACCCTTCCAGGGTAGTACCTGCCTGCACCAGGACCTGGGCAACGGCACCTTTGGTTGTGTCACGACCACTGATCTGTGCACCACCGCCACGAATACAACGCCTTCCGGCGCCAACTGCCCCAACACCGGCACCAGCGCCCTGATCAAGACTTCCAACAACTTCAACGCCGAGCCTGCGCAGAAACCCATCATCGCCCCGGGTTACATCATGGGCAAGGACACTGCTCTAAGCTGTGGTGCGGCTGGCGACAACAACTGCAAAGGCCTGAGCAACATTTTCGACAGCATCACGGGCGACCCCCTCATCTCGGGCACAACCAAGAACTTCAACTCGGTGCTGATCCCGGTGGTGGGCGTGGTCCAGCCTTCCACCTCCACCACCACGAGCCCAACGCTCAACAACACCTGGGCTAATCAGCCGGTGACCGTAACGTTCCAGAGCATCGAGGTCGTCCCGTCCAACATCGTCGCCCCCCCAGGGCCACCCTCGCCGCTGCCCGATGTCACCAGTATCGGCTACAGCGTCGCCGGCGCCAACGTGCCCACCACAGCCTCTGGAACGATTACCGGGAATACGGGACAGATCATAATTCCCGCCGACGTGGAAGGCACAACCATCGTGACCTTCTCGGCAACTGATACATCGGGGACTCCAGAGAGAGTCGTGACCACCGACAACAGCAATCAGGTCACCACCTCGCTGCCTACGCTCACCATCAACATTGACAAAACGGCGCCGACGTTCTCTTGTACCCCACCCGCTGCAGCCTGGACGCCCAACGACGTATCCGTCCCGTGTACCGAGAGCGACAACGCGGGTGGTTCCGGGCCGGCGACGCCCACTTTTAGCGTTTCGACCTCCGTGCCGGGCGGCACGGAAACCAACACTGCCATGACCGTTCTGAGCTCGGTAGCCGATGTAGCTGGCAACACGGTCCCCGTCCCCGCCTATGGGCCGTTCCAAGTGGATAAGAAGGCTCCCGTCATCACCGGGCCGACGATTTCGCCCGCGTCCCCGGTTTTCGGCGATACCGTGACCGCCAACTTCAGCTGTACCGATGGTGGCTCCGGCGTCGTTCTTTGCGACCCTGATGCGTTGTCGCAGAAGGTTTCCACCACCAGCCCAGCGACCGGCTCCGTCGGCACCCACACCTTCACCGTCAACGCCGCGGATGCAGTGGGCAACGCCAGCACCCCGAGTTCCGTGACCTACACCGTGGGCAAAGCAGCTCCCGTCATCACGTGGGCCAACCCAGCTGACATTACCTATGGAACGGCGCTCGACACCAGCACCCAACTGAACGCCACTGCCAACGTTCCGGGTGTGTTTGTCTACACCCCAGCGGCAGGCACGCAGCTGAACGCTGGCACAGGCCAAACGCTCAAGGTCGACTTCACGCCCACGGACACCACCAACTACACCACCGCTACCAAGTCGGTGCTGATCAACGTCAACCAGGCCACGCCCGTGATCACGTGGGCGACTCCTGCCGCCATCACCTACGGGACCGCGCTCAGCGGAGCCCAGCTGAACGCCACTGCGAATGTGACCGGCTCATTTGCCTACACCCCGGCTGGGGGCGTGCTGAATGCGGGTAGTCAGACGCTTTCGGTATCCTTTACGCCCACGGACACCCTGAACTACAGGGGTGCGTCCAAGAGCGTCTCCATTGCTGTCAACCGGGCCACCACCACCACCACCATCACCTCCACCTCGCCTAGTCCCGGTATCCCCGGCAGCCCGGTGAGGATCAATGTGAGTGTTGTGGGCTCCACGAACGTAACTGCGCCCACGGGCACGGTCACGGTGACGGCCAGCACGTTAGAAACCTGCTCGGCTGCTGTTTCGGCGGGTGGCTGTTCGCTGACCTTCGCAACCACGGGAGCTCGCAACGTGACCGCCAGCTACGGCGGCGACCTGAACTTCCAGGGAAGTTCAACCAGCGGCTCGGTGCAGGTCATCGTCGGCGATTTCTCCATCACCGCGACTCCGGCATCGCAGACCATCTCCTCCGGACACCAGGCCACCTACACGATTACGGTGACACCCATCGGAGGTCTCACGGGCGTCGTGAATCTCTCCTGTTCGGGTGCCCCGCCGAACTCTACCTGTTCGGTCTCCCCATCGGTGGACAACCTGAGCGGTGCGCCGGTGAATTCCACGGTGACTCTGAGCGCCAACAAGAATGTTAACCACGGCACCTTCAACCTGACCTTCACCGGCTCCTATGGCGGAGGCGCACTGGTACATAGCGTGTCCGTGAGCCTGACCGTCAAGGGTCAGTCGTAGATTCAGAAAATCGCGCGAGAGTGGGGCGAGGTCCAGCGAATCTCGCCCCCCTTTTTCAGTCGTGTGGCTGGTTCGCAGCCGCCTGGGCAGCGACTGCTGGCGTTAAGATTTTGACCAGCGCATCGCTTCTTCGTACGCAGCCTTGAGGTCGGAGCGCTCGATGAGGTGCTCAGCGCCGGCTTCCTTCTGGATCTCATTGAGCAGGTTGAGCGCGGCTTTGTACTGGGTGGCGCTCTCCGCGGTGCTGCCAGAAAGCCGCATGGCGGTTCCCAGCAGGTAACGAATCTTCGCGCTCTGCAGACGCAGACCCAGCTTTTCACTCCGGGGCAGGATGCGATCCAGTTCCCGGCGAGCGCCGCTGTAATCTTTGTCTTTGAGCATCGCCTCCGCCATCCACGCGGAGGCCTGCACCGCCAGCGACTTCCGGCCCATGGCATCGGCGCGTTGCGCCAGGCTGCGCAGATCGCTGATGGCAGCACGGGAGCGGCCTTCCATCACCGCCACTTTGGTCACATTCAGTTTGGTGGTAAGTTGCGCGTCGGCATCCGCGGTCCGGGAAAGCTGCCTTTGCGCCTGTTCGTAGGCAACCCGTGCCGCCGGGAGCTCGCCACGGTAGAACTTCATGTCACCATCCGTATTGAGCAACGCGATGTTGAGTGGTTCGCTCTTTAATCCGCGGGCGATGGTCTGTGCTTCTTCCAGCAGCTTGCCGCTCTCGCCGCCGCGCCCGGCGCGAGCCAGCGCTCCCGCCAAATCGTCCAGCGCCTGGGCAAGTGGGAGTCCACGATCACCCGCGTCGCGCAAGCCCTTGACCGCGTCCTGCAGGGAACTGATGGCCGGCCCAATTCGCCCTTGCGTCTGGAACATCAGCCCCAGGCTCTGCGACTCCATCGCCGCCCCGTGATTGTCTCCGCTCTTGCGATAGAGGTCGAGCGCACGCATGTACGCATTGGTCGCCTGGTCGTACTGGCCCAGGCTGACATTGGTGCTCCCGAGATTGCCCAGCGTCTCCGCAATGTCTCCGGGAACGTTCAGCTTTTCTCGCAATTGCAGCGCCTGCTGAAAGTAAGTGAGCGCGTCTTCGTTTTCTCCCCGCGCCATGTACACGTTGCCGATGTTGTTAAGACAGAGTGCCTGATTGGTCTCATCGCCGGCGTCGCGCTGAATTTGCAGCGACTCCTTGAACATGGTCAGCCCCTGATCGAACTGTCCGCGGTCCACGTAAAGGGCGCCCATGTCAATGAGGGTGTCGCCCACTTCCTTCTTGGCGCCGATTTCGCGGCGCAAAGCCAGCGCCTGTTGGTAGGTCTTCAACCCGTCATCCGCCTTGCCCAACGAAATCTGCACCTGCGCGATTTCCGCCAGGCTCGCCGCTACGCCGCGCTTCTTGCCCAGGCGGCGGTTGATCTCCATGGCGTCTTGATAATTACGCAGCGCCTCCTGCGGCTTGTTCAGCACCTTGTAGGCGATGCCGGTGGCCTGTAGGATGAGCGCCTGCTGCTCCTCATTGTTCAGGTCAATGACAAGGGTGCGGGCGCGGGCGAGCGGGTCCAGCCCCGCCTGCGCGTTTCCGGCCTTGATTTCCACGCGCCCGCTGGCCAGCAGCGCATCCAGGTTTTTGCTGTCGGTCTTCAACACGTTGCCGAAGTGTGCGCGCGCCTCGTCCAGTTTGCCAGCATCCTCATACAGGCTGCCCAGCGCGAACTGCACGTCGAGATCGTCGGGAAAACTCTTCTCCAAATTCTGGTAGGCCGTGATCGCCTTGGCGTTGTCTTTGTTGATGCGCGCGTGGCTGGCCTGAATCAGGTACTTCGCTGCCAGCGGCAACTCCTGGCTGGCGTCGAGCGCGTGCTGCGCTGCCTGTTCGGCTTCAGAGTCATAGCCGAGCGCCGAGTAGGTTTCGGCGAGCCGTGAAAACGCCAAGGCAAATTGCGCGTCGGTCTTCGTTGCGGACTGGAACCGCTTCAACGCTTCGATATTGTTGCCGGCGCGCTGCAACTGCACGCCTTCGTTGTAGTCGCGCAACGCTTCGATCGAACTCGAGGTTGGTTTGAACGACTGGGCGCGCAGTTCCTTGACCAGGTCGGAAGAAAGAGCGAGATTCTGCCGGATGGAATCCGCCAGCCGGTCCACTGCGGCCGAGATGTCCTGCTGGTTCTGCGCTTCCGCCTTTAACGGAGCAGTCCGCCCGTGCTTCAGATCTTGCAGCACCGCATCAATGCGAATCTGATCGCCCAAGCGGACAAATTGCCCGGAAACCACAATGTCGGCATTGGAAAACTCCGCAATCCGCCGCAAGGTGCTGGCGTCAATCGCCGTCCCGGGTTCGATGCGCAGGTCGTGCAGAATCTGCTGCAGGCGGTCGGGAGAAATCGTGCGCAGGTGCGCCGACTGGCCCACATCCGTGCTCAGCATGTCGCCCAGGCTCGGCCCCAGCCAGTTCCACGTGTTGTCGCCCGAGGCATTGTGAAACGGCAGGATGGCCAGCGAAGTCACGGGACCGCGCGCCGCTTGTGTGCTGCCCGCTGGCGCCGCGGAATTCCGCGTGCCCACCCAGACGCCGCTTACCAGCACGAGTCCGGTTAAACCCGCCGCCACCCACTTCCACGGAAACGCAGTTTTCGGCAGGAGCCGGTCCATCACGAGAGAAGCCGAGACCGTACGATGTCCGCGCCAGGCGCGGATGTCCGCCAGCATGTCCTCGGCGTTCTGATAGCGCATGGCGGGATCGCGCTCCAGACAGCGGCTCACAATATCGCTGACCACCTTCGGAATCGTGGGGTCGTGCTCCACCACCGGAATGGCCCGCTCCTGCGTGCGTTTGAGCAGGCTGGCGATGGCGCTGTCGGCGTGGTACGGCATTTTGCCGGTGAGCAGCTCATACCAAATCAGGCCGACCGTAAAAACGTCCGAGCGCGCGTCCAGTTCCTTGGCTTGCGCCTGCTCGGGCGACATATATTCCATGGTGCCGACCATCAGGCCGCTGCGCGTCATGCCGTCGCCGCCCAACGATCGTGCCAGTCCGAAGTCCATTACCACCACGCGCCCGCTGGCTTCCCGCATGATATTGCCGGGCTTCAGGTCGCGATGAATGATCCCCTGCTGGTGCGCCACGCTGAGCCCGGCCAGCGTCTGCTCGATAATCGATTCGCTCTCCTCCACCGAAAGCTTGCCGTGCTGGTGCAGCAGCGAGCGCAGGTCTTCGCCTTCAAGGAATTCCATGGTGATGAACTTGATACCGTCGGCATCGCCCAGGTCATAAATGCGGATGACATTGCGGTGCGTTACCTGGCTGGCCAGCAGGATTTCCTGTTTGAAGCGCTGCAGAATGTCGGGATTCCCCGCCAGCTCGGGTCGAATGACCTTGAGCGCGACCAAACGATCAAGCTCCAGGTCCCTGGCTCTGTAGACCGCTCCCATGCCACCTTCACCCAGCGGTCTCTCGATCTGATAACGCCCCCCGAGCACTGTGCCCTCAGGCAGCATGGGTGCGGTGTAGGTGGCGGATACGGGCTTGACGCGCGGCGGCGGAGAAATTCCAGGGTGCCGGTTTGGGGCGAGTGTCCCTGCCATGGTCGGCGCGTCGGAGGCGGGCCGCACATCGAGCAGGGTGGCGGCGTCTGAATCGGGCAGGGGAGTCCCGTCCAAAAGGGTGGCGGCATCCGAGTCCGGCGGGCGGTGCAGAACGGAGGACTCGACCCCGGACGGAGGTGTCTGCACCGCGTTGCCTACGTCTTTGTCCTTGCTGAGGGATCCGGCGGGCGGGCGGGGGCGCGACTCCGGAACGAGGGTCGGGCTCTCCGCATCGTGCGACGGGTCTCTGGGTTTATCCACTCGTCACCTGCACACCGGTCCTTGCGCGGTAACGGAAATGACTCTAAATGCTGATGCTTACGGCGGATCGCCCGCCCCGGGGGCCCGCCGCGCGCGCTCCGGCCGGGGCAGCCGGGGGATGCCGCAGTATATACGGTTTCCAGCTGCTCCGGGACGGTTTTACATGGTCACAACGTCTGGTGTCAGGGAGGAGCCGCGGGAGGATGAGGTCGGTTTCGCAGCCGAACTCTGGGCCAAGATCAGGTGGCTACCGCCGATGAGGCGGGCGAGCGAGCTACGCCCTTTTGGGCGGGGCTCAACCTTGACACCGGATTGGCCCGAGCCTACGGTGGGCCTAGGTTACCCGAGGCGACCGTGCTGCCCGCCTGGTCGCGCATTCACGATGGCTAGCATGGACAATCCGAGCCGAGTGGAACTCTCCGCATCGGGGAGCACGGTCGAAATTGTATCGATACCGTGCCACTTCCACGCTAAGTATGACGCGCTTGACCAGCTGTTTGTCCCCTTGCTTTCTTCTGCGCAGCAAGCCAATGATCTCATGGGAGTCCGAGGTGGTGATGAAAAAGTGGCGCTTCGCGCCGCTTCCTTCCTGGCAGGCGAGCTCCTGCGCGATAAGTGCTTTTCCCCCGGCCGCTCGATGATGACCAAGGCTTCGCATTCCTATCTGATCGACTTACCGGGAAATGACTTTCATGTGGAGGCGAGCATCTTCAGCACGGTGGGCGGCAAGTCATCACTCTTTCGCGTGCAGGTGAAGGGGCCGATTCGAGGTGACAAGTTTGCGGTGGTGGACCCAGTAACCAAGGACACTCTTTTCTTTTTCACGCGATTCGAGGCAGACAAGCCAGGTTTTTTTGCTCGCGATTTCTTGTTCCTCGCCCAGGAGTCGCGGACTTCCCCGAAGATGTCCGCCGAGGGCCAGGTGGCGCTGGCTCATGGAGTCGTCGAATTAATGCTGGGCATTCCGGTAGACGGGAAGACGATCACGGTGCGTATTCAGAAGCAAGCCGAGACCATGTCCGCGGATGTCAAGATTGCTGCCACCAATCAAAGTGTCATGAGCGTGCCGCTCTCTGCTCTCGGCAACATCGCCAAATTAGTGGAAGCCATCTCCCAGAGCCTCTCCGCGGACGCAAGCGCTCTTAGGCCCACCCCATAATTCCGCCAGAGCCGCTGGCCGAGCAGGCGGAAATCGCGCGCCGCCGTTTGCTATAATCCCAAAAGTCGCTCACCCAGCGGCGCTATCGTCTAGGGGTTAGGACGGAAGATTCTCAATCTTCAAACCCGGGTTCGATTCCCGGTAGCGCTACCAAAGCTCGCCTGCCTCGCAATTAGATTTATCTGAGGGTCAGTCCCGGGAGCCCTCCCTTCCGGGGCGTCGGCATCGTCAGGGACGTTTGGCTGCAGTGGATGTTCTCCGGCGAGTAACTCGCAGCTGGCGTCCTGCGAGCGGATCGCGTGGTTCAAACCACCTATTTCGACGCCGCGGCAGCCTGGGCAGCTCCGTCGAGCATCGCGTCCAGTTGCTCGCGGGAGAAATACCTGCCTGCTAGGACTACTGCCCTGATCTTCCGGGTGTTGTGAATGTCATCGAGCGGGTTTGCATCGAGTACCACCAGGTCGGCGAGCTTGCCCTTCTCGACGGTGCCGAGGTCATAGAGCATTCCCAGAAACTCTGCTGGATTGCGGGTTGCCGTTTGCAGGGCTTCCATCGGTGTGAAGCCGGCCTCCACCAAGTAGGCCAATTCGTCGTGCAGGCTGAACCCGGGGAACACATGCACGCCGGCGGCGGTGTCGGTGCCAGCGAGAAAAGGGACGCCCGCCCGGTGCATCTGCTTCACCATGTCCATCTCCATCTGGATGAATTTCTCGCGGACCGGGAGCGGATCGGTCAGGTCATGCAAGATCTCTTTGGTAAACATGGGCCAGGTTCGATCTTTCCAGGCCACCGGCGCGTACTTGGTGAGTGGATCTTTGGTGAAGTCTCGCGTATCGATCAGCGTCCCGCCGTGTTCCCAGACCAAGGTGGGAACCTGCCACGTCTGGTTCTTCGCCAGCAACGCGATCAAAGTCTGGGCGCGAGTTGGATCGAAGGTTGCCACGAACTTGCCCGGGCCCTTGGGCCCCTTCATTAATTCGTCTTCCATGGCGGAACAGCCTTCAAAAATGCCGGTGAGATGCTCGATGCTGCGCTGTACTGCATTCGACGCCTCACTGGCGCGGATCGCATCGGGGACGTGCCCCGCGAAGGGTATCCCCAGTTTCTTCGCCTCGTCGACCGCGGCGAAGTAGCTATCCCGCGAGATGAGCGATTGAAACTTGATGAAGTCGGCGCCAGATTTCTTGAGATCATCCACGGCGCGCGCCGCATCCCCGGCGTTCTTTACTGCGACAGAACTGGGGAAGCGAGGTACAGGGCCGTCCAGCACAGGTCCAGAGAGCACCATGCGCGGGCCCAACAGCCGGCCTGCTTCGATCTGCGCCCGCCAGCTTTTCAAATCTTCGAGGTCGCCCCCCATGTCGCGGACGCCGGTCACACCATTGGCCACGAACAGAGGCAGAATGATTTTTTCATCCTTCGCCAGCCAGTCCCCAAAAATCATGTGGACGTGCATATCCCAAAGCCCAGGGATGACGTATTTGCCGGTGGCATCCACCATGCGAGCACCCTTCGGCGGATGAAAACTCGAACTCGGTGCGAGTGCGACAATGCGCGACCCCTCGACGACGATCGCCATGTCGGCTTGCGCGGGACGCCCGGTGGCATCAATCACCGTGACATGATTCAGGATGAGTGCTGGTTCCGCACCGGCGGCTGTTCCTGCCAGCACTAGGAGCAGTAGAAACGCAATGCAGGTAAAAGGCGGCGAGAGGCGAGGCGGATGAGCAGACATCGGCTGCGGATTATAAGCACGTTGGCCGGTGCTGGCAATCGGCTGCATCCCAGAACATTTTTGGCGCGAACTGCGGATGGTGTCAGGTAGTTTGCTCCGGAAACTTTGAATCCGTAAACTCCTACAGCGAATCATGAGTAGCGGCAACACCTGGAACCGGTGATGAAAATCGAATCGTTTGAGCTCCCATTTTCTCGAGCCAAAGTGGATGACCTGCATTCTCGTCTGGACCGCACTCGCTGGCCCGATGAAGTCGCCGGCGGAAGTTGGCTCTATGGCGCCGATCTGACATTCATGCGCGATCTCTGCCGCTATTGGCGCGAGAATTTTGATTGGCGCCGCGAACTCGACCGCATCGCGAGATTCCCCCACTTCCGCTACGCCAGCAGCGATGGCTGGATCCACTTTATCCACGAGCGCGGTCGTGGGCCGTCGCCGATTCCGATCGTTCTCACGCACGGCTGGCCAGGATCATTCCTCGAGATGATGAAGATCATTCCGTTGCTGACGGATCCAGCGGCGCATGGCGGCGATCCGTCGGTGAGCTTTGATGTGATCGTGCCTTCTCTGCCAGGTTTTGGCTTCTCCGATCGCCCGCCGCGCCCCGGAATGAACACCCGTCGCATGGCCAGCATCTGGGCCGAGTTGATGCAGGCGTTGGGCTACGAGCGTTTTGCTGCGCAAGGTGGGGATTTCGGTTCGGGCGTGACTACCTTCCTTGCGCTCGATCACGCCGAACGGCTTCTGGGCATTCACCTCAACTACATTCCGGGCTCCTACCAACCGTGGCTGGAACCTGGGACGGAAATCTCGCCGGTGGAGCAGGAGTTTCTTACTTCCGCCGAAAGTTGGGACCAGGTGTTGGGTGCCTATGGCCACATTCAGGCCACAGAACCGCAGACCGTCGGATATGCACTAAATGATTCACCCGCAGGCCTGGCGGCGTGGATCGTTGAAAAATTTCGTGATTGGGCGGACTGCGAGGGCGACATCGAGCGTCGCTTCACCAAGGACGAACTGCTGGCTAACGTCACCCTGTACTGGATGACGGAGACGTTCACATCATCGTGCCGGCTGTATTACGAGGTCGGCAAAGAGCCGGCACATTTCAAGAAGGGCCAACGCGTACGGGTACCGTGTGCCATTGCGCACTTCCCAAAGGAAGAGCCATTTCCGCCGCGGGCATGGATTGAGCGCGGATATGACATTGCGCGTTGGACGGAAATGCCGAGCGGCGGCCACTTCGCGGCGGCAGAGGAACCCCAGCTGCTGGCGGCAGACCTTCGGGCGTTCTTCGGCGGCCTGCGACGGCGGTAGCCTGCCAGCGGCTGGACTACGACTCGTCTTTCTTGCCTGCTGCACTCCTCACCTTGAGTCCGTGGTAGCGGCAAAACGCGGCATACGCTTCCCGGCCCATGTAGCGGGTGAGCACGGCGGGTTCCGTCTGGCGCAGGTCCACCAACACCAAGCCGTCGAGGGCGTTGCCGAAATCCGGATCCAGATTGAAGCCGAGAAAGCGTCCGCCCAGCCGGACGTAATGCTTTAACAGGATGGGCACGCTCTTGCCATCCTCTTCCAAGTCTTCGACGATGCCGGACACGTCGTCAATATCGCGCAGGTAAGTAGTTACAAAACGCGAGTCCGCGCGCTTGCGCCCGTGCTGAGCGAATGGCCGCCGGGGCCGGATCAAGCCGGCGGCTACATCGGAGCCGCGGCCGCACTCCAGAAACCGCACCAGGAGTTCCCGCGAACGCCGACTGTAATGGCTGCTAATGCTGACCGCTCCCACCAGCAAGGGCGTGGCCGGATTCGCCGCCGCGTGGGTGGCGATGCCTTTCCACAACAGCATCAGCGGCGCGTACTGCTTCTGATATTCCGGACGCACAAACGAGCGGCCCAGTTCCCACGCTGGCTCAATCTGCTGGAACAATCGCGGCGAATAATGAAACAGCGTGCTGGTATAGAGCCCGCGGACTCCCGATTGGGCGAGCAGTGTGGGAATGTGTCCCAGCCGATACGCGCCGACGATTTTCCGTTCGTCTTCGTCCCAGACGAAGAGATGCAGGTAGCGCGCGTCGAACCGATCCAGATCGACGCTGCGGCCGGTTCCTTCCCCCACGAGGCGGAAGGTGGTTTCCCGCAACCGCCCAATCTCCTGCAGCAGATTGGGCATCTGCTCGGCCCGTCCCAGATACACCGAGAATTGCTGGTGCCGGGCCAGGCATTGTTCGCCGGGAAGCGCACGCAACTCCTCCGCTAGCGTGGTCGTCGGCACGGCGGCAGCAATGGGCTGCTCCTTACGGGCGTGAGCCCGCGGCAATCCCGGCAGAAAGACGCGTTCCCGTCCGCCGCGCTCGGCCAGTAAGTAGGTCCGCCAGCGAAGATACTCGGTGACCTGTTCGTCGTCGCCCAGTCCTTCCAGCATGGCCGGGGTCAGCGGTGTGCCAATGCGGACTTCCACGCTGCGCCCGCGCTTGTTCATCAACTCGCGCGGCAAGCGCATGGTGCGCAGTGAAGAGTGAATCAACCCCAAAGCCTGGAACGGCAGGCTGTTTTGGCCGTTGAAAAAGATGGGCACAACGGTGGCACCGCTGTGCCGCGCCAACCAGCCCACGCTGCGACTCCAGGCCGGGTCGGCCACACGGCGCTCGCGAAAGTCCCAATGCGAAACTTCACCCGCGGGAAATGTCCCCAGCACGCCGCCCAGGTGTAACCAACGCAGGGCCTGCTTCAAACTGCGGGCATTGCTCTGCGATGCCTCTTCGATGGCATCCACGTAGATGGTGAATTCGCGCATTTCCCGGATGCCCGCGAGCAAATGGTTGGCCAGCAGTCGCATGTCCGGCCGCGCCCGCAGCAGCACGGCGGCGAGCATGGCGCCGTCGAGCAATCCGAAAGGATGATTGGAAACCGCCAGCACCGGTCCTTCGACCGGAATCTTGGTCAGGTCAGCGTCACTCACCGCCACGTCCACTGCTACCGTACGCAGCAACCGTTCGACAAAATTCGGCCCATCCTGGGTTTGCACTTCGTCGTAAAGCGAGAGCAGACCGCGGTGGTGGGTAAGATGCTCGACGACGCGATCCTGCAGAAACGCCGCCACAGCTTGCGTGGGCTTGCGCCGTCGTGAAGGAGCGTCCGCAAGCTTTTCCATAATGGGCCGAGCATACCACCGTCGGCTGAAATCGAAAGTGACGAGAGTGTCAATTGAATGTGAAAAAATGCGCCATCAGGATGGCGAGAAAGACGCTTCCGTCACCAGCCGGGGGGTGGCGGCGGGGACTATAATGGCAAAATCCTCAAGGAAGGGACCCCTGCTATGTCGTTCCGGAAACTTCTAGTTTTTGCTCTCTCCGTTTTTGTCCTGGGTGGCGCGTTCCGCCTGCACGCCCAGGAAGTCTCCAAGGCCCGGCCCAAAGTGTTTGTACTCGGCGTCAATGGGATGGAGTGGGACATTCTTCGGCCGCTGTTGCTGCGCGGCGAACTGCCCAATCTAGCCAAAGTGATTGAGAACGGCGCCCACGGCAAGCTGCGCACCACCTCCGCGCCCAATTGTCCGCGCGTTTATAGCACCATCTTCACCAGCACCAATCCGGATGAGCACGGCGTCACCGGTTTTCTGGTGGGCGGCATTACCGCCAACACCAACATGCTCAAAGAGGAGCCGATCTGGTCCATTCTGTCGAAGAGCGGCGTCACCGTGGGCATGGCCAATGTGCCCGCGACGTTTCCTGTGATGCCGGTGAACGGCTACCAGATCAGTGGCATGTTGACGCGCGGTAAGAATTGCGAAGACGGCGTTCTTTGCGCTCCCAAGCTCTCCGAAGTCATGGGCGGCGAAGCGGTCTATCCCGCCAGCATGAAAGCCGAACTGCTGCAGAATGTGGGCGATTTCTACATTGATTGCGAGCGCATGCCTGCCGCCGAAGATCTGCGCGGGCACGAGAAGGAAGTCATTAACCAGTGGTTGGGCAAGGTGCAGACCATCCGCGAGCAGCAGACCAAGCTGTTCGACTATCTGCTGACCAACCATCCCAAAGATTTCACGTTCATGGGGCAGTCTTGCGAGGACCGCACCGGTCACTGGCTCTATCCCATCGCGCCGCACAACGTGGGCTACGATGCCAAGCTGCAATATGTCCGCCCGGATGCGTTTCCCAGCCAGTACATCGCTTTCGACAAAGTGCTGGGCTCGATCCTGAAGCACATTGACGACAACACCTACCTGTTCATTATTTCGGACCATGGCATCAAGCCGCTGCGCGAGTTTGAAAATAGCGATCCGCACGCGCACATGGATCACGAGAAGACCACGCCGGTGATCGCGAAGCATGACTTTGCCGACGGCGACGATGTGCCCGGCTCGATCGTGGCTATGGGACCCGGCATCAAGAAGGGTTTGCGGCTGATGGGCTTTGAAGTCAGCGTGTGGGATGTTGCGCCAACCATCCTGCACATCTACGGGATCGAGCAGCCGAAACAGATGCGCGGGCGCGTGATTACCGAGCTGTTCGCGAATGCCGACGGCAACAAGGTCGCGCAGAAATAGCGGGCGCGTGTCTCGGGACGCGACGTGAGCCAATTTCCGGGCTCCAGCCGGAGTAGCGGACTGGAGCCCCTTGTAATTCTTGGAGGAGTCATGCAGGAAACCGCACCGCAATATATCCAGCGCATTCTCGGTTACGTGGAAGGGCAGGACGCCCTTCGCGTGCAGCGCGCCACTGCCGGCAAACTCAGCAAGCTGGTGCGTGGCCTCAACCGCAAGCAACTTACTTGGCGGCCGGCGCCGGGGAAGTGGAGCATCAACGAAATTCTTGCCCATCTGGCGGACACAGAGATCGTGGCCAGTTGGCGCCTACGTTTCATTCTCGGCGCCAACGGCACCAACATTCAGGGATTCGACCAGGACATCTGGGCTTCTGTTTTCAATTATCAGAAAGCGGATGCCAGGCACGCGCTGAAGACGTTCGCCTGCTTACGTGAAAATAATCTCCTCATGTTGAAGGCGCTACCCAAAGAGAAATGGGACCACTTCGGCATGCACTCCGAGCGCGGGAAGGAAACGGTGGCCCACATCACCCGCATGTTTGCCGGCCACGATGCCAATCACATCCTCCAGGTCGAGGCGATTCGCGTGGGGTTGCGGGAGCGGAAGCAGCGGTGAGGGCAACGGTTAGGAGAGCAAATGCCTCGAGGCCGTCTCATAATGGCCGTTCGAGGTAGTTTTTGAAAACGCCTGGTTTCGACAGTTGTCGCGCTCCCAACCTCGGCGTGATGCAAGAGAAAAGCCACCCAGACATCGGGCGGCTGATGTCGTGCCAGGCTCGGC
>JBGQDM010000084.1:0-14538 GCA_041495845.1 Terriglobia bacterium | reverse complement strand
GGGAGCGGCCCGGGATCGCCGGAGCTGCGCACAAAGCGGTCGCGTTGTGGCGCCGGTTGCAGGCCGGGCAGCAGCGGGTCCCAGCGCGAGGCTGGCGCCAGCGCGGGTTCCAACTCGACTTTGCGTGGGCCGGTGCGCCGTTCGTAGACCGGAGCCATGCTCTGCCGCCAGTTCCCTGCTGCTTGCTCACGTTCGGCCGCGGTCAGTTCTACGCGGACGAGTTTCTCCGCTTCGGCAAAAGCTTCTGGCGCAACGTGGATTCCAACGGCGGGCGCTGTGCCAAACGTGGGCGGCGCACCCGCCGGAATTTGCGCTGGGTTCTGCGCCTGACTGCGT
The DNA here is from genome assembly GCA_041495845.1 of Terriglobia bacterium. Lineage (GTDB taxonomy): Bacteria > Acidobacteriota > Terriglobia > Terriglobales > Acidobacteriaceae > JBGQDM01. The sequence goes on along the minus strand of JBGQDM010000084.1, from coordinate 14,202 downwards.
AACGCCGCCGCTCCCACCAAACCCAGAGATGTGATCCGCAGGAATTGTCGCCGTGATTTTGCCATGCTTCCTCCGCCCTGCATTGTAAGCTGTGCCACGGTTGGACGTAGGCGGCGGGGAAAAGTTGTGCAGTAGGCGAGTGGATTTCGCGCGGAAGCGGTTAAGGCTTGGCTTTACGAGCCGATGGCCGGTGGCCCAGCCGGTAGGAGATGCGGTGCGCGGCTTCGCGGAGCAGGCCGGCAATCGCCGGAATCGTATGCGCATTCACCTGGTCGGTGGTTCCGCTCAAGCCTAGGCTGGCTTCGATTTCTCCTGCCTCGTTGAAAATTGGCGCTCCCAAACAGCGCGCGCCGAGATTATTTTCCTCGTCATCGACAGCAAACCCTTCCTCGCGGACTTTCTCCAGTTCTTTCAAGAAGCGGGGCATCGTGGTGACGGTATGGGGAGTCCGCTTCTCGAATCCGGTCTCGGCCAGAATCGCTTCCACCTCGGCTTGGGGAATATGCGCTACCAGCGCCTTGCCCACGCTGGTGGCGTGAATACGCATCCGCCGTCCCACCCAGGTGTCGGTCTGGATGAACCCCGGCGCTTCCACCTTCTCGATGTACACCGCTTCCGGGCCATCCAGAATGGCGAGATGGCACGTAAGGCGGGAATGCTGGGCTAGATCGCGCATCACCGGAAGTGCAATCTCCCGCACATCGAGGGCACTCAGCGCCCCACGCCCCAGGCTCAGAATCTTCATGCCGAGGGTGTATTTCCCGGTTTCGCGCTCTCTGCGCAAATAATTGCGACGCTCCAGCGTGCGCAGGATATAGCTGGCAGAGCTCTTTGGAATCTGCAGCTTGCGGCTGATTTCTGCGTTGCTTAGTCCGCTCCCGCGTTGCCCCACCGCTTCCAGAATGGCCAGTGCCCGCTCCACCGCCACTGATGGCGATTCGCGTGCACTCATCAAGCGTGGCGGCATATGCCCCCCTGCCTGGTCTGCCCGTATACTGAATTCATGTTCACGATATTGAACTATAGCATTGACTGGCCGTCTTTGCATTGCGTAGTCTCAAGCTCGTGATGCTGAATATTTGTTCAGTATCTTGAACTACCCCCCTTCCCCACTGACAGGAGATTTCATGACCACGCTGCAGGCGGCGACTTCTCGCTACACCACCGTGCCTCCCGATTTCGACGCCCGTAGGGACCTGCCAGCCGGCTTCATGGAATATTTCTTGCCCCTGCACCGCGTGTTCACGCCGCGGCAGCAGGCGCTGCACGCCCAGCGCGAGCAGGTTTTGCGCGCTTCGCTCGCGGGGAATCCCCCAAACCATCTACCGCCTTCGCCCGCGACCACTGAATCTTGGACCATCGAACTGCCGGCCTGGTGTCGCGACCAGCGCAACCAGATGACAGGCCCGGCTGACGATGCTGAACTCTCGGTCAAGATGCTCAACTCCGGTGCGCCCGGCGTCATGCTCGATCTTGAAGACTCCTGCGTGAACGAGTGGGACCACTTGCAGACCGGGGTCGCCAATGTGCTGGCGTGCTTGCGCGGCGAGCTCACCTATTTTGATCGCAAGCGCGATCGCACGGTTGGCATTCGCCCCAGCTCCACCGTCATTCTCACGCGTGCTCGCGGCCTGCACATCAGCCAGGCGGGGATTCTGCCCGGCGAGCTGGTGTCTGCTTCCCTGTTCGACGTTGCCCGACTTTTCTTCAGCATTGAACCTGCAGACTTGAAGCATCCGCTCTGCTTCTATATTCCCAAGTCTGAGTCTGCCGAAGAGGCATTGTGGTGGCGCGATCTGTTTCAGACCCTGGCCCGCCAACGCGGTTTGCCCGCGGATTACATCAAGTGCATGGCGCTGGTCGAGTCTCACCCGCTGGCTTACCAGATGGAAGAGTTCGCCTACAACCTGCGCGACCATCTCCTCGGCCTCAATCTGGGCCGCTGGGATTACATGGCCAGCCTGATCCACTTCAACCTGAGCGACCCGGCCTGGGTGCTGCCGGACCGCAATACGATTCCGCATGATGTGGCGTTCTTCCAGAACCTGCGCACCTTGCTGCCTGAAATTTGCCATAAGCACGGCCTGCTCGCTATCGGAGGGATGACCGCGCTCTATCCCAGCCGCGAGGACGCAGAACTCAACCAGCGCGCTCTGGCGGTGCTGGCAATAGACAAGAAGAACGAGGCCAACTGCCTGATGGACGGCGCCTGGACCGGCCACCCGGATCAAAATCAGATCGCGGTGGACCAGTTCCCTGCGCCGAACCAACTGCACGCCCGGCCTGCCAACGCGCAACGGTATCCCAACCTGCGCCCGGTTCCAACGGGCGTTGGCGCTCGTACGCTGGCGGGAACGCGCGCCGCAGTGCGCACTGTCATTCGCTATCGCAACGGAGTGCTCCATGGCCGAGGCGCCAGCTTGCTCGACGGCTACATGGAAGATCTGGCTACGGACCGCATCTATCGCCTGATGATTGCCCAGCGCACGATGCACCGCGACACCGTCGCCATCAGCGATGACCACGGCGCACCCGTGACCCATACCCCCGAATTGATCTCGCGCCTTTTCGACGAGGAGCTTGACCGTTTGCTCCGCGAGCTGCCCGCCGGTTCCCCACCCGAAGCAGCCGCGACATTTCGTGAAGCCCGTAGCCTCAGCGAAGCCATGATCGTCAACGGCGAGTTTGATCCGATTTGAGTTTTTTGTTCGAGACCGGCAGGAACACTATGAAACACGAGGATCCCATGTCATCCAACGAAAAGGCTGCACAGATCGCGCAAGACTGGAAGACCAATCCACGCTGGCGTGGTGTCGAGCGTCCCTACTCGGCGGAGGATGTTCTCCGTCTGCGCGGTTCCGTGCGCATTGAATACACGCTCGCGCGCCTGGGGGCGGAGCGCTTCTGGAGCCTGTTGCAGGGTGACACCTACGTGAACGCGCTCGGGGCGATGACCGGCAACCAGGCAGTGCAGATGGTCAAGGCCGGACTGCGCGCTATCTACGTCAGCGGTTGGCAGGTGGCGGCCGACGCCAACGACTGGGGCCAGATGTATCCCGACCAGAGCCTCTATCCGGTGGATAGCGTGCCCAACCTGGTGCGCCGAATTAACAACGCGCTCACCCGCGCCGACCAGATCCACCACGCCGAGGGCAAGAACGGAATCCACTGGTTCGCACCGCAGATTGCCGATGCCGAAGCTGGTTTCGGCGGCAATCTGAATGCCTTCGAATTGATGAAGTCGATGATCGAAGCGGGCGTGGCTTGCGTGCATTTTGAAGATCAGCTCTCCTCCGCCAAGAAATGCGGCCACCTCGGCGGCAAAGTTCTCGTGCCAACGTCTGAAGCCATTCAGAAACTGGTTGCCGCCCGCCTCGCCGCTGATGTGCTGGGCGTGCCCACGCTGGTCATGGCCCGCACCGACGCCAACAGTGCCCACCTGCTCACCAGCGACGTGGATCCGCGCGACCGCGAGTTCCTCACCGGCGACCGTACGCCGGAGGGTTTCTTCGCGATTCGTGGCGGACTCGATTCCGCCATTGCCCGCGGTATCGCCTATGCGCCGTATGCTGACCTGATCTGGTGCGAGACTTCAGAGCCCAATCTCGAAGAGGCGCGCCGGTTTGCAGACGCCATCCATGCCAAATATCCCGGCAAGCTGCTGGCCTACAATTGCTCGCCGTCGTTCAACTGGCGTAAGAAGCTGGACGAGGCCACCATTGCCCGGTTCCAGCCGGAGATGGCCGCGATGGGCTACAAGTTCCAGTTTGTGACCCTGGCTGGCTTCCACGCGCTCAACCTCAGCATGTTCGAACTGGCACGCGGCTACAGAGATAGTGGCATGACTGCCTATTCACGCCTGCAGGAAAAGGAATTCGATCGCGAAGCCAAATTCGGCTACGAGGCGGTGAAGCACCAGCGCTTTGTCGGTACCGGTTATTTCGATCAGGTGCAGCAGGTGGTTACGGGCGGCTTGTCTTCCACCACCGCGCTCGCCGGTTCCACCGAAGCAGCACAGTTCGACGAGCACGGCCATGCCTTCGACAAAGAGCACCCATGCCAACCTGTACTCGGTGAGTGCCCGCTGGTAACGCCCGCACCGGCAGCCGCACGTCCGGCACCGGCAGGAGACTGAAACGTCACTGGCGTCCGTGTTCCTCGACGAACTTGCGGGCGAACGCGGCATTGACGTAATTCGGGTTCACTTCGAGCGCCTTGCGGTAGAGATCCGTGGCGTGCTCCGTATCGCCAGCGCCCACCAGCGCCTCGCCCAGGCTGTCGTAGGTGTTGGCCGATGACGGATACAACTCTGTGTTCAGCCGCAGCACGGCCACGCCCGCCGGCTTCTGATCCGTTTTGAGCAGCGTATAGCCTAACTGGTTGATAAACGCCTCACTGACGAAGCGTGAGTTTACCTGCCGCTCGTGAATTCCGCGCAGCAGTTCCAACAGCGCGTCCGCGCCGCGTTTCCGCGCTGTCTCCCGCAGCGCCGCGCCCAGCAGGCGATCGAACGGGTCATTCTCCTGAAAGAACGCCTGGGCCGCGGCCGGATCGCCCGCCAGCATTGCCTGCGCCCGGGTCAGGTCGCGTTCGAAACCGGCTTTCACCTGCTCGCGCCAACGTGCCAGGTCGCCGGCTTCATGCCACTCGCCGCGCAGCATGACGCCGCGAATCTGCTGCGTGTGCCGAATGTCTTCCAGCGGGTTGGCATCGAGCAGCAGCAAATCCGCCCGCTGCCCCGCTGCGACATCCCCAAACTCATTTTCGTGATGAAGAAAGCGCGCGGCATTCACCGTGGCCGTTTGCAGCGCTTGCCAGGGCGTCAGCCCCGACGTCACCAGTTCCTGCAACTCCTGATGCAACGAAACTCCCGCTACCGGTCCGATGTCGGTAGAGTCCGTTCCCGCGAGTAGCGGTACGCCAGCGTCCAAAAGCGCTTTCACCAGTTTTCGCTGAAATGTCAGAAAGCTCTCCAGCCGGGGCACGTCTTCCGCTCGATACTGGTTGTAGAAAAAATTCTGTGGCGCTTCCAACCCTTCGCGCACCCACGGCGCCAACTGTGCCAGTTCCGGACGGCGCAGAAAATCCGGCAGCGACTTCCGCTCCTCCACAATGGCGCGATATGTCACCAGCGTGGGCATGACAAACACGCCCGCTTTGGCCGTCAGCCGTGCCACTTCGGGCAGGCGCTTCTCATCCAGGACAACGTGCTCTTCCTTGTCATCATGTTGAGGATTGAAGTAGGTGTAGACATATTCCCAGGCGTGCGCCATGGACTGTCCCCCGGCCACCGCACCCTCCAGCCCTACTTCGCGCGGCACATGACCCACCGCGGCCATCTTCTGTTTCTTCGCTTCCTCCATCAGTTCCGGGAATTCGGCTCTGGAGACGCGTTCCATCAGCTTGACGCAGTCATAGCCAGCTACCGCTTGCGCGTCTACCAGCTTGATGTCGTCCTCCGGCTTGCGCCGCCGCCCAAAGATGGGGCCGCAAGAAGAAACACTGGGGCCCGCGAGCTTGTCCTCTTGCACCTGCTTCCGCCACAGCAGATGCGCTCCCCGACCGTCCATGTTGTAGACCGTGGTCACGCCGCTGGCGAGGTAGAGTGGCAGTTCGGTGGGCGAGAGCAGGTGTACGTGCGTGTCGGTAAGTCCCGGCATGAGAAATTTCCCGCGCCCGTCGATCACCTGCGCCCCTGCCGGGACCTTCACGCTGGCGGCCGAGCCCGTGGCCGCAACCTTCCCGGCTTCGACCACCACCGTCTGGTCGCGGAGAACACCGGGCTTGTTCATCGGGAGCACGTTCACGTGCTGGATGGCGTAGGTCCGGGTGGCAGCGGTTTCGGCCTGGGCCGCGCCCGCCATCAGCACCACAATCGTCAGGAAACGGATGTACGAAGATGTTTTCGGCATATTCACCCCATCAAGCCGGAGGTTAGACGTCGGCCCCGACAGAACGTCTCACTGCGATCCCTCCCGCCCAGAATCCCCGGCCTGCCCTACAATAGACTGCACAAGGAGCGGACATGTCCACCACGCACGATGCGCGCGCCACAGTGACGTCCTCCATGCCCGAAGTTCCCCTCACGCTCGAGGGCCATGCCGTCCTCCATCAAATGCTGCGCTTCCGGCGACCGGAGTGGCGCAAGCTGGCCGCCGCCGATCGCGCCGCCATCGTTGCGGAAGCGCAGGCCGCGATCGCCGCCATGGAGCAGCGTCCGGACGGCCAGAGCGCGGTGTATTCCCTGCTCGGCCACAAGGGCGATCTGATGTTCGTCCATTTCCGGTCGTCGTTTCCAGACCTGAATCAAGCCGAACTCGCGCTCGCCGGCCTTCGCCTGTTTGATTACCTCGAAACCACAACTTCGTTTCTTTCCGTCATCGAACTCGGCCTTTACGAATCCACCACCAAAGTTTACAAAGCGCAGATTGACCGCGGCATCGAGCCGCACTCGGAAGCATGGAACGCCGCGATTCGCGAGACCATCGAACGCCAGCAGGAAGCCATGCGCGCGCGCCTGTATCCGCCGATCCCCCCTAACCGGTATCTCTGCTTTTACCCCATGGACCGCCGCCGCGGGGAGGACAAGAACTGGTACACATTGCCCATCGAAGAACGCGCCCGGCAGATGAACGAACACGGCATGGTGGGCCGCCGCTATGCCGGCGTCGTCAAACAGATTATCTCCGGTTCCATTGGTTTCGACGATTGGGAGTGGGGCGTGGATCTCTGGGCCGACAATCCCGTGTCCTTCAAAAAGCTGATCTACGAGATGCGCTTCGATCACGTCAGCGCCGTGTATGCGCTCTTCGGACAGTTCTACGTGGGCTTGCGCTGCCCGGCGGAGCAATTGGGCAAACTGCTCGAAGGCGAAGTGCCGCAACTCTAGGACCACTTTGTCATCCTGAGCGAAGCGAAGGACCTCTGCACTCTTCTACCCGGCGCCTGATCGCCGGCACAATTCTTTTCTGCTATCTTCGAAGGTTGTCTAAGGAGAGATACTCATGTCCATCTTTGGCCTCATTGAATACAAAGACGCCTCCCCGGAAGTCCGCGCCATTTATGACGACATCATGGCCACGCGCAAGACCGACTGGATCAACAACTTCTGGAAAGCGATTGCGCATGACCCCGCGATGCTGAAGCGCACCTGGGAGGACATCAAGCAGATCATGGCGCCGGGCGCGATTGATGCGGTGACAAAAGAGATGATCTACGTCGCCGTCAGCGTTACCAGCCAGTGCGAATACTGCATCGCTTCCCATACGGCCTCAGCGCGCAACAAAGGCCTGAGCGATGCGCAGTTCAAAGAGCTGATGGCCGTCATCGGCATGGCTGCGGAAACCAACAAGCTGGTCAAGGGCTACCAGGTGGAACTGGACGAACGCTTCAAGACGCCCTAAACCTTTCGCCTCGGATCAGCACGGATCGCACGGATGACCCCCTCTTTCTAAATGGAAATCCGTGTGAATCCGTACAATCCGTGGCCCAACGCTTTACAGCCGCCGCTTCCCGCGCTTCTTCTTCTTGAACCAGGCATGCTCGAAGCGCTTCATGTCCACTCGCAGCCCCAGAAATCCAACCCCTTCCGACTGCAAGCGTATACGCTGCTCGAAGGCCGATTCGCCGCCCAGTTTGATCTGTCCGCCCGCTCCTACAACGCGATGCCAGGGCAGCCCGCTCGAAGCATGCAATGCCCACGCCACCTGCCGCGCGGCGCCTGGGAAACCTGCGGCGTAGGCAACCGCGCCATAGGTCGTGACTTTGCCCCGCGGAATGCGCGCCACGACCCGCAGAAACTTTTTCATCATTCCGTCCTTGGCTGGAGCGCGCTTCACAACGCCACCCATCCCACCCGGATCAGCCATAGCGAGAGCACTGACACCAACACCCAGAGCAGGACGCCCTGCAAGAGCGGACGCGGCCCTACTTGTTTCAGAGTCTTCGGAGTGAGCCCGCTGCCGATCAGGAACAACGTCACCGTCAGGCCGAGCTTGGCGATCCTCACCAGCCACGGATAGGCTGGCCCACCCGCCGGAACGTAGGTGTTCAACACCGCCGCGATGCAAAACAGCCCAATGAACCACGGCCATTGAATCTTCGCCTTCACGCCGCGCACCAGGGCCGTGCCAATGGAGAGCGGCACAATCCACAGCGCCCGCGCCAGCTTGACCGTTGTGCCCACGGCCAACGCCGCCGCGCCGTATTTTGCCGCCGCGCCCACTACGGAACTGGTGTCATGAATCGCCAGCGCTGCCCACAGGCCAAACTGTGTTTGCGTCAGGTGCAGTCCGGCTCCAATGGCCGGAAAGGTCAGCAGCGCAATCGAGTTGAGAACGAAGATTGTGCCCAGCGAAACCGCCATCTGCTCATCGCTGGCCTCGGTAATCGGGCCCACCGCTGCAATGGCGCTGCCGCCGCAAATCGCGGTCCCTGTCGAAATCAGAAACGCGGGAGTTGCGGGAACCCTCAGCAGCCGCCCCAGCAGCATGCCCACCGTCAACGCAAACACGATTCCCCCCAGCGTGTAGACGAATCCATGCCGGCCTGCGTGCAGCACTTGTTGCAGGTTCATGCCAAAACCCAGGCCGACAACCGACGCCTGCAGCAGATACTTGGACCACCGCTTTGCCGGCTTGGCGAATGGATGCGGCACAGCCAGACCAAACAGGAGGCCCAGCAGCAGCGCGAACGGCGGAGACACCCATCCGCTGGCGCAGACGAGCACGCACAGCAGGAAGATCAGTTGGGTGAGCATTTTCTCGTGGCGGGAAATTCCTGACCGGAGCATTCGTGGTGGGGCCGTTCAGCGTGCGGCATAACCGGCACAAGTGCAGCGCGCAAGGCACGCAGCCCGGTCACGCCGCGCCAGCTAAGCCGCCGTCTTAAAAGACTTCACCGCTTGCTCCTCGGTCTCGTAGGTATCGAACACGGTGAGCAGTTTGGTCACTTGCAGTACGTCGCCCACACGCTGGGTCACTCGAGCCAGCTTGATGCTGGCGCCGGCATTGCGCGCGCTCACGTAGATCGACACCAGCATGCCCAACCCGCCGGAATCAATGTAAGTCACGCCGCCCAGGTTCAGGACCAGGCTCTTATGCGCGGCCATCATTTCTTTCACGGTGTCGCGCAGCAGGGCGGTTTCCTCGCCGAAAACGATCCGTCCGTTGCAGTCGAGCACCTGGATTCCATCTACTGTGTGGGTCCCTAATTTGAGTTGCATACCGCCTCCCGGCCAGCCTGCGGCCTTATCCCTGGCGCCCCATAGGTTACCCCGGTTCCTGCCCGTCTGCAAGGCATGAAAGCAAGTGATTTTCGCGCACCAAAGCACGTCGCCGAGAAAGGTATAATGGCTGATTCGATGAGCTACCAGGTCCTGGCCCGGAAATACCGTCCACAGCACTTCGCCGAGGTGATTGGTCAGGACCACGTCACCCGCACGCTCCATAACGCCCTGGAGCAGCAGCGCCTGGCCCACGGCTACATCTTCAGCGGACATCGCGGGATCGGCAAAACCACCGTTGCGCGTATTCTCGCCATGGCGCTCAACTGCCGTGCGGGCGATAAACCGGCAACCGAGCCCTGTGGCCAGTGCGATTCCTGCACGGAAATTCGTGCCGGCAATTCGGTGGACGTGCTTGAGATCGACGCCGCCACCAACCGCGGCATTGACGAGATTCGCGAGCTGCGGGAAGCTGCCCGCTACCGTCCGGCGCGCGACCGCTTCAAGGTCTACATCCTTGATGAAGCACACCAGATCACCGACGCAGCCTTCAACGCCCTGCTGAAGATCCTCGAAGAGCCACCCAGCCATGTGGTGTTCATGCTGGCGACGACGCAGCCAGAAGATATTCCACAGACGATCCGGTCGCGCTGTCAGCATTTCAGCTTTCATGCCGTGCGCTTTGAGGAAATTCTAGGCCAGCTGCGCGAACTTTGCCGCCGGGAAAAAGTTATCGCTGATGACGATGCCCTGGCGCTACTGGCCGAAAGCGGTGACGGTTCGATCCGCGACGCGCTTTCCATTCTCGATCAAGCGATCGCCAGCAGTGACGGACGCGTGACTGCGGAAATCGTGCGTCAATTGGTGGGTGCTGCTCCTTCCTCTACGCTCGAACAGGTGATGCAAGCAGTCGACCAGAGCAACAGCCGCGACGTGCTCACGTTGGTCGATCGGCTGCTCAACGAAGGCCACAGCGCGGTGCACTTCGCCCGCCAGTTGGTCCGTTTCCTGCGCAATGCCCTGGTGGCCAAGGCGGCGGGTGCGGAATCGGAGTTGCTGCAAATCTCCGCGGACGAGCGCGCCCGGGTGGCGCGCGTCGCCGCCAGCTTCAGCGAAGAAGACCTGGCGCGACATTTGCAAATCATGCTGCGGACCCACAGCGAGTTGGGTTACAAGCAGGAACAACGCTTCCATCTTGAACTCGGCCTGCTGAAGATGGCGCACGCACAGCGCCTGCTGCCCATGGAGCAGTTGCTCAGTGAGGCAGCGATGCCGGCATCGCCGGTGGCACGGCCAACGCCCGCGCCGGCTGTGGCTTCAACTCCGCCACGGCGGCCTGATCCACCGCGTTCCGTTTCGCCATTCGCCGCTGATTCTGCGCGCAAGAGTTCCTACGGCAAGCCTGAGATGAGTGCCGACCCTGCTCCGCGGGCGGCTGCGCCCGTGGTCATGGGCGCGGCTGCACTCGCCGTGGTGGATCCGGAGCGGATCGCACCGCCACAGCCGGAAGCCGTTCCGCAGCCACCTCCGACACCAACCAGCTCCCCAGATAACCTCGCCAGTGCGGTGGCCGCAGCCGTGGAGGCTGCCGGATACTCCATGGCAGCCGGTCTGCTCGTTGGCGGTACGTGGACGCTCGACGGGCCGCAACCGGTGGTCCAGGTAGCTGCTTCAGAGATCGCTATCCAGATGACGTTGGGAGCCGAGCCGCTGAAAATCGCACAGGCGGCTGCCGGCAACGCGCTCGGACGCCCAGTAAAACTCAAGATCGTCCCTGGCGGCACGGCCAGTAAGGTTGCCACCAGCAACGCTGCGCCGACGACGACGGGCAGCGCCCGCTCGCGCGCCGCCCAGGATCCGGTGGTGCAACGGCTCCAGGAAAAGTTTGGCGCTGAGATTCGAACCGTGATTGATTACCGGGAAAAGCGATGAACCCATTTCGTAATTTGGTAATTTTGTAATTTGGTAATTTCATTGCCTCCTGATTTGAGCGCACCCTATTCCAAGGATCGTGCTTTGGGTTTTCAAATTACGAAATTACGAGATTGCCAAATTACAAATCTTCGAGGTTCGGATGGCTGGCTTTAATCTTCAGGAAGTGATGCAGATGGCGCGCCAGCAGTATGAGGCGTTACAGAAGAAAATGCAGGAGACCGTGGTGGAAACCAGCGTTGGCGGGGGCAGTGTCTCCGTCAGGATGGATGGCCGCAAGACCATCCTCGCGTTGAAGATCGATCCGGAAGTGGTGAAGTCCGGCGACACGGAAATGCTGCAGGACCTGATCACCGCCGCGGTCAACGAAGCCAGCCGCCGGGTCGAGGAGAGCATGAAGTCCAGTGTCGGCGGCATGATGAGCAGTCTGGGCCTGCCGGGAATGTAGAAAAGCAATTTGTAATTTGGTAATTTTGTAATTTCGTAATTTCGTAATTTGAAAACCCAGGACGATTTGGCAGTCCACCGGAGCTTCGCGCCGTTGCCTTAAAATTACAAAATTACCAAATTAGGAAATTACAAAATCCTTTATGTCTCGCTTTGCGGAGCCGATGGCGCGCTTGATTGAAGAATTGAAGAAACTGCCGGGCATTGGCGGCAAGACGGCGCAGCGCCTGGCGTTTCACATTCTGCGCTCCTCCGACGAGGACGCCACCCAGCTCGCCGACGCCGTCCGCGACGTTAAGGCCAACCTGCGGCTGTGCTCGGTCTGCAACAACATTACCGACGTCGATCCCTGTTCCTACTGCACCAGCGCCACGCGCAACCTGCGGCTGGTCTGCGTGGTGGAGGAAGCCACCAACATCGCCGCCATCGAGAAGACGCGGCACTACAACGGGGTGTATCACGTCCTGCACGGGACCATCTCGCCGATCCACGGAGTCGGGTCCGAGCACCTGTGCACCGCAAGTCTTACCAAGCGCGTGGAACACGGCGAAGTGGACGAGGTCATTCTGGCCACCAATCCCACTGTCGAAGGCGAAGCCACAGCGGTCTATCTGGCCGAAGTCCTGAAGAAGCTGGGGGTACGCGTGACCCGCATCGCCACCGGGATTCCGGCGGGCAGCGACCTCGAATACACCGACGAAGTAACCATCCGAAAGGCGATGGAAGGCCGGCGGGACCTGTAGACAAGCGCAGCCTGCCCGCCCAAGTTGTGCAAAACTTTGAAGTTGCTCTGTAAGGCTGCGGCCCTAGGCGAAAGGGGCAGCACTAGCTGTCAAGGTAATCCGTTTGCCAACAATCACTTAGCTGCAACCCGTCATGTTCCTACTGAGGTGGGATGAGTGGCAATCCTCGTGCACTCACCCTCAGCGTCTGTTTCCTCGTTTTACCAGCTTGGGGCGCGCGAGGTGCTGACAAACTGGCCTGAACGGGCCGGTAGCTCCGCAGCGTTGCCCCGCGCCGTAGCTGTGATGTAACCGCATCTCAACTCGACGCTCCACAACCGGGCTAACCAGCCCGGTTCTTTTTGCCGGTTAATAGGCCGCACGCCGAGTACGGAACACGGGCGTCCGCTTCAGACCAACGTCTCCTCTGCTTCCGCGCCCTCCAGATAGAAGTTGTGTTCCTCACTAGCCGGCGCAATTCCCTGCGGAATGCGGCCGCCGTTGTAGCGCTCCAGGCGGTTTTTCCACTTCAGGAAATCGGTGATGGACTGAGGCTCAATGCGGACTTCAACCCGCCGTAAGCTGCACAGGAGCAGGTTCATTTCGTAACGTAGGCCACGCGCCGAACGGAGATTCTTGCCGGTGGCGGCGTGGACGAGGACAGCTTTACCGCGGCGGCTTTCGAGCAAACCCCAGCCAGCAGGAAGTTCCTTCGGCTCAATTAGACTGGCCGGGCCCAGGTAGTAGCGTTCGCAGCCCAGGCCGAGCGCAGACCTCTGGCGAAAGAGTTTGGCGCGGTCGGCGAGGAAATCAGCGCGCGAGATTTTACATTCCACCAGGACCGAGTGGCACTGGCCCTTCCAACCAATGGCATCCGGCACCTCGCCGCTGGCGCAGGCCTGCTCGGAAAGCACGATGCCGCAGCGAATCCGCCGCAGCCAATGGATGGCTTGCTCGACCAGGTCTTCGTGGGTCATGGAGACAACATTTTCCGCTGGCGCGGGTCACGGTAGGAGTAGCAGAGTAGCTTCCCACAGGTCGCCTTGAGGGCAACTACTGCCAAACAAGGGAATTACCTCCGTAACTAACCAAACGTGTAGCTTTCGCATTACCCTTGGTATCGCGGAAGCCAAAATATGTCCACCACGCCTTCAACCCAGGCCTCTCATGCCCGCAGTGCCGCCGCCAAGGCGTTCATGCATAGCCTGAACATCCTGGTGAAATACACGCGGATGTATGGGTTCGACCACAAACGGACCGAGGTGCAGTTCGAGACCGCGTGGGCAGAATTGCAGCAAGCGCTACCCAAGACGGGCAGCGGATTCCTGGTGGGCGTTTCCGGCAACAAGCTGGTGCTGGATGGATTGCCGCTCGATACTGGGCAGGCTGAGCGCAGCTTTGCGCATCTGTTGAACGCGGCGGGATTAGCTAGCATTCACTTTGCTCCAGATGTGACGCTGGACGATTTTGCCCGCCTGGTTCGGGCCTTTACTTTAAGCGGCTCGAAAGCGCAGGACCTCTCCAAACAGATTAAGGAATCGCTGGGCGATGCCCGGCATAGCACGATCAAGATCAATGAAGTGAAGTTTGTGGCGGCCGATCCCATGACCGGAGAAGTGTCCGTGGCGGCACAGATCGCGGCGCAAACTCTGGGCCCGGAATTCAAAGACTGGCTCAATGATCCGCAGAAACTCTTGCAATTGATCGCGGCAGCGGAAGGCTCGAAGAGTGGAGGACAAGCGGGCGCAGTTCCCCTGGGTCCCAGCGACGGAACCGAAGGAACCGGAGGACAGGCCGCGGCGGGGCAGGTGCCAGCGGCGGCCGCTGGCGGTGCCAACACAGGCCCGGCAGGTGGGGTTGTGGGCGGAACGGTCCCCT
>JBGQDM010000083.1:0-14553 GCA_041495845.1 Terriglobia bacterium | reverse complement strand
GGCTCGGTGCAGAAGGTCATTGAGATGGCCGACGGTTCCGCCCTCATCCTCTCCATCGCCAAGTATTACTCCCCTGCGGGCAAGGCGATTCAAGACACGGCCGTCACGCCCAACGTGGCGGTAACGGACGGTGACGACGATGCACCGCTACCGGACGACGATGCGACCTCCACCTCCGAAGAGCAGAAGAAAACACAGCCACCGACCGACGAACAGCTGCGTCGCGCCCTGGAAGTATTGAAGCGCAAAGCGTGATTGCCTTCGGTGGAAGGCGACAAGAATTCTGTAATCCTGGGCAGGCTCAAAGAGGCCAAAGGCTTTCTCTGCGGCCTCTGCGGCTTTTCTCAGCGTACTCTGCGATTTAAGGTTTCTTGCTCCTGCCCGCCCCTCACCCGCAACTAGCAGCCGCAAACGCCCGGCTGCTATCCTGATTTCATCCATCCATGAAGCCGTTCTATGAGCAGCTGCCTCCGGTCGAAATAGGCGGGAAAAAGCTGGTTGGTCGCGTCCTCTTCTTCCTTCTGGTGTTGCTCGCGGCCATCATCGGCGCATCCGCCGGACTCTTCCTTGTCTACTCCACCGACCTGCCCCAGGTGGAGGAACTCGAGCACTACCGCCCCAGTTCAGTGACCGAACTCTACGACGGCCAAGGCCGCATCATCGGCAGCTTCGCGCTGCAACGCCGCATCGTCGCCAGCCCCGACGATTATCCCAAGGTTTTGCGCGATGCCTTGCTCTCGATCGAAGACAAAAACTTCGATCGTCACTGGGGCATTAACGTCTGGCGCATTCTTGGCGCCGCCTATCGCGACATCCTCTCCGGCGGCAGAGTGCAGGGCGGCTCCACCCTCACCATGCAACTGGCCCGCAACCTGTTCCTCTCGCCCGACCGGTCCTTCAACCGGAAAATTCAGGAGATGCTGCTGGCCATTCAGATTGAACGCCGTTTCACCAAACAGCAGATTTTCACCCTCTACGCCAACCAGATTTTTCTTGGCCACGGCGCTTACGGATTTCAGTCGGCCTCCCAGTTTTATTTCAACAAGCCGGCCCGCCAGTTGACGCTTGAAGAAGCCGCATTGCTGGTGGGACTGCCCAAGGGCCCAAGCATCTACTCACCCATCCTGCATCCCGATAAGGCCCTGAAGCGGCGGAATCTGGTCATCAACGCCATGCTGGAAGACGGCAAGATCACCGCCGCACAAGCCGCTGCTGCCCGCAATGCGCCGTTGCTGCTCAACTTGCAGCGCGACCCCAATTCACTCGCACCTTACTACGTGGAAGAAGTTCGCCGCTATTTGGAAAACAAATACGGCAGTGATCAAGTGCATCAGGGCGGTCTGCGCGTTTACACCTCGCTGGACATGGATTTGCAGCGCGCCGCCAACCAGGCCGTACTCAATGGCCTGGCCGAATACGAACGCCGTCACGGCTGGAAGGGTCGCTTGCGCAATGTGATTGCCGAAGGCGAACGCCTGGCAAAATACTCTCACCCCGACTGGGAGAACGCTCTCGAGGTTAACGGCTACGTCCACGGCGTGGTCACCACCGTCGCCGCTCAAACCGCTACGGTGAAGTTGGGGCGTTACGAAGCGCCGCTGGCCGCTGCAGAACTGAAGTGGACTGGGCACATCGCTCGTGACCTCTTTCTCGCCGGTGACATCGTCTACGTGAAAATTCTGGCCCTCGGTGCCGATGGCAAAGCGCGCGTCAGCCTGGAGCAGGACTCCGGCGCCCAGGCCGCACTCGTCGCCTTGGACAACGCGACTGGCGAAGTCAAAGCCATGATCGGCGGCCGCGACTTCGAAGAGAGCAAGTTCAACCGCGCCACGCAAGCCTTGCGCCAGGTCGGCTCGTCATTCAAGCCTTACGTCTACACCGCCGCCATTGACCAGGGAGCCACACCGGACGACGTCATCCTTGACGAACCCACCACTTTCCAAACCGCCTCCGGCCCCTACTCACCGCACAACTACGATGGCCGCTTCGAAGGCAACATCACCCTGCGCCGCGCGCTGGCCCAGTCGCGCAATATTCCGGCGCTCAAGATCACCGACAAGCTTGGGGTCCGCAGCGTGATTGACTATGCCCACCGTTTTGGGGTGACCTCCACCATCCCACCCTATCTGCCCATTGCGCTCGGCTCGGCGGAAATCACTCTGCTGGAGCAGACCGCCGCGTTCAGTGTTTTCCCCAGCGATGGCGTGCGCGCCACGCCTCGCTACATCCTCAAAGTGACCGGCTACGAAGGCAATGTGCTGGAGCAGAATGTTCCGGAAGTGAAGGACGTGATCAGTTCGCGCACCGCGCGTACGCTGACCTCCATGTTGCGCGAAGTGGTACTGCACGGCACCGCCCGCGCCGCCAGCACCATGCCCTACCCCATCGCCGGCAAGACCGGCACCACCAACGATTTCACCGACGCTTGGTTTGTGGGCTTCTCGCCCACGATGACTTGCGGCGTCTGGGTGGGCTTTGACGAAAAGAAAACTCTAGGCAGCAAGGAGTCCGGCGGTCATGCTGCCCTACCCATCTGGATGGACTTCATGAACGTGGCGCTCGCCGCTCGCGACCAGGGCCAGTTTCAGCCGCCTCCGCCGCTTCCGCCGGGAACCATCCCACAAAGAATCGACACGCCCGATGTCGCCCCCGGCGATGGCGAGAACCACTGAAGCCTAGTCGGCGCCCATCGCGGACAGCTCCACGAGCCGCGTCTTCGGAGAGATCAGTCGGCCAAATTTCTGCCAGAAGCCTTCCGCAAAACCGGTGCAATCGCTCCGGGCCGGTACTGCTTCGACAACGCGGCGGGGATACTCGTCGTAGGTTCGCCCATTCAGTTCACGCCCGTTCTTGATCTTCCTGACGCCGCCCCACTGCTTGAAGAAGAATGGCACCTTGCTCGCGAAACACTGATCGCGGATGGAAAACACCCATTCCTTCTTCATCGGTCGCGCCCCGGGCCCGCTCTCTCCGCCGACGATGACCCAACGGATGCTTCGCAGGTCAAGTTTACCCACGTCTTCGAGAAGTGGTTCGACGGAAAGAAATCGGATTCCCGCAGGCGCCCTTCGAAGCTGCCCAATGCGGGGCACACCATATTTTTTGTCTTCCACACTCACGCCCCACCAGATGTTCTCCGCCTGAGCAACGGCTTTCAGTTTTCCGCTCAGCAACTCCCGCAGGCGCTCCGCCCGCTTCGTCAGCACCTGAAAGGTGTGCCACCGGGCGGTGACCATTACGGACACCACCGCTTCAATGTATTCATCGGGCACGCCCGGCTGGAACAAGTCGCTCATGGAATTCACGAAGACCAACTTTGGCGAGCGCCAGGCAAACGGCTCCGTCAGTTTTTCCGGAACAAGCCGCAAGTCAAACCCCTGCTCGTACGGATGCCCGGGCACGCCGCGAAACCGCTCGGCGAACGTCTCCGCATAGCAATGCTTACACCCAGGGCTGATCTTGGTGCAGCCGCGCACCGGGTTCCAGGTGGCGTCGGTCCATTCGATTTTTGTCTGTAGACTAATGGCTGTTTCTCACCGGTCTCAGTATCTTAGAGAGCAGGTTGCGTGCGGCGGAGTTCGTGTCCCCGCTTAAGGGGACTGCTGAAGTAATTGGCCCTCAATGGCCTCAAAAGCGCCCCTGAAGAAAAGACAGCCTTGGCTGAAGAACTGGTCTTTTTGCTTAGATATTTTTTCTTCATCGGGAACAGCGAGGATTTGCATGGCAGTCGGATGAGCAAACTTGGAGAACATTTTGTAGGAGAGATTGAAATGCTCTCCCAGTCCGCACTCCTCAGCCGCTTTCCTGACTTGCTTGTAAGGGCCGTCCAAAGAATTAATCCCCTCAGCTCTAGCCCGTCGGGAGAGGTCTTGCATCGCTCCTGCGAGCGGGTCGCGCCACTCGGCGTTCTGCGACGTTGCGACGCCCCATTTTGTGAAGGCGCTGAAAAGGCCGAATACGTCACGACCTGCGTCCTCGTAAAAACGACGCGCATTCGCTTTGCTCTTCGAGCAATAAATACTCCAGACTGATAATTCCAAAAGGTTCCGTGCTCGCCATGCGAGCAGTGCGACGCTGTCGCGCTTCGGCTCTTCGTAGGAATGCTTCAGAAGCAAGTATTCTGAAAATACTTTCTCGCACAGGGACGCGAGCACCTGCACCCACCACTCATTGCCCTTCCCGGGGTTGGTGGCCAGTTGCTCGACTCTCTTGTTGGCGGCCTTCCACCTGCCGGAGGCACCGACCTCTGCCGCGGAATCAATCAGTCTAGATAATTCTGAGTCCACTGAATCCTCGTGTTTGAGGTTAAGCCACCCGTGAAGAGCTTGATGGGCGGCACGGGCTTAACGTCTGGCGGTGTCTCGGGGCGCGATTCTGACATCCAGTCATTCGTTACGGTAATGTTCGCCCTTTCTTCGCCATACTAACAGCCTCGATTTCCAGAGGCAAGCCCACTTTCCTCTACAGCGGCATGTTCCCATGCTTCTTTGCCGGGTTCTTGTCCCGTTTTGTTTCCAGCATTTCCAGCGCCTGGATCAGCTTCTGCCGGGTTTCCCGCGGCTGGATCACCGCATCCACAAACCCGCGGTCCGCCGCCACGTAGGGATTCGCAAACCGGTCGCGGAATTCTTCAATCTTCTGCGCGCGCATCTCATCCCGATTCTCCGCTCGCTCCAGGTCGCGTTTGTAGACAATGTCCACCGCGCCTTCCGGCCCCATCACCGCAATCTCGGCGGTCGGCCAGGCGTAGTTCACGTCGGCGCGAATGTGTTTTGACGCCATTACGCAATACGCACCTCCATATGCCTTGCGCGTAATCACCGTGATTTTCGGCACCGTCGCTTCCGCAAACGCATACAGCAGCTTGGCTCCGTGCCGGATGATGCCGCCATACTCCTGCGCCGTCCCCGGCAAGAACCCCGGCACATCTTCAAACGTGATCAGCGGGATGTTGAAGCAGTCACAGAAGCGCACAAAGCGCGCCCCTTTTACCGACGCGTTGATGTCCAGCGTCCCCGCCAGCATGGACGGCTGGTTCGCCACCACGCCCACCGGTTTTCCGTTCAGCCGCGCGTAGCCGATGACGATGTTCTTGGCGTAGTGTTCCTGCACTTCAAAGAAATAGCCATCGTCCATCACGCGCGTGATCACGTCCTTGATGTCATACGGCTGGTTCGATTCCGCCGGAACCAGCGTATCCAGGGCCGCGTCGGCCCGGTCCACCGGATCGGTGCAAGCCCGTCGCGGCGGGTCCTCCAGATTGTTCGAGGGCATGAAGCTGAGCAGTTCGCGAACCATGGAAAGACATTCGGCATCGTCGCGCGCCATCAAGTGCGCCACGCCGGAAGTCTCGTTGTGGGTCATGGCCCCGCCTAACTGCTCCTTGGTCACTTCCTCGTGTGTCACCAGGCGGATCACATCCGGGCCGGTGATGAACATGTACGAAGTCTTGTCCACCATCAACACGAAATCGGTGATGGCCGGCGAATACACCGCTCCTCCTGCGCACGGCCCCATGATGGCCGAAATCTGCGGAACGACGCCGCTATACAGCGTGTTGCGCAGAAAGATGTCGGCATACCCGGCCAGCGACATCACGCCTTCCTGAATGCGCGCTCCGCCCGAATCATTGAGCCCGATGAACGGCGCACCCACTTTCGCCGCCATGTCCATGATCTTCACGATTTTGGCCGCATTGGCCGCCGAGAGTGACCCGCCAAACACAGTAAAGTCCTGGGCAAAGACAAACACCGTCCGCCCTTCAATCTTTCCGTAGCCGGTGATGAAGCCATCGCCGTAATACTTCTGCTCGTCCATGCCAAAGTCGTGGCAGTGGTGCGTCACCAGCTTGTCGGTTTCCTCGAACGTACCTTCGTCAAGCAGGAAGTGGATTCGTTCCCGCGCCGACATCTTGCCTTCCTTGTGCTGCCGCTCGAGCCGTTGCGCCCCGCCGCCCGCTTCGGCCAGCTTGGACCGCCGCTGCAGTTCATCCAGCTTCGCTTCGAGTTTCATAGGCCTCGATTATGCCACTAACCGGAATCGGAGGCGGTGACTGGCCCACGGTGCAGGCAAAGAAAAACCGCCAGCGGTGGTTGGCTGGCGGCTTGCTTGAGACAGTTGCGGGCGCGCGGTCCGGAAGAAGCGACTTCACTGCATGGCGCTGCCCAGGGGTTCGTACTTGTAGCCCTTCCCATCCCAGTAGATGGCTGAGGTTTCCTGTTGGCTTCCGTATTCTTCGATGGCAATCGCCATGCGCACTTTTCTTTTCACCAGCACCCGTCGCAGCCACACCGCCTTGAAGGGTAAGTTGATCAGCACAAACTTAGCCTTCGGCGCTGCTGCCCGCCAGGCCTCCTCACCGGCGCCGTGAATCACCAGCAGCACTGTGCCTTTGTGCGTCGGGTCTTCCGCGCCAAACCCCGAGGTCACGCGCGCATCGCCAAAACCGAAGAAGGTGTAATACGGATCCAGGACTCTGTACCCCAGCGGGCCCGCATCGAGCATTGGATTCCTCGCTCGCGCCACTACCACCAGGTCGTCCACGCCATCGCCATCCACATCGGCCACCATGGGGGCAAACTCCGGCACGGGAGTAAATTCGGCGCCAAAGCGCTCGCGGAGAAATTTTTCGTCTGGAGCCACGGCCGGTCCGGCCGCCGCTCCCATCTTCTGTGCTGCCTGGCTTGCGGCCGCCGGCGCCGGACTCTTCTCCTGCGCCTCGCTTGTCGCCCACCCACCCGCCAGCAATCCAGCCATCAGCAAAAACACAAACTTCTGAGACATGTCTCTACTCTAGTCCTTCTCCAGAAGTGGGCATAGACATCTTGAGGTTACCGATGGCACTTCCTGTGGCGGGTGAGCAGCGCATCCATCGGCATAAGCCGCTCGCTCTGCCGTAACAGGGCTTCGAAGAGTCCCCCAACTTCGCCTGGCGCAGCGGAGATATCCCTAACTCCGCAAATGTTCCCAGCCGCGCGCTATCAGCTTTTCGCGTCGCCCCGTCTGCGCCAGCACCACTCCGCGCCGGGTAATTTCGCCAATGCGCGTCACCCGTACCCCTGCGATCCGCTCCGGGATACGCCGCGAGGGCCGTGCCGTAAACAACAATTCGTAGTCCTCGCCTCCGTGCAATGCCTGCTCCAGGCTGGCGCCTCGGGCTCGCGGCACTGCCGCCGCTTCCACCACCGCGCCGACTCCGCTTTCTTGGCAAATGTGATGCAGGTCGGTCGAGAGCCCGTCGCTCAAATCAATCATGGCTGTAGCCATGCCACGAAGCACTTGCCCTATGGCCACCCGCGGTTCGGGGAAAAAATACCGCCGGTGCGCCTGGGTACTCGCCTTCTTTCCCGCGAAAAACTTCCCCAGCGCCACTGCCGATCCGCCCAACTCTGCGGTCACGTAGAGCAAGTCCCCCGGCCGGGCTCCCGACCGCCGCAGCGCTTTGCCCGCCGGGGCTGTGCCGACCACGACCATGTCCGCTAAAACGCCGCTGCCACCCGGAGACCCCGCCGTGTCTCCACCTGCCAGCGTCACCCGGTGCCGGCGCGCCAGCCTGAGGAGTCCGCGCACGAACCCATCTACCCACCGCTGCGGCAACTCCGGCGGCAACGCCAACGACAAGAATGCCGCCATCGGCTCCCCGCCCATGGCCGCAATGTCACTCAAACCACGCGCCAGGCAGCGATGCCCCACGCTCTCCGCCGGGTGCCATTCCCGCCGGAAGTGCACCCCTTCCAAGGTGAAGTCGGTGGTCACCAGCACTTCCTGCCCCGCCGGAATGTGCAGGATGGCGGCATCGTCGCCAATTCCGAGCCGAACCCGACCCGCGCCACTACCGGCAGCCCGGCGAATCCGCTGAATCAGCGCTTTTTCGTGCAACGGCACGGTTCCTAATATAGCCGCTTCCACCCGGCGGGCGGTGTTTCCGGTCTTCTCTGCGAGTTCTCTCAGCATTCTCTGCGATTTAGGAGTTTACGCCCCCGTATCTGTCCCTGTTCGTGCGGCACCCCTGGCCCGCAGGACGCCCCAGCTTCCGACCTTCGTAACTGTTACCAAGCCCTCCCCTGGGTTGACAGCCCGAACCTACTTTGTTACGGTTTGAGAGCAGTTTTCCTTGACCTTTGGCCAGGCAGCAAGCCGCACGAGACGGCTACTGCATTTTGTTTTACCTGGATCGATGGTAGCGACGCGCTCCACACTCCCAAAACTGGGAAGCGCGGACCGATTCGGGATGTACCCGGAACCTGTAACCGGGCACTGGCTGTTATCGACCCTCATTTAGGGAAGGCATCTATTTGCGAAAGCGTTTCTACATCCTTTTTGTAGCGCGGGGCGAAGACGGACAGCTACGTAAGATTTCCATCCCTGTCCAGTATTTGTACGTGCTCGTGGCGGGTGTTTCCATCGGCCTGCTTAGCCTCACCGGCATTGCCAGTTCCTATGCCCGGATGCTGTTCAAGGTGTCCCGTTTCAACGAGCTCCGTACGGAGAAGGAGCAACTTACCCGGCGCTACAGCCACCTGGAGCAGGTAGCTCAGGACCGCGACATTCAAGTCGCTTCTCTGGGTTCGCTGGCCAGCGAAGTCTCTTCGCTTTATGGGCTAAAAGCTGACCCGGTGCTGACTTCGACCCAGGGGCAAGGCCTGGACAATGCCCAAGTGGTTTCATCGCTTGACCAGCTTTATGCGTTGCGCACCACCGCTTTGAGCGGCGCTGCCACCATCGGGATCACCACGCTCGGCACCGGACGCAACCTCACCACGGTAGACTGGCTCCGCGCCTCAGCCATGCCCAATCTTTGGCCGGTAGAAGGCCACGTCACCGGCTCGTTTGGGGAACGGCAAGACCCCTTCAACGGGGAAGGCGCCTTCCACACCGGCGTGGACATTTCCGCCAACTTCGGACAGGAAGTGATGGCTCCGGCCGATGGCGTAGTTTCCTATGCCGACCAGAACGGCGGTTACGGCCGCGAGATCGTCCTCGAACACACCGGCGGCATCAGTACTCTCTACGGCCATCTTTCCGGCTTTGCCGTGGTCGCGGGCCAGCTCGTGCACCGTGGCGACCTGCTCGGCTACGTTGGCACCTCCGGCCGCAGCACCGGCCCCCATCTTCACTACGAAGTCCGCATCAACAACACCCCGGTCAATCCCTACAAATATCTCCGCCTTACCTGGGCCAGCCGCACCACACTTGCTGCCGGCATGTAAGCACTGCCGCCCCGCAAATCACAGAAAAGAAAAACCCCGGGGACTCATGACGGTTGCCCCAGGGGAGCACTCCTCCTCAAACCGCCCGGCCATCCAAGATGTGATGCAGGAGCAGCCAACGCTTCAGGTTGGTCGTCATGAGAAAGTTCTCCTTCACATGTTCCCTCCCGTTACGCCCGAGCTGGTTCGCGAACTCAGGGTGGGTCAAGAGGTAGCGGATCTGGTAGGCGCAGCCTTCCACGGAGTGAACCAGCGCACCGGTCAGCTTGTGAATGATCTGGTTTGGGATCCCTCCGACCGCACTGGCAATGGTCGGCTTTGCTTTCCACAGCGCCTCAGTCACGGTGAGGCCAAAACCTTCGCGCAGGGACTTCTGGACGATGACGGTAGAAGCGCGCTGTAGCGCGTTGATCTCGAAGGCGCACCACGGCGGCAGATTGAGCACGATCACATCGGGGTCATTCCCGGCTGCGGCTTCGACCTCCCGCAGCACGGCCGCTCCCTCGGGGTCATCGGACGCCCCGCCGCCAGCCAGGACCAACTGGCAGTCCACGTACTGTTTGGCCATTTTGTATGCCTGGATGACGCCGACCGGATCTTTCAGCCGGTCAAAGCGCGAGACCTGCGTCACGATCGGACGCGTCCGGTCAATGCCGAAGCCGTCGCAAACCCTCTGAATCTCGCTCTCCTCCAGCTCTCGGTTTTTTGCTGAGAGCGGATCAATACAGGGATAGAAAAGGTACTGCGGAATCGGCAACTGGCGCGTGAATGACGGGGCGGAAAAAATTGCCGCGTCATAGCGCTCAACGAACGGCCGAAGGAATCCCCAGACATCGGGGTCGGGATGGGACAGATCAATGTGACAGCGCCACACCCACTTGGCGCGACTGCGCTCATGCCCCAGAATCAGAGCCGCGGGCTGGGGATCGTGAATCACGACCAGGTCTTCATTGAACTCAAGCCGCTGCCGGTTCTGCTCGTTGTACATCAGGAAGATCTCTTGCGCCTGCCGTGTCAGCTCATAAGGGCTTCCGTGGAGAGCGTTGTGAAAAGCTTTCGTGACCTCAAAAAAATCATTGCCGCCTGTGATTACGTCCCAGCGGGTGTGAATCTCCAGCTCATTGAGCAAGGGCACAAGCTGGTTGAGCATTTCGGCGACGCCGCCACCGACAGCGGTGGAGTTCACCATCTTCATCGTCCGGCCTTTGAGGGCGCGAGCCAGATAGCGCAACTCATCGAGATCCGCCTCTCCCACAATGGATCGATAGTCGTCGAGGTGCGGCGGTGGCGGCGGTGTTGGGGGCGTCTCAGGAATGCGCAGCCGCTTGCGACGATCGGGCAGGGCGATTGGCGAAGTCGCCCCGGTGGGCGCCGCCGTGCCAGAGTCCGCTTGTGGGCTGTCTGGAGACGGCGGGCTGATTGTGATTTTCGTTGTTGGATCCATAGTTCCTGCCGCTATGCCAATTCTGCTTCGAGCAAGCGCACCATCTGCCGGCGCACGTCTTCCATGGTGCCAGTGTAGATGTCAATGTTGTTGATGGCGCGGGCGGGATCCTTCAGGTCCACCTCTTCTTCCAGCCAACGCGAGAAGTCGTTCGACTGGAGTTTCAAGCGCAGCCGGCCTTCAATAAAGTGGTGATGAATGGATCGCACGGTGACATGCCGCAAGCCATCCAGAAACTCGGGGAGATTGTTCGCCACAAAGGGTGTTGGGATCACCACAATGTCGGTCGCGCAGAAGTAGAAAGGCTCCCGGCTGGGAGAACTGGCAGCCTGCGGGTTCCGGCGGAGATAGTCGCCCACGATGCGCAGCAGTGCCTCGCGCAAGTCCGTGATGGAGGTGAAACCGCGCACGTCCACACCTGCGAGCTGCTCCGCCAACTCCGGTTGGTTGCAGCCTGAAAGCACCCAGTGAGCAAAGTCGTTGGAAAAGCCCTGCCGCAGAAAGTGATGTTCCTGCAAAGTGCGGAAGGTGTGCTGAAACACGGACTTGTCGGAACATCGCTCCAGGCTGCGGTGCAAGTCACTCAGGGTCGTCGCTGTTTCCCGCTCCGCCCGCAGGAGGTGAGCCGAGGTGTTGAAGTAAAAGGGCTGGCGGGCTTGGCCACCCTTCGGGCTGTCCATCGTTGGCACCGTCATTCGACTTGCGTTCCGCTGGCGGTGGCAAAGCGCGCTCCGCCATTCTTGCTAGCCTCAAGCCACTGATGGAGAAAATTCAACACCCCCTCGGGCGGCCGCAGCCACGCGCGGGCGGTCGTGGCCCGGTACAACGGCCTCACCAGTATTCCAAGGCCGCGGCTGTCCAAGGCCTGAAAGGCTGGTTCGTCCGGACCATCATCTCCCAGATACGCGACCGGCGCGTCAGCATCCAACTCCCGGACGATGGCACGGACGGCATCTCCTTTGTCGAAGCCGGCTGCGCGGATTTCGACTCCACCCTCAAACTCCACCAAGTCCATGTCGCGGCGCTGCACTACCGCAAACCATCCCAGCAGCGCCCGGCAGCGCATTTCGTGCTGGGTCGTTTCTGGGAGCCCCCGCCAGTGCACGGCAAGGCCACCGGGCTTGCGCTCGGCGTGCCGGTCTATTTGTTGATGAATCAACCATTGCTCTGCCTCTTCCAGGCCGAGTTTGGTCCGCTCCCCAACGGCAATAGTCTCCAAAGTTCCATCGGGGTGCAGGTGCTCGAGGCCGTAAGATCCCCAGATTTCCGGAGGTGGAGTAAGACCCAGCAGTCGGGCCACTTCGCCAGCCCGGCGCCCGGTGATGATCGCGATTCGGGTGCGCGGCTCTTGCATCAGCGGCTGCAACACGGACGCGATCCCTGCATACGGAACCGCGCGGTTCCGCTCTTGCTGGAGCGGGGCCAGCGTACCGTCGTAATCGAGCAGGAGGGCGGAACTTTGGGCCTCGGCCACTTCCTGCAAGAAATCTCGGATTGTGCCGGTCGAATCCGTCAGTAGTTCTTCCCCTCCGTGCTTCTTCATGCGGCAGACACTCCGTCGTGTGTGCGCTCTGGAGCGGGTGCGGCTTCCAGACGAACCCCACAGAGTTCCGCGACCAGACTCCCCGCCCAACGGTAGACGTTGTGTTCGCGGACCGTGCGGCGCATCCTTTGCATGCGTTCGGCAATTTCGCTGGCGCTCATGTTCAATGCCCGGTGGATGGCGTTTGCCGTCTGGTCAATGTCGTATGGGTTCACCAGGAGCGCGTCGCGCAATTCACGAGCGGCGCCGGTGAACTGGCTGAGCACCAGGACTCCACGGTCATCGTCGCGCGCGGCCACGAATTCTTTGGCCACCAGATTCATGCCATCGTGCAACGAGGTCACCAGACAAAGGTCCGCGGCCCGATAGTAGCGTTGGATCTCACGGTGCGTGTGGTGCCGCTTCAAGAACACGATCGGCTTCCATTTTCCGGCTTGGAAACGGCGGTTGATGCGCTCCGCCTCCGCTTCCACCTCCCACATCAATTCCTGGTACCGCCGAATCACGCCGCGGCTGGGCGCGCCAATTTGCACGCACACAAATCGCCCCTGATAGGAAGGGTGCTCCTCAAGGAACCGTTCGACTGCCAGAAAGCGCTCCGGGATGCCCTTCGTATAATCCACGCGGTCTACCCCCACACCGAGAAACGTCGCTTCCACCCCCAGCTCTTGCAGGAGCGCCACACGATCCAGGAACACCGAGCCATCCGCTGGACGCTCCTCGGCCTCGGTGTAGTCCACGCTGATGGGAAAGGGTCTCACCATGGTGGTGTGACCCAGTCGCTGCGCCGTGAAGTGCTCCCACTCGATCCGGCATTCCAAAGTCCGGTCTACGGTCTGCAAGAAATTGTTGCAGTGCGCCTGCACGTGGAATCCGATCAAGTCCGCTGCCAGCAGGCCATCGAGCAATTCGCGCTGCCACGGACAGATGCCGAAAGCCTCTGGATTCGGCCAGGGAATGTGCCAAAAAATGGCGATGCGCGCATCCGGACGTTTTTGTTTCACCAATCGCGCCAGCGGTGCAAAGTGATAGTCCTGCACCAGCAGCACCGGATTCGCTGTGTCCGCCATCTCTTCGAGCACAGCCTCCGCAAACTTCTGATTTACCAGTTGGTACCGTTCCCAATCAGACGCGCGGAAAATCGGTCGCGTATGTGCAATGTGGCAAAGCGGCCACAGGCCTTCATTCGCGAACCCGTAGTAGTAGCCATCCTCGTCTTCTTTGCTCAGCCACACGCGACGCAGCGTATAGCGGGGGTCGTCGGGCGGCACACGCAGACAGTCGCGGGCATCCACGGTCTCCGCATCGGCATTGCCATTGCCATGGGCCACCCAGGTACCATCGCAGGCATTCAGTACGGGTTCGAGCGCCGTCACCAACCCGCTGGCTGGCACGGTGACCTCGATTGCCTTGCCCGTCCGCGTATGCGTGTAGGGTTCCCGATTGGAAACTACGAATAAGCGGCTCCCCTCCAGACGCGTGCGCACATGCACCGCCAGCCGCTCCGCCGTCCACAGTGACTCTCCCGCTTCTCGCAGCCGCGCCTCGGTTGCAGCGGCGGAGCGCGCGTGATGAAGGCTCTCGACAAACGTCTGCACTTCCCGGGCGAGTGGTTGCAGGAACGGCATCTCCGGTGCCTGATGGCTGGGGGTGATCCTGCCCGTGCGCAACGCTCGCATCCATTGTGCGGCGCGCGCGATCGGACCTTCAATGCTCCAACGTACGATGAAGACTGTGATTAAAGCGATCAGCAACACCTGTACCAACGCCCGCCAGAAGGTTTCCCACCACA
The DNA here is from genome assembly GCA_041495845.1 of Terriglobia bacterium. Lineage (GTDB taxonomy): Bacteria > Acidobacteriota > Terriglobia > Terriglobales > Acidobacteriaceae > JBGQDM01. The sequence continues at coordinate 565 of JBGQDM010000083.1, read as the reverse complement.
GGTGGCGGCTCCGCGCACGGATATAGGTGGCATCGTGCACAATCGCCAGGCCGCCGATCACCTGCCCTTGGCGAACGATGGGCAAAGCAAAGATATGAACCGGCGTGTTGCCGCTGCGCAGAAACACTCCCTCGCCTGCGCGTCGGTTAATGGCCACTGCCACCGCATCACGATGCCCGGAGAGCAGTTGATCGAGACCGGGCGTGACCGCGAGCGGCTCGGCGTCACGGTTGTAAACTCCCACGCCCGCGAGGTGCTCGCGATTGCTGAATCGTGTGACAACCCTTTGCAGTTCCGCAGCCGAGCCGCGTTCCACCTGATTTTCAACGCTGTCGGAGAGGCTTTCACCTAACACTTCGGCTCGGTGCCGCAATTCCTGGCGCAGCGCGCTGCGCTGCCGTTCCACCTGGTAGTAGGTAAAGCCGGCGGAAACTAATGTGACTCCCAGAATGAGTGCGACGATCAGCCGGACACTGAAGAATCTCAAGTGCGGCACCTCCGTGCGAGTCGTTTTCGCGCTATCGGGTGGCCAGAATTAGGCTTGAAGTAATGATAGGAGTGCCGG
>JBGQDM010000082.1:0-14669 GCA_041495845.1 Terriglobia bacterium | reverse complement strand
GAGACCGCTCCCTGATTGCGGCCGTGATTCCTTCCTCCAATGTGCGATGCTTGAATGCTGGATAAGAGTGGACTAAGCTTTGGCCGCTTGTTCAATCTGACGAAGTCTTCACGATTCGGAGGCTCAAGGTCCGGCCCGGGGGAGGAGTTGTGGGGTGCCCGTGACCTTCGTCACTGCGCTTCCCACGCCTGCTGACCGCATAATTTAGGCGGGTCCCCCACCCAGAGCCCGGATTGGGCGATGGCTGCCTGACGGGTCTTGTTCTCTTCGCCAACTCAAATGTCCAGATCGGCCCAGCGCCGTGGTGGCATGCTGCTGCAGGATCCTCTCCTGGAGCAGGCGGCAGTGCGCCCGGATGCGCTGGCCATCATCACTCCGTCGCGGCGCATGACTTTTCTGGAGTTGGCGCGCCGAGCCGCAGGCTTGGCAGCGTTGCTGCAGGAGCGCGGCGCACGGCCCAATGAGTTGGTAGCAGTCATTTTGGATAAAGGGTGGGAGCAGGTGGTTGCCACCCTCGGCATTTTGCAGTCGGGCGCAGCTTATCTTCCGCTTGATCCCGAGTGGCCGGACGCCCGCATCGGCGAGGTGCTGACGCATGCAGGCGCGAAGGTGGCCATTGTCTCTCCGTCCTTCAAGAAGCCTCGGCGCTGGCCCCGCGGGGTTGAGTTGCTCAGCGTGGCCACGGCCGGAGAAGGCAGCTTCCGTCGGAAACGCCCGGCCCCGTGCACAGAAGCTGATCTCGCCTACGTCATCTACACTTCAGGATCCACCGGCAAACCAAAAGGCGTGATGATCGAACACGGTGCGGCGCGCAACACCAACGATGATATCAACGCGCGCTTCACGGTCGGCCCCGGTGATCGCGTTCTTGGCCTCTCCGCGCTGAGTTTTGATCTCTCCGTGTATGACATTTTTGGATTGCTTGGCGCTGGCGGAACACTCGTGTTGCCGGCGGCGGAGCACCGGCGCGACGCCGCGCACTGGGCTGATCTCATGCAACGGGAAGAGATCACGCTCTGGAATACCGTCCCTGCATTTCTGGAAATGCTGGTGGACTACGGACAAGTGAAGCATGCGAATGTGCTCGGATCGAAGCTGCGCCTGGCGCTGCTGAGTGGCGATTGGATTCCGCTGACCCTGCCGGGCCGGGTGCGACAGCAAGCGCCGTCAGCGCAAGTGATCAGCCTGGGCGGGGCCACGGAAGCTTCTATCTGGTCGGTCTTCTATCTCGTGGGCAAGGTGGACCCAAAGTGGAAGAGCATTCCTTATGGGAAGCCACTGCACCGTCAATTCTGGTATGTGCTCGACGACACGCTCGAACCCTGTCCGGTGAATGTAGCCGGCCATCTCTACATCGGAGGTGCGGGCTTGGCGCGAGGATACTGGCGCGACCCGGAAAAAACCGCCAACGCTTTTCTCATTCATCCGCGGAGCGGCGCGCGGCTGTATCGCACCGGCGATCTAGGACGCATGCTGCCCGACGGCAATCTCGAGCTCCTGGGGCGTGAAGATCTGCAAGTGAAAATTCGCGGGCATCGGATTGAGCTGGGCGAAGTGGAAACTGCGATCCGGGAAACGCTGGCGGTGCGGGCAGCGGTGGTCACCGTGATCCAGCGCGAAGGGCGCAATCACGCCCTGGCGGCGCACATCGTTCCCAGCGGCGCACCGGGGCCCCAGCCGGACGAGGCGCAGCGCGCCCTGCGGCAACGATTGCCCGAATACATGATTCCGACGCTGTTTGTAAACCACGAGGAACTCCCGTTAAATGCCAACGGCAAGATTGATCGCCAGGCGCTGGCCACGGCCGATGCCGCCGGCCTTTCGCGCGGCGACTACGAGCCGCCGCGCACCCCTGTGGAAGTGGCAATGGCAGAGGTCTGGGCGCAGGTCTTGAAGATCGGTCCGATTGGGGCGCGCGACAATTTCCTTGATCTTGGCGGAAATTCGCTGCTGGTGATGGCGCTGCTCAACCACATTCGCGCGCGTTTTGATCTGGCGCTGGAGGTACGCGACATCTTTGAACATCCCACCATCGCCCAATTGGCGCCGGTGGTGGAAAAGCGTCTGCTGCGCAAGATCGCGTTTTCCCTGCCCTAGTTCGCCGCTTTCAAGCAATTCCAGAGGAGCTCTGCGTTTGGGCAGGACGACCCGGAGAGCGAAATCTAAAACGCAGAGCACGCGGAGAAAGAGCATACAGACGCTTCGCTGTGCGCAGCCTGACCGTCTGGCGCGATGCCGCCTTAGCGACGCGCCCGCTCGACTGCCCGTAACTCTTCCACAATTTCCAACGCCGCGCGCCGTGCCGCTTCATTCTGGCTCACATCAAAAGAGATCGCTCCCACGCGAGCATGGCCGCCGCCGCCGTAGCGTTCGCAAATCTTTGCCAGATTGACCAGATTGTTGGAGCGCGCCCACGGATTCGACCCCACCGATACTTTGTTGCGGAAGCTGCTCTTGCTCAGGCCGATGCTGTAGACACTTTCCGGATAGAGGTAATAGGGCACAAACTTGTTGTAGCCTTCAAGGTCCTGGTCGGTGACGTCGAAAAAAAGCGTGCCATCTTTGCACTCGGTGCGCTCGCGCAGAATTCCGATGGAGCGTTCGTGACGCTCGATCAGCGGCGCAATCCGCGGCGCAACCAAGGCGTCGCTCAGCACCGCGGCCAGGGGGCGGCGCGCCAGCAGCGGAATCAGGCTGGGAACGAAGTCCGGTTCGCGCGACGCCTCAATCACCATGGTCAGCTTCATGGCCGGCTCTTTCATTTCGACGGCGGTGCGGGCGTCGGCATAGAGCGCGCCGTCAATAATGTCGGCCCACTGTACTAATTCCGTCACCGGCTTGGGATCAAAACCGAAATGCTTTTCGGCGATCATGGCCAGGAACGCGGTACAGGAGCGGAAGTCAGGATCGTAGAATTTGCGATTGCTCTGGTCGCGCCGAAAGTGTTCCCCGTCTTCTGGAGTGAGGAAGGCGCTGGCGTGATGGTCGAACCACCACGTGATCCGCGGCGAACTGGAATACTTGAAATCGACAATCGCGTTTTCGTCGCCGGTAAAATCGCGTTCGTCAAAAAGGGCGCCGGCGCGGTGGAGCAAGCCCATGAATTCGAATTGAGCGTCGTCGCGGATGCGTTCCTGATAAAAGCGGGAAAAGAGCGCCGCCGAACAAGCTCCGTCAAAACACTTATCGTGATAAAACACGCGAACTTTCAACCGGCAGCCTCTCCAGGCGGAACGCAAGGCAAAAGAAGTAGGATTCACGGGGGGCGTGGCATCTGTCAAGCGGGCGGGAGGGTCGGGACGGGATCAGAGGTGCCGAGCGGGACTCTGGAGCGGCATCGCCACAGTCGCCTGGCCGTGAGCTCGAGTCCGCGGCCAATGCCATAACGCTGCACCGCTTCCTTGGAATAGTGCGAGCAGGTGGGCGTGTAGCGACACTGCACCAGCCGCGACAGATGCGGACTAAGCCTGTTCTGATACGCTCCCACGACCGCGACGTAGGCCGGCGCAATCCATTGCCGTGACGGCGGGCGGGTGGCATCGAGAAAAACTGTTCCGGCCAGCAGTGCCAGCAGCAGGAGGTAGCTTCCCGGGTGCTTCAGGCGCTGCCGCAATGTGGACACGTGGTGCTCACCTGCATGCGCTTGTTGTTGCAATGGGGGCAGGGGACGAGGTTGCCCGCCGGCCGCACGCAGAGGTAGATGATGAGTCCGATCAAGCCGGTGATCATGACCAGCACCATCCACAGGATGGAGTTGTCCATGCTGCGGTTCTTGGCGTCCCGGGCCACCCACACCAGCAGAGCGATGTTGATGGCGAGGAACGCGACAATGATGAAGCCGAAAAAACCCAGGCAGCCGCAAGCTGCGGCTGCCCCCGCAGCGTCATCTCCTCGGCGCTGCCACACTGCGACGAATTCGGTCAGAGCGCACAGCGCCGGCGTCGTGGTCATGCCTTAGACGGCGTTAGCCTGCTTTTCGGCCAGGTTGCCGATGACCGGCACCTTCCACATCTGTCCCTGATACGCCTTGAGCAGGCAAATCACGATCATCACGAAAAATCCGAAGCCCACCAGGAAGTAGAGGGGAATGACCAACAGCCCGAGAAACGAAACAAAGGAAAGGATCATCCCGAGAAACATCAACACGATAATGCACGCAAACCACGCGGCCGCCATGAACAAGCACTGGAAGGAGTGGAAGCGAATGAACTTGTTCTTGTTGTAGGGCTCGACCACCAGAAAGAAAATGGCCGGAAGAATCGTGATGTAAGCGAGCAACCCCGCCACATTATCAGCGAGACCGCCGCCGGAGCTCTGCGCCGCAGGCGCTGCCGCACCCGCGCCCTTTCCACACGACGGACAGTTGTTGGCCGTGTCGGGCATTTGCGCGCCACAGGCGGTACAAAATCGAGGCATACGATTTCCCCCAGCTTCCAGGATTGAACCGCGACGGCAACTGCGCCGTCCGGCGAAACGTATCAAAAATATTGCGTTAAGGCAACGAATTAAGAAGGGGGGTAGTGGGCTGTTTTGAAATCTAATAGGTAAGGGTCACATCGGAGTGGACTCCGTTGTAGACCATGAGAAACCATTTCAGCACGTCTCTCCCAACGAGCATGATGATTTCTTTATTGTCGAACGTAGTCCATTTTAGCTCGCAACCAACGACGCGCATCCACGGCCACATCGCGTCTCCGGAAAGGTTGAGTCCGGGGAATTGTATTTTGGCGGGATATACAAACGAAAATTTGTCGCGAGTGTGTGGCGTGGACATCGCGATGTGGTCAATCGGCTGAACTCCAAAGTCTATAAATATTTGCTCGTGAACGGCAGATGCCGATGCTCCTGTATCAATCAGTGCATATCCAGATACGGGCGATGGGATCGGGATGGAGTCCCGAAGGCATAGCTGCTCTAGCGCAGGTGGAATTCCGATTGTGACTTGGAGAATAGCCCCCGTCTCGGCGAGCGTGTAGCCGCGACCTTTGTCCCAGTGGAAGAAGTCAAATACGGGCATTCATGAGTCCCAGTGCTAAGGCTTGATTCCTGTATACCTCTGGCTCTTGGGATATTTTCTTTACCAAAAACGGGGACTTCCCGAATTTCAAGACTCCAGCTTCATAGGCATTTTCTGCGGTATCGAATGCACCGACAAATTCCTCTTCGTGCATGAGAGCAAACTTTCCGGGATGGACTTTGAGAAGTTCATCCTTCTTGCTTTCAAACAAGGCGAGTTCCTTTTCGAGAGGCATTTCAACTCCGAGGATAGTAGCACGACAGGCCATAGGGAAGATTACCGCCGTACTCAGTTTACGCCAGTTCTAGGCCGCAGGGGAGTGCCTCTCTAGTAAAGAAACCAGCTCCGTTACTGACCACACATGATCTGCCAATCCCGCTTCCATCGCGGGCGTCACGCGCAGAGTCTGATGTACCCGGCAGAAATTGTAATAGGCATGGTAGATGGCAACCATGTGGCAGTGATTCTCAAACTTCTTTGAGAATGCATTCGTTAGCCGCGTGAAGCGGCGGACGCCCATCCTCAGATTCAGATTCTGCCTTTCGACAAAGCTGGTGGAGATGTGCTGACGATCGGGGTTGCCGCTGAGGATGCCCATGCGCGTGCCGATGCAGGCGGCGGGGCTGTAGCGGGTATCGGGACGGTCGGAGGGTGCGCCATACAGCTTTATCAGCATCGCGTAGTCAACGTGCATTCCAAAGGCACCTTCAACGGCTTCCGCATAGGCGCGGTGCCCGTCCGTTGTGATCTGAATGCGCGTAGTCACACGCGATGCTAAGTCCTCCATGAACTGACGCGCCCAAACCGCATCCCTGCCACCGCACAGGTAGGAGAGAATCAGCTTGGAATCAGCGTCAATGGCCGTCCAAGTCCAAACGTCCCCGGCTCCTGTGCCCTTCCTCTCTTCGGGCACGTTCTTCGCTTTCGCGTAACAGAAGCTCCACACTTCATCGCATTGCACGCGCTGTACCTTGACTCCACGCACAGTTGAATCGTGGAACTCGGCACAGGCCGCTCCCATATCTTCGATGAGCTTGAGAACCGCATCCTTGCACACGCCGGTCATGCGAACGGTGGAACGGATGCTGTTCCCCTCTATCAGGGCTCCTACGACCCGCGTGCGCCTCTCAATACTTAAGCGGTTCATGACAGACATTATGCTTGAGCGCTCATGTATTGTCAAGCTGTTTTACCACATTGTTTTTCTTTACCAACTTCGCAGATAATCCAACGCCGATAGGCCGCCGCCCAGACTGGCGAGCCCTAGTCTGCTCTTCCGCTCCCGAAACAATAACAATATCGCCTTTAATATCAATCACATCGCAAGGCGTCCAAGAACCGTTGTTGACGTGCGCCAATACTCGGTCACCGATCTTCATGGCGAACCTCCTGTAGCGATGCTACACACTTGCGGCACATCGACAAAATACAGTCCTAAATGGTAAAATTTGTGGTATAGTTATCTTAGGTCAGATCGGAGGCCGCCATGGCAGAGACAAACGGTAAAACTAATACCGCCCCCTACGTTCCCTACAAGACGTTCGTTTCGACTCTAGATTCCTTTGCGAACTTCTTGCCGGATCGTATTGACACCAGCATCTGGGCTTCCTACTCCGGCGGGATGCGGAGTCAATTGCTGAGCGCTTACAAGTTTCTCGGGCTCATCAGCGACGACGGGAAGCCGAAACCTGAACTGAAAAAACTGGCCGATGAAAAGGAGAACAGGGGCGCGCTCCTGCGCGACATCTTGAAACGAAGCTATGTGGACCTGCTCAAGCTCGACCTTTCAAAAGCTACCCCGAACAGTTTCGATGAGGAACTCCGCAAGTACAACGTGGAAGGCGATACCCGCAGAAAAGCAAGCGCCTTCTTCCTCACGGCAGCCAAGGCCGCAGGCATCCCGCTGTCCCCGCTGCTGACGGTGCGCGGTGGCATGGCGGCCACTAGGAACAAGAGTACGCCGCGGAAGTCACGGGACGATGCTGGCAATCAAGGGAATCTGCCTCCCGCGCCGCCTCAAAACATTACCGGGCCCGCAAAGACAGTCACCCTGGAAAACGGAATCACCCTGACACTGACTACAAGTGCCGACGTTTTCAGCATGACCAAGTCTGATCGAATATGGGTGCTGAGCCTCTTGGACTTGCTCGATACCTATAACGAGGAACACCCACAAGCGACCGACGATGAAGACGAGGTCGCATAAAGAGTTTTCGTCGCAAGACGGAAACGCCCGGCTCTGACAAGCCGGGCGATCTTAACCAAAAGGAGATTGCGCGTGAAGATTCACTGGAAACGCGCTTTCAACAGGCTGATAATAACGCTTCGCTTCGGCGATGTCGTTATTACCATCGATATACCACCGTAGGGCCCTAGGTCCCGAATAACCGAAGCCGGGTGTCCACGAGGCGAACTCACCACCCGGCTTTATTATATCGTTTTCCTCGCTGTTTTCCATCGCATTTTTGCGGCCTTCTTGGCGATTGCCTTACGCTTCTCGGGCGACAAGGCTTGAGCTCGCGCTTTTCCGCCCTTCAATCCGCCCAGCCTCCCCAGTGAAACAGCGGCGGGATTCTTGGGCCTCTCTACTGCAAGGGGGGCTCCGATTGTCTGCTCAACAACCCTCAGGGCGTCTTGTGAGAAATCAGTCTTGCTTGAGCGCTTTTGCATAGTCCCCATCATGGCACAGATTTTGGATTGCGCAAAGGCCGGTCAAATTCAAAACAGCCCACTACCAGAAGGGGAGTCCCCGGAAGCGAAGTCCGGCCGACGCTCCTAAGAAACTTCACACGACCCGGCGCCCATTGTCTTTCCGGCGGCATTCCTCGCACAGGCCGTAAATCTGGAAGGTATGCCGGGTGGTTTCGTAGTGGTATTTGCGCCCAACCTCTTGTTCCAGTCGATCCAGTTCGGAAGAGAAAAACTCCACTGAACTGCCACAGCCGGTGCACACCATGTGGTGGTGACTGCGGCGGTTGTACTGGTGTTCGAAACGCGCTTTGCCGTCGTGAAACTCGACGGCGCTGGCCAGCCCGCACTCGGCCAGCAGTTTGAGCGTGCGATAGACCGTGGTATAGCCGATGCCGGCGTCTTTTTTGGTGACCAGCCGGTGCAGTTCATCGGTAGAAAGATGTTCGCGGGTTTCGAGGAAGGTGCGCAGGATCACGCTGCGCTGTTCCGTCTGCTTCAGCCCAACGCGTTTGAGGTGGGCGCGGAAAATGTCTTCGGCTTCGCGCATCATTTCGCGCGAAATCACGGGCTGATCGTCAATGCGCTTCTGCAACATGCGGTGTGGGGCGCGCGGCCCGCAGTGGCCCTCAGCATAGCACGGGGTTGCGGCACCGCCCGGTACGCCGCCGCTGGCGTTACCAGCTCGATCATCTACCGGTTTGTCGCTGGTCAACGTAGAATCTCAATTTCATGCTCACGACCATTTCTTCCCCGCCCCGTAGTTCAGCCGGCCGGTGGCTGCGCCGCTTGTTGGTACTGGTCGTTGTCGCCATCGCGGCAGGGGTGTTCTACCTCTACGGCGTGGCCCGCTCCGCACTACCGCAGCTGGACGGTACCCTGAGGGTGCCCGGACTGCAGCAGAACGTGGTCGTGACGCGCGACGGACACGGCGTTCCGACAATTGACGCCGCCAGTCTGGACGATTTGTTTTTCGCGCAGGGGTTCGTTACCGCGCAAGACCGCCTGTGGCAGATGGACATCATGCGGCGTTTTGCGGCGGGCGATACGGCTGAAATCCTCGGCCCGGACCTGCTTCAACATGATCGGGAACAACGCATCTTGGGCCTGCGCGGCGCGGCCCGACGGGCGGCCGCCGCGCTCTCCGCGCGGGATCGATCGTTTTTTGAGGCCTATGTCCGCGGCGTCAATGCATCGCTCGAGGCGCAACAGGGCCATCCTCCCATTGAATTTCGCCTGATTGGCTACCGGCCTCAACCCTGGACTCTGGAAGACTGTTTCCTCATCGGTGCGCGTATGGTGCAGGACCTCAACCACGGCACCTACCACTCTGCCTTGGCGCGGGAGAAGATTCTGGCCAAGCTCGGTCCGGAGCTGACCGCCGATCTGTTCGTTAATTCCTCCAGCCATGATCATCCTCCGGAGGTGGAAGGGATCGCGCCAGAGCAGCGCATTCCGGCGCAGTCGGAAGACGATGACGACATGGACTCGATAGCGGTGGCGAAATTCCAGTCCGCACTGCCGCCGTTGCCGGGACGCGACCCCTTGCGCGCCGGCTCCAACAACTGGGTTGTCTCCGGTGAGCACACTGTCTCCGGCAAGCCGCTGCTCGCCAATGACATGCATCTCAGCCATCAGATGCCGAATCTCTGGTATGAAGCTCACCTGCGCGCGGGCAATGTGGATACCGCGGGAGTCACCCTACCCGGCGTTCCCTTTGTCATCGTCGGCCACAACCAGAGCATCGCGTGGGGATTCACCAACCTCGGCCCCACCGTCGAAGACGTATTCGTCGAGGAATTCAACGCCGAGGGCAAGTACCGCACCCCGCTGGGATGGAGCGCGCCGGAACATCGTGCCGAAACCATTCACGTCAAAGGTCGGCCCGACGTGAAGCTGGATGTCGTGGTCACTCGTCACGGCCCGGTGATCAGCGAGCTTGTTCCCGGAGAAGCGCGCAAGCTGGCGCTGCAATGGACTCTCTACGATGTTTTCAATACTCCATTCTTCGATCTTGACACGGCCCAGAACTGGGAGGAATTCCGGCGCGCGCTGTCCACGTGGGGAGCGCCCGCCCAGAACGCTGTCTATGCCGACGTTGACGGGCACATCGGCTATCAGGCCACGGGGCGAGTGCCCCTTCGTGCCGCGGGGGATGGCAGCCTGCCCGTAAGTGGCAGCGATGATGCCCACGGATGGAAGGGCTACGTTCCCTTCGACGACATGCCCCGTGTCTACGATCCGCCCTCGGGAATTTTGGGCACGGCCAACGGTCGCATCACCCCCGACAAGTATCGTTACAGCCTGAGCACGGAGTGGGATGCTCCCTGGCGTACCGAGCGCATCTATCGCGTGCTGGAGTCGGGCAAACAGTTGTCCGCCGCAGACATGCTTGCCCTGCAGACGGACGTATATTCCGCTTTCGATCAGGCCTGCGCCGAACAATTTGCCTCCGCGCTGAGTCACGCCAGGAACCTGTCGCCGCGCGCTCAACAAGCCCGCGATCTGCTCCGCGACTGGGACGGTCGCCTGACCTCGGATTCCATCGCGGCCACCATCACCGTCCGCTCCCGGCGGCAATTGGCCCGGCTCTTGCTCGAACCGAAGCTTGGAGGCGCGCCGCCGCGGCCTGAGGACGACAACGAAGCGTCGCTCTCCTGGAAGACCTACGGATGGTCGATGTCGTCCGTGTGGCTGGACAATGTATTCACGCAACGCCCCGCCCGGTGGCTGCCGGCAAAGTACTCCGACTACGATGCGCTGCTGGTCGCGGCGGTGGAGGCAGCGATCGGTTCGCCCGAAGCGCCGGCGGACTTGAAGTCGTGGCGTTGGGGAAAAGCCGCGCCGATTGAAATTCGCCATCCCGTGCTCGAACGACTTCCACTCATCGGGAGATGGACGGGGCCGGGGCTGCATCCTCAGTCGGGCGGTTCGTACACGCTGAAGCAGGTCGGACGTGACTTTGGACCGTCAGAGAGGATGACGGTTGATCTGGCCGACTTCGATCACAGCACGCTCAACGTTGTGACCGGGCAGGCGGGCAACTTCTTGAGTCCGTATTACATGGACCAGTGGAAAGCGTGGTATGAGGGCAGAACCTTCGAGCTACCTTTTTCTGCGGACGCCGTGCAGCGTTCCGCCGTCCAGCGGCTGCTGCTGACCCCGGCGAAGCCCGGGACGGCCGCTCCAGCGCAACCCTAGCGGTCGGGCACAACTACATCCACCGCCTGGCCGACGATGTCGAGCTGCTTGTCCTGGGTTTTGTCGGTGGTGGCGTCGTAAATCTTCAACTCGCCCTTTTGAATCACGTACACCACATTGCGATTTGGCAGCGGCTGGATACCGGTGACATCTCCGTCGTTCGGCGCCACCGTCACATTGTTGCTTTGCAGGTTGACGATGGAGAGGCAGCCTCGCAAGTCTGTTCCCGAAGTAACGCTGGTGCAGTTGGTGGAACCAACGTAGGCCCGTCCGTTACTGGTAAGCGCGATGCGGCCGTGGTAGCCGTCGGCGATGGGCACGGGCGGTGCGGCGATTCCTGCCGCGAGATCGACCACGCTGAATGTTCCACACAGTTGCGTACTGGGATCACATCCCGGACTGGGCGGCGTTCCGGCAACGAAGAGGGTCGAGCCGCTCAGGAGCGCGGTTGTCCCGCCCGCGCTGCCCAGGGATATGGAGGTGCCCACGACAGCGTTGGCGGTCAGATCCACCTTCGTCACTGCGGTGGCCGTACCGCCGCACTGCGGCCCGCAGCTGAGCACATAGGCAGTGGTGCCGTCGGACGTGATCACGGCAGCTACCGGCCGGCTCAGCGAGGCATCGGAAATCAGCGTAACCGGATTGGTGTTCGTGCCCACGTTGCTGGGCGCAATCACAGCGATGGTGTCCATGGTGTCAGAGAGCGCCACAATCCGATTCCCGTTGGCACTCTGCGCCAACCAACGAACTCCCGGGATGGGCAGCGCGGCAATCAAAGTTGATCCGCTGGAAATAGAAACGACCTGCACCGCTCCCGGTGGTTGCCCGAAGACGGGCGCGTTGCGCACGGCCACGAATACGCGCGACGCGTCCGCGGACAGCACCATGCTGTCGGCAGCGTCCGCCACTGCGAAGTTGGCCACGGTGGATTCCTTGGCATTGTCCACTACGGCCACCTGATTGGTGGACGGATTGAAAACCAAGGTGAACTTGCGGTCCTGGGACAGGAACATGGCGGTCGGTTCCGGACCCACCGCGATAAAGCCGCGGGGCGTGAACTGGTCCTTCGCCGCATCCAGAATATCGATGCCCCCGTTCCCGCCGGAACTTCCGGTGCGATTGCTGACAAACGCCCGGAAACGCACACCGGTGGTGGTCGAACCCGTCGGACCATTGTTCTTATAGCCGGAGCAGGCCAGCCAAAGGCCGCAGCAAGCAACCGCGAAAAGCACACCGACGACTCGTTTCAAACCAGGGACTCCAAGGGAGAATCGAACCAGCACTCTTAAGATGCAGAATTTGTGATTATAGCAACTCCTCCTTTTGGATGGTGCCGTCTTTGGTCGGCTTCGGGCGCCTGCTGTATTCTAGAGCGGTCATGCCGTCTGATTTCCTCGCCCGCCTGAAGGAGACCCCCGTGCTCTGTGATGGAGCCATGGGTACGGTGCTCTACGGCAAGGGTGTGTTCATCAATCGCTGCTACGACGAGCTCAACCTGTCGCAACCGGACATGGTGCGCAACGTGCACGTCGAGTATCTGCAGGCGGGGGCGCAGGTGATTGAAACCAACACCTTCGGCGCCAGCAGCTACCGGCTGGCACGGCATTCGCTGGGTGGGAAGGTACAGGAAATCAACGCCGCGGGTGCCAGACTGGCGCGGGAAGCGGCCAAGGCATTTGACGCTTGGGTGGCGGGATCCGTGGGCCCACTCGGAATCCGCATCGAACCCTTGGGCAAAACGTCGCGCGAGGAAGCGCGCGCGGCCTTCCGCCAGCAAATTGCCGCGCTGCTCGAAGGCGGAATCGATCTGATCATCCTGGAAACCTTTGGCTATCTGGACGAACTGCGGCAAGCGCTGCTGGCTGCCCGCGAGCTGGATCCCTCAATTCCGGTGGTGGCTCAGGTCACGATTGATGAGGACGGCAACTGTCTGGACGGATCGCGTCCCGAAGTTTTCGCGGCGCGACTGACCGAATGGGGCGCGGATGTAGCCGGCTGCAACTGCAGCGTTGGTCCGGTCGCCATGCTCGAGGCCATTGAGCAGATGCACGCGGCCACCGACTTGCCCCTGGCGGCGCAACCCAACGCCGGTGCGCCTCGCTCCGTGGAAGGCCGCAACATCTACCTCTGTTCGCCGGAGTACATGGCGAGTTACGCGCGCAAATTTATCGCCGCCGGAGTGCGGCTGGTGGGGGGCTGCTGTGGCACCACGCCGGACCACATCCGCGTGATGAAGTCGGCGCTGCGCGCTTCGGAAGCGAAGTCTCGCGTGTCGGCGGCGCCCACGGCGAAAAAAAAACAAACTGCTGCGCCCATCACTGAAGTTGCATTGAGCGAACGCTCGCGCTTGGGCTCCCGCCTGGCGCAGGGTGAATTCGTTACCATGGTTGAGATCGTGCCACCCAAAGGCACCATCAGCGCCGCCGAAATCGAGGGTGCCCGTTTCGTCAAGTCGGTAGGCGTGGATGCGGTCAACATCCCCGACAGCCCGCGCGCTTCCGCCCGCATGAGCAATCAGGCGTTGTCGCTGCTGATTCAACAGCAGGTGGGGGTCGAGGCCATCCTGCATTACACCTGCCGCGACCGCAACGTGCTCAGCATTCAGTCGGACTTGCTGGGCGCCGCCGCGGTGGGCATCCGCAACTTGATCTGCATCACGGGCGATCCCCCGAAGATGGGTAGTTATCCTGACGCGACCGCGGTGTTCGATGTGGACTCGATTGGTCTGGTCAACATTGTGCACAACTTGAACCGCGGTCTGGACATCGGCGGCAACCCGATTGGCAGCGCCACCGGATTTGCCATTGGTGTGGGCGCCAACCCGGGCCTGCCCAATCTCGACGAGGAAATTCGGCGCTTTGAATACAAGGTGGAAGCCGGTGCGGATTACGCGGTTACTCAGCCAGTGTTCGATCTGCGCTTGCTAGAGGTCTTCCTGCATCGCATTGAGGGTTGTCGCATCCCTGTGATCGCAGGCATATGGCCTTTGCTGTCATTGCGCAACGCTGAATTTATGCGGGATGAGTTGAAGGTCTCGGTGCCCGACTCGATCATGGAACGCATGGCTGCCACGGCGGGTCCGGAAGCTGCCCGCGCCGAGGGCGTGGCCATCGCCCGCGAAATGCTGATGGCCGTTCGCGGTATGGTGCAAGGCGCGCAAATCAGCGCGCCCATGGGACGCTACCATCTGGCGGTGGACGTTTTGGAAGCTCTGAGCGCCCCCGCCAAAACTTGACCGAGACCGGTACTCGCAAGAGTTCCGGGCACGAAATTTTCCTGATTTTCCTACTCCTACTTGCGCCTACAATACAGGCAGGAGCTTCCGTTGGAAAAGTTTGAAGAGTGTCTCCAACGCCTGGAGAAAATTGTGGGCGATTTGGAGCGTGGAGAAGTTTCACTGGAGAAGTCGCTGGCTCTGTTTGAAGAAGGCATGCAACTTTCCGGCGCCTGCCGCCGCGAGTTGGAACAAGCCGAGGGGCGGGTAGATATTCTCCTCAAGCAGAACGGAAAACTCCAGGCCGAGCCATTTGAGGCCGCGAGCGAGAAGGGCCGGAAATAGGCCGGATTTCGTCGCGGCCACGCACCCAAGCTTGGGTTGCCTTGCAGCCAGCGCCGCCAGGCAACCAGCCGGCAACCCGGTACCAACGCGGGATGCGGAAGTGAGGTGGAATATGCGGGCCTTAAGCGTCGTCCTCTATCAACAGGATTCGCGCGAAGCGCGGGCTCTGGCGCAAAGTTTGGCCGAGTATTTTCATTCGGTCGG
>JBGQDM010000081.1:0-14721 GCA_041495845.1 Terriglobia bacterium | reverse complement strand
GGGCTACTTTCGACTGCAATCACTTTCCCGAAGTGGGAAGCCAGCGGCAGCGTGAACAGCCCGACTCCGGCGTACAGATCGAGCGCCGTCCCGCCCTGTTTGCCGGAAGTGACGAGATCAACCAGAGACCCAAGCAGGTGGCGATTCGACTGAAAAAACGAGCCGACGCTGACGCGATATTTGTGGGGGCCGATCTGCCAGAGGAATGCGCCAGGGCCGCTCAGGATGCGTGGCTTCGGTGGCGTGGCGCTCGCGGCTGCTCTTTTCCGTTCGGGCTCGGCGAGGGCGGCGACGCTGAGCGCCTCCGGAAACTTCGCCGTCAGGATCTCGGTGAACTGCGTCAACTCCTTCTCGCCGGATTTGCTCAGGGGCTGGGTGTGAAGAGTGACTTGCAGTCCGGTGTCTTCTGCATCCGCAAAAAACTCGACTTCGCGGAGCAAGGATGGGACTACACCGCCGCGGCCGAGTTTCCAGAACGCTTTGATGGCGCGCTGAATGAGCGGTGAACTGATGGGGCAGTCTTCGACCGCCAGCACTTCTTCCATGCCCATGCGCCGGTAGCCCAAAACAAAACTGCCCTCGTTTCGCACGGCCAGACGGGAGCGGTTGCGGTAGTTCCAGGGCGGCGATTCGTGGGTGCGAATTTCGCCGGCGAGTTCCAGCTTGGTCAGCCGGCGTAGGTTTTCGCGCAAAATCTCCGCCTTGATTTCCAGCTGATGCTCGTAGTTCGAGTGCTGGTAGTGACAGCCGCCGCAAGTTCCGAAGTAGGGACAGGGCGGCGTGATCCGGTGGGGAGAAGACTCGGTGACGGACTGCAATCGTGCCCGCGCAAAACCTGCGCTGTTTTCGGAGATTTCCGCCTCGACCGTCTCTCCCGCCAAGACGAAAGGTGTGAACACCGCCTTGCGGCGGCCGGCTTCTTCCGGCAGGCGAGCGAGTCCGTCGCCGCCATACACGAGCTTTTCGATGGAGAGGAGCAAGGTGCGATTCTAGCTGATGCGGAAGTATCCGCTACGAAGTGCTGGTTGCGTCGGCGTAGGCCGCACCTCTCACATATAAAACAGGCTCAGTCGCGGCAGCCCGTATTTTTCCAGCAGGCGCTTGTGCACGAATTGTTTCTGTAGTTGCTCGATCTGCGCGGCCGGCATTTTGCGGCGATAGGGAGCGAGTTCGCGGTCGGCATCCGCACGCAGTTGCACCAGGTCCTGGTCCGCAGTTGCTGCCAGCAGCACGGCGAACAGTTTCTCTTCCAGCACGGTCAAGTGGCGTTCCAAGTCTTCGAGCCGAGGTGGAGCGGCGTGGGCGAGTTCGCGCAGAGTCTGCGCCGCTTCGCGGGCTACCACCTGCGGAGACGCCACCGCGCTGGAGGGCAACGTGACCTGCTCCAGCTTGCCAGCATTGCGCAGCAGATAGTCGGCAATCTCGCTGGCAGCGGGGCCAGCTTCCTTCGCATCCGGACGTGCCGTGCCCAATGCTGCTTCCTTCATCTCGGCCGTGGCGGCGAGCACTTCCTGCGAACAGTAGGCCAGGCTGTTGATCTTGCGCATGCGCCCGCGGCGTTGTTCATAGCGCTCAAAGGTCGCGTCGATTCCGCGCAGCACGGCCTCCAGCGGGATCCCCGCATCTTTCCAGGTTTCAATCAGCGCCCAGTCGAGAGTAGAGAGCAGCAGCGCACCCCCGCGCCGCCGCTGGAAGTGTTCCTCGATTTCCGTGAAGTATTGGAAGTAATTTTCCACGCGCCCTTCCAGTGTAGCGTGCCGCGGGGAGCGGCTCAGCGCGGGGAGCGGGTGCGCGCCGGGGCAGTTTTGCCGGCGACAATGCCGGTGCGGGCGGCGAGGGTGCGCTCGTAGATAATGCGGAGTCCCTCCAACGTGAGCAGGTCATCCACCTGCTTGATGAAGCGCGAGCCCGGACCGATGAGCGAGGCCAAACCCCCGGTGGCCACCACCTTGGTCTCGCTGCCCATTTCGGCGAGTAACAGCTCAAGAATGCCATCCACCAGGCCGAGATATCCGTAGTACAGGCCGGATTGCAAGCTCCCCACCGTGTTGGTCCCAATGACGCGCGGAGGCTTGCGCACATCCACTCGCGGCAGACGCGCCGTGCGGGCAAATAATGCTTCCGCGGAAATACCCAGCCCCGGGCAAATGACGCCGCCCATGTACTGCCCCTTGGCAGAGACGCAGTCAAACGTGGTGGCGGTGCCAAAATCCACAATCACGCACGGCCCCCCGAACTTTTCAAATGCCGCTACCGCGTTGACGATGCGGTCCGCGCCCACTTCCGCGGGATTGTCGTAGTGCACGGGCATGCCCGTCTTGACACCGGGCTCGATAAAGAGAGGCTTGATCTGGAAATAGCGTTCGCAAACTTCGCGTAGCACCGAGTCCAGCGGGGGCACCACGGAAGAGACCACAATGCCGTGAATCCCGCCCACTTCAAGGTCTGCCATGGCAAACAAATTGCGGAACAGAACGCCGTATTCGTCCGCTGTCTGGGTGCGATTGGTGGTGACGCGCCAATGTGCGACCAGGCGCTCATAGCGCAGTTCGGGAGTAGGGACATCCTCGCCCACGTGCACCTTCGTCACGCGAGCGAAAACGCCGAGGACCGTGTTGGTGTTGCCAACGTCGAGAACTAAGAGCATAGGGACGACTGTGTCTGCTTCACTTCGCTTGTTCTGGCAGGGCTGGCTTACAAGGCGCGCACCGAGCCCGAGAGCACTGTACGCAAGCCCTGCGGCGTCCGCACCTGCAGAAAGCCCTGGGCGTCCAAGCCTTCGGTGACGCCCTGCCAGCCGCCGTTTTCCTCGATCCGCACCGAACGCCCCACCACCCAGTCAGAACGTTCGGCAAAGCGCTGCAAGATGGACGCGCGGGCTTCCGCGCCGCGTCGCAGTTCACGATACTCGCGGTCCAGCGATTTTAGCAACGCAGCCGTCAATTCCACGCGTGAACAGAAGCTACCGGTGGCGTGCAGCAACGATGCCGCCTGGTCGCGTAACGCTTCCGGAAACGTGTTCTGGTTGACGTTGATGCCAAAGCCAATGACCAGATGTCGTACCCGCGTGGCCTCAGCGGTCATCTCCGCCAGAATGCCGCCGAACTTTTTGTCGCCAAGCATCAGGTCATTGGGCCATTTCAGGTCAGGGCGGAGGCCGCTGATTTCTTCGACGGCAGACTGCGCGGCCAGTCCGGCGGCGAGAGAAAGCATGAGCACATCGGCCGGGGGCAGTTCCGGGCGCAGCAGCACGCTGCAGTAGATGCCGGTGGAGCGCGCGGAATGCCAGGCGTGCCCCCCCCGTCCACGGCCGGCAGTTTGTTCCTCCGCCAGGAAGACGCTGCCTTCCGGTGCGCCCTGTGCGGCCGCTTCCATGGCCAGGGAGTTCGTGGATCCCACCTTGAAATAGTGATGGACTTTCCCGGCAAAGATCGTGCCGGCAAGCAGGGGCGCCAGAACGTCCGGCAACAGCAGATCGGGGACGGACTGCAGGCCGTATCCGGTGGCGGGATGTCCGGCGATTTCGACGCCCATCAAGCGCAGTTGCTTCACCAGCCGGAAAACTTCTGAGCGGCTGGTCTTTAGTTCCGCGGCGATCTTGGTGCCACTGACAACCACGGTGGCGTGGTCGGTGAGCAGGCGCACGATGCGGCTGAGGCGAAAATCAGTAGCTTGAGGAGCGGGCTTGCTTTTCGCCGGCCGGGCGCGGGTTGGAAGCGAACGCGGGATGAGGAAATTATGAGGCTGGAGCCGGGGGGAAGAAAGAAAAATCGCTGCGCCCCAGCCTGCTATTTCTTGATGAGGTTGGTATGGGTGGCGGCGCAGCGCCACTGCCCCTTGTCGAAGACCCAGGTGTCGGTAAACTTGCCGTAGTGGTCAAACGATTTGCCCTTGTAGGAGCCTTTGGCGTGGTAAGCGCCGATGACCACAGCCGTGCCTTTATAGAGAAAGACCGCGACCGTGTCATTGGTGACCAGGGTCATGCGGTAGGCGGGGTCGTGGTTGTCTTCGAGGAACTGGGCCTTGTTGTAGATCGTGCCGTCGTAGTCGGTGTAGACGAAGGCTTCCGTCACGAGCGCCTCGAGGGCCTTGCTGTCGCCGCGAAGTTGGGCCTGGTTCCAGGCATTTTCCAGCGCGATCAGTCGGGTGCGAGTGGCGGCAGGGTCATCCGAGGTGCCCTGCGCGAACGAGAAACAGCCGACCAGCAGCATCACCCAGACGAATCTCATTGGAGAGGTCCCCCGAAAAAAGAAACGCTATCAGCAGTCTCCCACACGCGAGGGGGGCGTCCAAGTTGCTAGGGTGGTTAGGGACGCGACAGCGCGGTCGTCCTTTGTCTCCTCCGGTATACTCTGGTTCCGTGTTTTTGCTGACCTCCATTTCGGTCCTTCTTCGCGATGCGCAGCGGCGATAATACAAGCCAACGAGCGGCGGAACCTGGTGTCTGGGTGGCGGCCGCAGTGCGCCGTAGTGGAATTCAGGGGCGCGGTGTGTTTGCGGCGGCGACAATTCGGGCGCGGCAGAAGCTGGGAAATTTTACCGGCGAGCTCATTGGTCAACGCGAAGGACGGCGCCGGGCGGCAAAGCGAGAACGAATCGCGATCGTCGAACTGCACGACGGAAAAGCGATTGACGGGCAGCACGGCGGGAACCTTTTCCGCTACCTCAATCATTCCTGCTCCCCGAATACGTTTATCCGTATCTTGGGCAGGCATGTGGAATTTTATGCGCTGCGGGGAATCCGGCGCGGCGAAGAATTGACCTGCGACTACGGTGAATCGCACCACAACGGCACGCGACCCTGCACCTGTGGCACGGCGAAGTGCCGGGGATTCATCTGAAGCGAATCGCCTAGCTAGGCGGGCACGATCCGCAGGCTCATGTCGACGGCGGGCGCGCTGTGGGTGAGAGCGCCAACGGAAATGAAATTCACTCCCGTTTCCGCGTAGGCGCGAACGTTTTCGAGATTAATTCCACCGGAACACTCAAGTGGGATGCGGCGGCTGAGGCCGGCGACGCGCGCGACCGCGGCGGCTACCCTCTCCACCGGCATGTTATCCAGTAAAATCGCCTCGGCGCCATGGGCGAGCGCCAAGTCCAGCTCTTCCAGCGTGCGTACCTCCACTTCCACCGGCTGCTGGCCGCGGCGGTTGGCGAGCACGCGTTCCAACGCCGGAACCACACCACCGGCGAGGGCGATGTGGTTGTTCTTGATGAGCACGCCGTCGGAAAGATCGAGGCGATGGTTCTGCCCGCCTCCGCACCGCACCCCAAACTTATCCAGCATGCGCCAGCCCGGCACCGTCTTGCGCGTGTCCAGGATGCGCGCTTTCGTGCCGCTGACCGCATCCACAAATTTGCGGGTCAGCGTGGCGATGCCGCTGAGGCGTTGCATAAAGTTGAGAATCACGCGCTCGCAGGAAAGTATGACCCGCGCATTGTGGCGAATCACGGCCACCGGCTGGCCTTTGTGCAGCCGAATGCCATCGAAAATTTCCGGATGGCTGGTGATCTCGTAATGCGAAACCACGGCGCCGTCGAGCGCGGCATACACGTCCAGAATGCGCGGGATACAGCCCAGCCCTGCCAGGATGCATTCCTGCTTGGCCAGCACGGTGGCCGCGGCCCGCTGCTGCGGATCAATGCAGGCGTAACTGGTCGCGTCGCGCGTGGCCCGGTCTTCGGTGAGCGCGTGTTCCAGAATCGCGGTAATGCGGCGGCTGTTCCAATCCATAGTTGGCTACCCGGCTCGGCCCCTACACGCCACATCCCAGCTCTTTCATGGCCGTACGCATTTTCTCACGCAGCACCGTCAATTCCTGGCTGCGCTGGCGCAGGCCGTCGATTACCTGGGGCGGCGCCTTCGACAAAAACTGGGTGTTGCCCAACTGCCGCTCGGCATTTTCCAACTCTTTCTCCGAGCGTTCCAGTTCTTTTTGCAAGCGCTGGCATTCGGCGGCGGCATCAATCTTCTTTTCGTAGACCACGCGCACCTCAAAGCGCGCCGTGCTGCGTGCGCCCGGCAACTTGGCCAGCGATGCTTCCACAAACGTCACCTTTTCCGCGTTGGCCATGCGTTCCACGGCGCCGCGATTCTGCTCCACCAGAGATCGCACTTCGGTGTTGGCAAACACCTGTACCGGGACGCGTTCCCTCGGCTCCACTTTCAAGTCAGCGCGCAGCGTGCGCACGCTCACAATCAGGTCTTGCAAAATGGCCATCCCGGTTTCCGCGTCGACATCGCTTTGTGCGGGGTCGGGTGCGGGGAAAGCGGCCAGCGCCACCGACAACAACGCCGGTTTGCCGTCATACACCGCGTGCCAAATCTCTTCCGTGATGAACGGCATGAAGGGATGGAGCAGGCGCAGTGCCGCCTCAAACAAGCTGACCAGGTTCTGGCATGCGGTGCGCACCGCACCCGCGCTGGAATCCCCGAGTGAAAGCCGGGGCTTAATCAGTTCGATATACCAATCGCAGAACTGGCCCCAGAAGAAGTCGTACACCTGGTTGGCGGCTTCGTGAAAACGATAGTCTTCGAGCGCCTGTTGCACTTCTTGCGTGGTGGAGTTGAAACGCGAAAGAATCCAGCGGTCCTCGAGCGTGACCGCCTGAAAGCCACGCACCGATGCTGTCGGCTTGCCGCCGGGCAGCACCTTGCGAAAGTCGTCGAGTGACCAGATGCCCGCCTGCTGCGCCCGGTCCACATTCATGAAGATGAAGCGCGCCGCGTTCCAAATCTTGTTGGCAAACGCGCGATACCCGTCGGTGCGGTCGGGGTTGAAAGCAATGTCGGTACCGGGCGCGGCCATCGCGGCCAGCGTAAAACGCGTGGCGTCGGTGCCGTATTGCTCAATGATCTCAATGGGGTCGAGCACGTTGCCCTTGGTCTTGGACATTTTCTTGCGCTCGGAGTCACGCACCAACGCGTGAATGTACACCTCGGTAAAGGGCACGCTGCCCTTGGCGTTTCCCGCCATGAAGTGGCAGCCCAGCATGATCATGCGCGCCACCCAAAAAAACAGGATGTCAAAGCCGGTAATCAGCAGCGTGGTCGGATAAAACACTTCCAGATCGCGCGTTTTTTCCGGCCAACCCAGCGCGGTGAAGGGCAGCAGCCCGGACGAAAACCAGGTGTCGAGCACGTCGGGATCCTGTTCCAGCGCGCTGCCAGAACAATTCGTGCAGCGCGCGGGCGTCTCGCGCGCCACCACGATCGTCTTGCACTCCGGACAGCGCCAGGCCGGAATGCGATGTCCCCACCACAGTTGCCGTGAAATGCACCAGTCGTGGATATTGCGCATCCACTCAAAATAAGTTTTGGCGTAGTTCTCAGGGGTGAAGCGGATTTCACCCTTTTCCACCGCTTCGATAGCGCGTTCCGCCAGGGGAGCGACTTTGATGAACCACTGCGTGGAGAGCCGCGGCTCGACCACCGTCTTGCAGCGGTCGCACTTGCCGAGCGGCACCACGTAATCTCTTTCGCTCTCCAGAAAGCCTTGCTGCCGCAGGTCGGCGAGAATTTTTTCCCGCGCCTGGAAGCGGTCGAGCCCGGCGTAGGGGCCGGCGTTCTCGTTCATGCGCGCGGTTTCATCCATCACGTCAATCTGCGGCAACAGATGGCGCAGGCCGGCCTGGAAATCATTGGGATCGTGCGCCGGCGTGATCTTCACCGCCCCCGTGCCAAACTCGGGATTGGCCAGGTCGTCGAGAATGATGGGAAGATCACGGCCCATCAGCGGCAACCGCACTCTCTTGCCGTGCAGGTGGCGGTAGCGCTCGTCTTTTTCGTTCACGGCCACCGCGGTATCGCCCAGCATGGTCTCCGGCCGGGTGGTGGCCACCACGAGGGAGTCGTCCGTCCCCACCACTGGGTAGCGCACCTGATAGAGCTTGCCGGGCACGTCTTCGTGCACCACTTCGAGATCGGAGATGGCGGTGATGCAGCGCGGGCACCAGTTGACAATGTATTTGCCGCGGTAAATCAGGTCCTCTTCGTAGAGCTGGACAAACGCTTCACGCACCGCGCGGGAAAGGCCTTCGTCCATGGTGAAGTACTGGCGCTCCCAGTCCACGGACGCGCCCAGCCGCTTCATCTGGTCAAAAATAGCGCCGCCGTAATGCTTCTTCCAATCCCACACGCGCTGGATGAACGCTTCGCGCCCCAATTGCTGGCGGGAGGTGCCTTCCGTGGCCAGCTGGCGCTCCACCATCATCTGGGTGGCAATGCCGGCGTGGTCGGTTCCGGGCAGCCAGAGCGTGAGAAAGCCACGCATGCGGTGCCAGCGAACGATGATGTCCATCTCCGTCTGGTTGAGCATGTGGCCCATGTGCAGGCGGCCGGTGACGTTGGGCGGCGGCAGCAGCAGGGTGAACACGGGCTGCGTGCTGTCGGCGGGAGGCGTAGCTACGGCGAAGAGTTTCTGGTCAATCCAGTATTGTGCCCAGCGCGCTTCGATGGCGCCCGGCTCATACGCTTTGGACAATTCGTGGGCCATGGATGTGGTGTATCCGGTTCCAGGGCCGAAGCACACGGATGGAACCGTCAGATGAAGATGAACTTTGATCTTAACAGGCGCAAAAAATGAGGGTCAAACGGGGAAGGGGGTAGTATCCTTCGGGAAAAATTCGGCTACACCCCCCCACCGGGGTCAGATGCTGTGGGGGACGGTATTTGTTTGCGATACACATTCCAATCTGGATTCTGGTTGTCCGGTTCGCTAGGATTCGACAAGGAGTATCCCTATGAAAAAGTCTCGTCACTACTCCGTACGAATGATCTTAGTCGGCATGGTCCTCGGGCCCCTGATTCTGGTCGGCTGTTCAAAAAAGGAACCGGAGTCAGCGCCCGCCCTGCAAGGTTCTCAAGCGACAGACCAGAAGCCGCAATCTGCCGCGACATCCGCGGAATTGGCACCGGCGCAGGAAGCCACAACCAGTTCCTCGCCAGCGGCGCAACCTGCGCCGAAGACAGCGCCCGCGCAGCCCCCGAAGACCTCGTCGGCGCAAGACACAAAACCGCAGTCGGCTGCGGCGCCCGCGGAAAAACCGGCACCTGCACCGCAAACTACAAAAGCAGCGCCGAAGGGTGTGGTATTGCTGAAAGCGTCTCTGGGTACCGTTCACTTCCAGCACAAGATCCATAGCGAAACCCGGAAGATTGCCTGCGAAACCTGCCATCACGCCAACCGCCCGGAAAAGCCTGGGACAGCGCCGCAGGAGGTGTGCAGCACGTGTCACACGCTTACCGCCAAGCCGCCCATGAAGACCAAACTCCAGGCCGCGTTCCACAACCCCACGGCCAGTGCTGGCACCTGTATTGACTGCCATAAAGCACAGAACGCCAAGGGCAAGGCCGCACCCGTCAAATGCCTGGAGTGTCACAAGAAGGAGACTGCCTAAGGAGAGGGCAGCGGAGGGCGGGCAGGATTTGGCTTCTAGGTGGCGAGAGATACTCTCGCTTGCGCGATGAGTTCTGAGGGGGCGGTGCAAAATCCGCATTTCACCAGTAATTGTCAGTTGGTGTAAACGCCTGTTTACAGCAGTTGTGGCCCAAGTCCTGCGCTCAGGGCTTACAATTTTCCATTGCCGAAGAGAGCGAGGAAGGACTGATGAACTTCGACCAGTGGAACGGCTGGAAGCGGGCGGTCGTCGTGAACGCGTTGGGCGCAGTTAGCGGTGCCGTCGGTTTTGCCTCGGCGGGAGTGAAGTTGTCGCCTCAGTACTGTGTCCCAATAGCGGTGTTCGCTCTTGCTTATCTCAACCTGATGTTTCTAATTGTGCTCCCTCGGAGTCTGGCGGCCAAAGCGGGAGGGAAACCGAGGGTCGCTGCCTTGACGTTGCTCGTGGATGTGGTTCAGGAGCGGCCGCTTCTCGTCCTGCTCGTTGTCCTTCAGCTGGTTGGTGTATCTCGTTCAGCAACGGCGGCCGTCACGTTTTTTCAGTTGTCAGGCGGTGAGTATGTTCGTGGCTTGCCAAACGCATCGGCCGTTGGTTTTCGGATGGTGGCCATGTCGGTTGTTATGACCGTGGTTGCAGGAGTATGGCTAGCGAGTGCTATTGGCCTGTGGAACCGCCGCTCTTGGGCATGGTGGCTTGCTCTCATGCTGAACGGCCTTGCCGCCAGCGTGACAGGGGTTCTGCAGCTGCTGGATTGGCATTCGTATCTGCTCGACAGCAGAGCAATTACTGCAGTTGTTCTCTTGCTGCTTCCAACAGTGAGGAGAACGGTACTGGCAGCATCCGACGCCACGCGCAGCGTGCATACTCCCGTCAACTGTTGAAACATCGCCATTACACTCACAACCCGGTCGTTGGTGTAAACGCCTGTTTACAACAACCACCGAGACAGGCAAGAAGCCGATCCGCCTGCTGTGAATCCGAAATCACATAGTGTGATGACGGAGATCACAGCAACCAATCGGCCACGGAGAATCAACTACTCCGGAGAGCCAGTTTGCCTATTTGGCCTCCAACAAAACGGCCGCACTTCGAATACGCGGCAAGACTCAGCATGAGACTTGCGGAGCCGCGTGTACCAGCGGCTCGATCCGCTGGCAACTTCTCCTCCCAGGTCGTTTCCACACGCATCAAAATGGAGGAATCAATGCAGCCTAATCTCTTGAAACCGCGCTGGTTCGTCTTGGGATGCTTCGGGGTGGTAGCGGTCGTCTTCCTCGGATTGGTTCTTGGCCAGGAACCCGCAAAGCGCTCATCCAGCTATGCCCCCGTCAATCTCAATGAGGATTTAGCCGGAACCATATCTCGCATGAAAGCGGCCAAGCCTGACGTGATGAAACGTCACTCGGACCTATTGAATGAGCGCTACGACCTCAGCAATCGCCCGGCAGCCGATGCCACCATGAGCCGCGGCAAGCCGTTGCAGGAGGGCGTGCGCGTAAAGCTGGCCAAAGGCGCCACTTGGGAGCAACTAGCAGCAATGACACCGGAAGAGATCAAACAGAAGGACCTATGTCCGGCGGGGTTTCTGCCCTTGCCTTTCCCGAACCACCCGGAAGGTGGCATGCTGTTCCCGCAGTACGTGATTGACGAAATCAAACGGTTGGAAGGGCGGGATCTGACCCGCTTCGATCTCGATTTTGATATTCCAGACCACTTCCTGCCGGAGTTTCCACCGCCCATTTACTTAACGACTCGTACCGACTTGGGCGACGTCTCCCAAGGCAAGCTGGTGAACCTCACCAACTACTACGATCTTTTCAATGGCATTCTCAATCCGAAGCAGTTGGAGGGACTTCGACTGCTGTTGACACCGTTCCCTCAGCAGCAGTTCAACGCAACCGCCGACCGCCGCACGGAACGGCCGAGCCAGGGCGTGGCCTGCCTCGACTGTCACGTCAACGGCCATACCGACCGGGCCACCCACCTGGTCGGAGATATCCGGCCGCAGGAATTCCGTCACCGCATCAACACTCCCAGTCTCCGCGGCGTCAACATCCAGCGTCTGTTTGGTTCCCAGCGCGCGCTGAAGAGTGTGGAGGATTTCACCGAATTTGAGCAGCGAGCCGCTTACTTCGATGGCGATCCAGTAATCGCTACCAAGAAAGGCGTTAACATCCTGGAACGGGGCAGCCAAGTTCATTTCATGGCCGAGTTCCAGGAATTGCTCGACTTTCCGCCCGCCCCGAAACTGGGGATCGATGGGCGGCTGAACCCGAAGAAAGCAAGCCCCGCCGAGCTTCGCGGGGAAGGGATCTTCTTCGGAAAGGCCCAGTGTTCGACCTGTCACACCCCTCCCTATTACACCGATAACCTGATGCACAACATGCAAGTCGAACGCTTCTACACGCCGCGGATGATTAATGGCATGATGGCCTCGCATGACGGTCCCATCAAGACGTTTCCGCTGCGCGGTGTAAAAGACTCACCGCCCTATCTTCACGACGGGCGGTTGCTCACCTTGGAAGACACGGTTGAGTTCTTCAACCTGGTTGACGAACTCAAACTGACTCCGCAAGAAAAGAAGGATCTCGTAGCCTTCTTGCGCGCGCTCTAGACTGGCGGACAGAAGGTACCGGAGGCGGGCCAGCGTTCCCGCCTCTGCTTTTGCGTTTGATCGAGTGGCTACCAAGGCCCAAGAAACACCAGTCTGAAGGCCGTGACTCGCTGTGCTGGGTTCGGCCCGGTGCTCAGCCCGTTCGCAGGAAGCCCACGGCTTCGATCGCGTCACTGATCACCTTCAGATAGGCTGGAAACGAAAAAGGTGGGAGCTCCACCCCTTCCGCGAAGTGGCCCTGAAACAAGGGAAAGTAAATTTCGGGAGGGGAAGGGTTCAGCACAACCTGGGTCACGCCAGCCGCGTAATATTCTTCGATGCGACGGCGAACGTGGTCGCGGCGGCCGGCAAGAGTGAACGCGTCCGCCATTTCGGGGGTGATGACGCGCAGGGCCCCCTGCATGTCCTTGCGCTCGACCCGCTCGCGAATCTCCTGCAACTCCGTCGCGAATCCCGCCTGCACGAAGCTCTCCGCGTAGAAGGGTGACGACTGCCCCGCCGTGGCGAACATCAGAACTTGTCCCCGAATCAGGTCCAAACCGCTATCGTCTTCGGTGACGATGGCAGGCAAACCGCAGGCGAGGTCGAAGTGCTCAAGCGAGCGGCCTACTCGCGCCGCACCCGCGCGCAAATTTGGCAGCACCACCTGTTTCACATACGGGACTGAGTAAAAGTATCCGAGCATCCCGTCCGCAATTTCTCCGGCGAGTTGCGTCATCTTGGGTCCGATAGCGGCGATATAGATTGGCACGGGCGGATCGGGCGGCGGAATCTGGAGCTGGAAATTCTTGACGCGAAAGACCTCGCCGTCGTGGGAAACGCATTCGCCGGCCAGCACGCGGCGAACGATGGTGACGTATTCGCGCATCGCCGTGATGACCTTGCCGTAATGTGCGCCGTGCCACTCTTCCACATACGCCCGCGCCTGCAGGCCCAGACCAAGAATCATCCGCCCAGCACACAATTGGCTCAGGCTGGCGACGGTCAGCGACATGGCCACTGGAGAGCGGCTCC
This sequence comes from Terriglobia bacterium, assembly GCA_041495845.1. Taxonomy (GTDB): domain Bacteria; phylum Acidobacteriota; class Terriglobia; order Terriglobales; family Acidobacteriaceae; genus JBGQDM01. Next base: position 1,694 of record JBGQDM010000081.1, on the reverse strand, counting down.
AGATGCCTACCACTCCGGTCGCCAGGCGGATCGACTTCGTTTCGAGCGCGGCCGCGGCTGCTGGCGTGAAAGCATCGCCGAAAGTGATTTCGGGGAACCACACGGTGTCGCATCCCTGCTGGTCGGCGCGTCGCGCGAAGTTGCGAACTTCTGCCAGGGGCAGAGCTTCCAGAAAAATTCCGAGAGAGCCGGGCGGCATCACGAATTTCCTTCCGTGAACGCGTCAGTGTACCCGAAGGACCGCGAAAACGGTAAGCGCATTCGGGGGAGGGGCTCACATCTGGCTTCGTCCCGGTCGTTGGTGTAAACGCCTGTTAACAACAACTATCCGCTAAAATGTCCTTCCTAGGAGTTGACGGTCGCACTTGGAATGAGGGAGGAGCATGCAAAAGAGATTCTGGAGAGTGGTAATCGCTACCATGTTCCTCATAAACTTTGCGGGCATCGCTCATTTTGCGCTCGCCCAGGGTTGCGATGACTACTCGCTTGATCATCGGGTGGAGAATGCCCCATTTTCAGCGCAGCGCCGCACCATAACGATCACGCAAAACGCCAATGGCACCTCTACCCATGATGAGGCAACCCAGAGTGAAGCCCGGGATGGGAAGGGGAGAACATACAGGGCCGGGGAACGCAGGTGGACTACGGTGATTGGAAATGAACGAGTTCAGAAAAGCGAAATTCTCGTCCGTATTGTTGATCCCGTCGCAAATACCACCACTGAGTGGAGTTCCGGTTCGAAAGAAGTGAAAGTGGTTCATTGGCCCCAGTCGAATGGCAACGCTGGAAGCGCTGAGGAGCCACCCAATCCTTTCCTTCACCCTCCGGCAAAGAACTCCGATGTCCAAAAGCTCGGCACAAAGACTATTGAAGGAGTCTTGGTTGAGGGTATTCGTATGAGCTTCACCGCGTCCCCGACACAAGCCGAGGTTGATAACCAAAGTACCGATGTAAACGAGTGTTGGTATTCTCCCGAACTAAAAACTCTGATTCTTGAGATGCACAAAAGTCGCAACCGGAGCTTTACCAACCACCTCGAAAACATCGTTCGTGGAGACCCGGTCACATCTAGGTACCAGCCTCCAGCAGATTACCGTCGTGCGGATGTCGAGATGCCGGAGCCAGTGCGATAACTGGCGAAACATCGCCATTACACTCTTGACCGTAGTTCCCAGCTCGAAACACGCCTTCCTCGCATAGACGTTCCACGGTCATCCCCGACTCGGGCGTTGGGCTTCCCGGCCCGATTGTCGCGCCAGGTTGCTGCGGCGCAGTTGGAAGATGGCATCCCGCAGGTGAAGGCGGCGGCAAAGAGTGTTCCAGCCTGGGTCACCGTGGTTGCCTGGACATCATTGGCAGCGGTGGCGGTGTTGTTCCTGTCTTCGTCGCGGTTAATTTACGGAGACAGTGCGCTTGCGAACAAGCGAAATGACCTCAATGCGGTCAAGAGTGCAGCTCTGCACGATGCTGCATTATTTCTGCTGGTTCGACGGAGCTTTGGTGGCTGCGCCCGCATTTTCCGGATTGCCAATCGCTGCACCGGAAACGACCAACTCCACGCGCCGGTTCTGTTGCCGGCCTTCGGGCGTGTCGTTGGATGCTACGGGCTCGCCTTTGCCGAAACCGGTGGCGGAAATGGCGTCGGCTGCGATGGCCTGCTGGATCAGGTAATCCCGGACGGCGTTGGCCCGCAG
>JBGQDM010000080.1:0-15163 GCA_041495845.1 Terriglobia bacterium | reverse complement strand
GAGCGTCGACCGCATCCAGAGGAAACTCGAATCTGCGAAGATTCGGCTGGCCAAGGAAGACCTGGGACAAAAGCAGAATTGAGCCGGCACAGTGTGCCGTTTCCTCACTGATGACGCGACGTCGCAAAATCCTCTGGTTCGGTCTGGTTCTGGTGCTCGTATTGGCAGGGGCCGCCGCCTGGATTCTCCACGTTCCCAAGCCGCAGATCGCCAGCGCCGAAGGCCAACTCGCGCCGGATTTCATTCTCAATGATCAGAACGGTCGTCCGTTTCACCTCGCCGATCTGCGCGGCAACCGGGTCTTGCTGATCTTCTACCGCGGGTATTGGTGACCCTTCTGCATGAGCCAACTGCGCGAGTTCGCACAGCGATCTTCTGATTTTGACCGCCTTGGTGTCCGCATTGTCGCCATCAGCGTCGACGATCAAGAACACGCACACATGGTGTGGGACAAGAAAGTCAACCAGCGCTTTCCCGTGCTCAGCGATCCGGGCGCTGCGGTCATCCGCCAGTACGGTCTGTTGCACCCGCACGGCAAGGGCGACATGGACATTGCTCTCCGCACCACGCTGTTGATCGACGAGCAGGGCCGCGAACGGTGGCGCCGCGTGAGCGAGAGCGTGCCCGACATCCCCAAGGCGGATGAGGTCTTGCAGCGCCTGCAAGCCGGCAAGTAACTCACCGCCCTGCGAACCTGCTAGACTTCCGCCATGCTGGCCGATTACGCGGTGCGGGTGGAAACTTCCCGCGGCCGCCGTCATCCCGAACCGGCCCATCCCTATCGCAACGATTTCCAGCGCGATCGGGACCGCGTCATCCACGCCCGCGCCTTTCGCCGCCTCGAAGCCAAGACGCAGGTTTTCACCCGCCGCTACTCCGACCACTTCCGCAATCGTCTGACCCACACCATCGAAGTCTCGCAGATGGCCCGCACCATTGCGGCCCGCCTGGGGTTAAACGTGGACCTGGTGGAGGCGCTGGCGCTGGTGCATGATCTCGGCCATCCCCCCTTTGGCCACGCCGGGGAACGCGCTCTCGACATTGCTATGCGTGAGCACGGACACGCTTTCGACCACAACCTGCACGCGTTGCGCATTGTGGAAGACTTCGAGGTCCGCTATGCGGCGTTTCGTGGCCTGAATCTGACGTTTGAGGTGCGGGAAGGAATCATCAAACATTCGCGCGACTACGAACCTGACAGCCATCCCGAACTGGCTGAGTATCTGCTCGACCAGCGGCCGCCGCTGGAGGCCCAGCTCATTGACCTGGCTGACGAAATCGCCTACAACACCGCTGATCTTGATGATGGCTTCGAGGCCAAGCTGCTTACGCTCAAACAAGTTCGCGATGGCATTCCACTGTTTGACCAGCTTTTTCGCTGGGCGGAGACCACTTATCCCGCCGCTTCGGACAAACTGAAATTCAACGAAGCCCTCAAACGGTTGATTGACCACTTTGTTTCCGCGCTCATCGAAGGCACGGCGGCGGCGGTGAAATCCTCGGGTGTGCGCAGCCTCGAAGCGGTGTGGCGCAACCCAGCCCGGCTAGTGAGATTCGACGAAGAAACGGAAGAGCAGCGAAAGAGTTGCAAAGAGTTCCTCTCGCGCAATCTCTACTTTAGCCAAGCCCTGGAGCCGGAAAAAGAAGAAGCAGAGCGCGTCATCCGCCAGCTGTTTGCGCACTGGATGCGCCGTCCCAGCGACCTGCCCACTTCCTATCGAGAGAAGATCCGGCAAGCGCCGGCCGCGCGCGTGGTTTGCGATTACATCGCGGGCATGACCGATCCGTTCATTTTGGACCAGCACCGCAGATTTTGTGGATAAGGGATTTGAGGTTGCGCAGGAGCGGGTCACCCGCCCTTCCGAGTGTCAGCTCGGCAGGTTTCATTTCTCCCACGTGACCCGGTAGATCGTGCCGCCCGCATCATCACTCACGTACATGGAGCCGTCGGCAGCAAACACGATTCCCGCAGGCCGTCCCATAGACGCACCCTTCCGAGTTTCGCCCGGCCGCAGCCAGCCGGTGATGAAGTCTTCCACCCCGGCCGGCTCACCTTTGTCGTTCATGCGCACGCGAATGACTTTGTAGCCCGTCGGCACGCTGCGGTTCCAGGATCCGTGCAGCGCCACGAAGAGGTCATTCCGATATTCCGCCGGGAACATCGTCCCGCTGGCGAACGCCAGTCCCAGCGGCGCCGAGTGCGCCTGCAACTCCACTTTGGGTGGGACCGTGCTTTTACAGCGCTCGTCGCCCGGCTTGGTAAACGATGGATCCGGAATCTGGCGGCCGTAACAATACGGCCAGCCGAAATCGCCCCCCTGCGTCAGATCGTTGATCTTGTCCGGCGGCGCGTTGTCGCCCAGCCAGTCGCGCCCGTTGTCGGTACCCCAGAGGGTGTCGGATTTTGCATTCACAGCCAGCCCCACCGAATTGCGCAGGCCGTGCGCGAAAATCTTCATGGCACTGCCATCTTCGTTGAACTCCATCACCGTGGCGCGGCGCGAGTCTTTCTCGATGCACACGTTGCAGCTAGAACCCGCCGAGACGTACATCTTGCCCCGCCAGAAAACCAGCGTGCGCGTGGAGTGCCCACCGCTACCCGGCAACTGAGCGATCACCTGCCCGTTGCTGGCGTGCAGGCTGGCTTCATCCCAGTCGAAGCGGCGAACTTTGTCGTTCTCAGCGACGTAGAGTTTGCCGTTGCGAAACGCCAGGCCGTGGGGCTCGTTGAGCCCGCCCACCACGCGCACCGTGCGTTCCGCCCGGCCCATGTGTTTGGGATCGGGGAAGGCAGTCACCGCGCCGCTTCCTGGCTCACTTACCAGCAGCGTCCCGCCCGGGCTGAACACCAGCATGCGCGGGTCGCCGGCATCGGCAAACACGCGAATGTGGAACCCCGGTGGAAGCTGCAAGCGCGACAGGTCGAGATTCTCGGCGTAGGCTGGCAGGCCCAAGGCTGCTGCCATCAGAATGAACCGGCGAAGCATCAAGCCCTCCTCAATTCGAAGCTGCGACCTGGTTGATCACGTCGTAGAGTATGCGCGACCCCCGCCGCACTTCTTCCACGCGGATGCGTTCGTCGTTGCCGTGCTCGGTGCTGCTTTCCTCTTCCGTCGCCAGGTAGGGCGAGAAGCCGTAGCTGTTGATGCCGAGCGGCCGGTAACGCTGGTTCTCGGTGTAGCCGCTGGTGATGCGCGGCACCACCGGTGTGCCCGGAAAGTAATGCGCTGCCACTCCGCGGATGGCCTGGTAAAACAGCGTGTCGGTATTCGAGGTGTTGGAGGGGCGAAACTCTTTCTGCTGCGGCTCCACCGTCACGTTGGGATCGTTGACCACTTTCACCATCTGTGCCAGAAACTGCTGGGGATCCTCACCGGGCAACAGGCGCACATCCAGGTTCGCCCATGCCTCCGGCGGAATCACGTTGGTTTGGGCTGAGCCTTGGAGCATGGTGAGCGAGATGGTGTTGCGCAGCAGGAAGTTTACGCTGCCATCTTTGTCCATGTCGGCATGGAAAGCTTCATCTTGCAGCCCGCGATTGATGTCGCGAAACTTTTCTGCCCGCGCGGGCGGTTCATATACCGCCATCTCTCGGAAGAACTCCTCCACCACGGGAATGGCATGCAGCGGGGTGTGGTAGTCGAGCACGCGATTGAGCGCGCGGGCCAAGCGGTTGGGGGCGGAGTCGGGATTCGGTCGTGAACCGTGTCCCGGCCGCCCGTGCGCCACCAGATGCAGCCAGAGTGGCGACTTTTCCGCGACGTCCACGCCGATCACGCGCGCCTTGCCGGCTTCGAGCAGATTCTCGCCGCCTTCGTTGACCAGAAATTCGGCGTTGCCCAGCAGGTCGCGCTGGTTGGCAATCATCCAGTCGGTGCCGCCGCCACCGGCTTCTTCATCGCTTACCGCAAGAAAGATGACGTCGCGATGCAAGGTCACGTGCTCGCGCTTCAGCATCACCATCACCACCAATTGCGCCAGACCTTCGCTCTTCATGTCCTGCGCGCCGCGTCCGTAGATAGCGCCATCCACCACCTGCGCGCTGAACGGCGGCACGTGCCAGTGCGTGGCATCACTCGTCACCACATCCATGTGGTTAAGCAGAATCACCGGACGGTCTGCAGTGGCGCCGCTGTGCGGCAGTCGCGCCCACAGGTTCGCCCGCCCGGGCGCATACTCGAAGACCCGGTTCTCGATGTCTTCGGCGTCCAGAATTTTCTTCATCCACGTAGCGGAGCGCAGTTCGTTTCCCGGAGGATTGGTAGTATCAATGCGCAAGTACTCCTGGTCCCACGCCACCGCCATGTCGGAATACTTCTCCAGGCGCTCCGCCGGAATGCGCGCGCTGGCCAGCGCGGCGCTGCCATCCGTTCCCCAAGCCACCGGCACCAGCAATCCCAATCCTAGAAATAACCCCACCATCCGACCCGTCATCCGCTCCCGCCACTGCCTTCCCAGCTTCGCCATGCATCCCCCTGGTGACCGTAGTTTTTATACCAGCTTCGGCAAATTTACGCGGCCCAACCACATTTTGCGTGCGCTGGCGCGCGAACGGAGCTAGAATCTGATTGAAGAGAAAAGACTTAGCGGTTGGCGCGTGAGGCAGGGTTTGGCACGAAACCTGTTCTTACAGAGCTTGGCCGCGTCGATCCGGCACGTCGTTCTTTGGAAGAGAAACATTCCGTTTGCGCCGGAAATTAAGGCTTTCACAATCGGAGCCAGACGCTCCCCCACTTTCCTGGAGGTAGTTAGAAATGAACAAGTGCCTTTTTGTTGTGCTGCTGGTAGTTGCGTTGGCGTTGCCTGTGCTCGCCCAGCAGGCCGCCGCCCCTTCGTCATCGAACCAACCCTCTGCCACGGCTCCTGCAACTCAGCCCGCTACGCAAACCACCGCCCAGAACGCCACCGGCAAGCAGCCGTTGGCGGTTGACTCCAAAGAGGGCTTCTGGGGCAAGGTAAACCCCTTCGCGCGCAAGAAGTATGTGCGTCGCCAGGTGCAGCCGGTCGCCGACCGCGTCAACGAGTTGGATGAGCTCACCGCCGGCAACTCGAAAATGATCAAGGACGTGGACGGACGCGCGCAGGAAGGCATCCGCCTGGCATCCAGCAAGGCCAACGAAGCCGACCAGCACGCCATTGATGCCGGCAACCGCGCCAATGCCGCCCAACTCACCGCGCAGCAGGCTAACACCCGCCTCGGCACGGTCGAGCAGACCGTTGGCAACATTGACCAGTACCACCCCATCACGCAGACGGAAATTCGTTTCCGCCCGGGCCAGGCTGCGCTCAGCAAGAACGCCAAGACAGCGTTGGACGAAATGGCGACTTCTCTGAAGAGCCAGCGTGGCTACGTGGTCGAAGTCCAGGGCTTCTCTTCCGGCCACGGGCAGACCGCGATCGCAAACTCACAGAAGATGGCCGACGCCGTGGTGCGCTACCTCGTACTCAACCACGAGATTCCGGTCTACCGCATCTTCGTGGTCGGCATGGGCAACGCTCCCACCACCGACGCGCAGGGCAAGACCATCCGCATGAACGGCGGGCGCGTGGAAGTGAGCCTGCTCAAGAACAATCTGGATCAGCTCGCGTCGACCGCGACCCCGGCGGCAGCGCAGCAACAGTAGTCCGGATTTCAGCCCGGGCTGTCCTTCCCCTAAGAGCCTCTCGCAAAGAGAGGCTCTTTTAATTCTTGGGTGCAGCCGCTTCTTCCACCGCCGCCCGCAGCTGTTCCGCCGCCCATTCGATCTGCTCGGCCGTAATCACCGCGGGTGGCGCGATCAGCAGATGATCGCCCGCATCGCCATCCACGCACCCTTGCATGGGATACACCAGCAAGCCACGTTGGTGCGCTGCCTCGCCCACCTTGCCGGCAAAGTTTGCCGCCACCGGAAATGGCCGCTTGGTTTTCTTGTCCGCCACAAATTCCACGCCCCAGAGCAATCCCAGCCCGCGCACATCACCCACCACGTGCGACTCCAGCAGCGTTTGCAGCGCCGCTTTCACCCGCCCACCCGCCGTCTGTGGATTCGCCGAGTCTGCCGCCTGCACCAGCTTCCGCTGCTCGACGTGTCGCAACACCGCTCGCCCTGCCGCCAGGCAGATGGGATGCGCGTTGTACGTGAACCCGTGCAGAAACGCGCCCGAGCCGGCGGCGATCGCGTCTACCACTTTCTTCGTGGCCAACACCGCCCCGAGGGGCGCATATCCGCTCGATAATCCCTTGGCGGCCACCAGAATGTCCGGCGCGACCTGCCAGTGGTCCACCGCGAAATTGCGCCCGCAGCGGCCCACTCCGGTCATCACTTCATCGGCAATCAGCAGCAAGCCGTGGGTCCGGCAAATTTCCGCAACGCGCGCCAGGTACCCCACCGGCGGCACCGCTGCGCCCAAGGTGGCGCCGCTGACCGGCTCCAGCAGGAACGCCGCCGCTGCCCCGTCCGTCTTGGCGATGGCGCGTTCCAGTTCCTCCGCATAGCGCAGGCCGCACGCCTCGCAGCCGTCGCTGCAGTCGTAGGCGCAGCGGTAGCAGTAAGGGAAGTCGATGTGAGCAAACTCGCGCACCATGGGTAGATAAATTTCCCGCCGCCGCTTGTTGCCGGAAACCGCCAGCGCGCCCAGAGTTGACCCGTGATAACTCTGACGGCGGCTCAACACCTGATAGCGTCCGCTCTGCCCGATCTCCACCTGATATTGCCGCGCCAGCTTGAGCGCAGTCTCGATCGCCTCCGAGCCGCCGCTGGTGAAGTACACCGCTCCGCCGCGAAAGTTCTCACCCGCGAACTCCAGCAATTCGCGCGCATAGGCTTCTGCCACCGGAGTCGTGAACTGGCTGGTGTGCACAAACTCCAGTTGCTCCGCCTGGCGAGCCATCGCGGCCTGGATTTCTCTTACCCCATGGCCAATTAAATTCACCGCCGCCGAACCGGAGAAATCGAGATAGCGGCGACCCTCGCTGTCCCAAAGATAGACGCCCTCCCCGCGCACCGCTTCGGCATACCCCTTGCGGAACGAACGCGGAAAGACCGAAGAACGTGGGGAATCAGGCATGGGGCGATTATCGAAGCAGCAGGGAAGCGCTGTCAAAAGCGGGCGCTGGGAACCGTGGCGGTTCACCGTCCCCGCCGCGCTCGCCGTGTAGAATCCCAGACGCATGGCGAATGGCGGCATGGCGCGGTGGTTTCGTCCCTCCCACGAGCACAGCGCCTTCTCGGCCACCGTGCTGCTGATGTCTGCGGTGCTGCTTTCCCGCGTCATCGGCTACGTGCGCGAGGCCTACATCGCCTGGGCTTTCGGCGCGGGCGCGCAGACCGACGCCTACATCGCCGGCTTCACCATTCCCGACTGGCTCAACTACATCGTCGCCGGCGGCACCGCGTCCATCACCTTTATTTCCATCTACACCCGCTTCCTCGCGGAGAAGCGGGAGGACGAGGCGCAGAAAACGTTTTCCATCATCATCACGGTGATGACCACCGTGCTGGTCATCGGGATTACGCTGGCAGCGATCTTTACCCCCCAGATCGAGCGCGTCATCTTTCCGAAATTTACCGCCGAGCAGCTCGCGCTCTGCGTGCGCCTCACCCGCATTCTTCTGCCGGCACAGATTTTCTTTTATGTCGGCGGTATCGTTTCAGCGGTACTGCTTTCCCGACGGCTGTTTCTTTTCCCCGCTCTGGGCCCGCTGCTCTACAACGTATGCATCATTCTTGGCGGCCTGCTGTTTTCGCGGACGTTGGGCATCGCCTCGCTCGCCTACGGCGCGCTGGCGGGTGCGCTGGCCGGGCCGTTTCTGGTGAATGCGATTGGTGCGGTGCGCGTGGGCACCGGCTACCGGCCTTCGTTTGCTCTCCGCAACCCGGCCTTTCGCGAATGGGTGCGGTTGACTGTGCCGCTCATGTTGGGCGTCTCACTGGTCACGGCGGACGACTGGATCCTGCGCTACTTCGCCTCGGGCGGACTGGGCGACATCACCCGGCTGAACTACGCCAAGCGCCTGTTCGCGGTCCCGATTGCCGTCCTCGGCCAGGCCACCGGCCAAGCTTCACTGCCATTTTTTGCCCGGCTGTTTGGCGAAAACAAATTGCGTGAATTTGCCGCCACCGTCAACGCCTCGGTCTATCGCGTGACCGCGCTTTCGTTGCTCTCTACTTCGCTGATGATGGCCACCGCGCTGCCGGTGATTGATCTGGTCTACCGCCGCGGACGATTTACGTTTGCCGACGCGCAGGAAACGACAGCGTACTTTTTTTGGTTTTCACTCTCCCTTGCCTTCTGGGCAGCGCAGGGGTTGTATGCGCGTGCCTTCTATGCCGCAGGGGACACGTTGACCCCCATGGTGGCCGCCAGCCTGGTTACGCTGGCCAGCTTGCCGGTGTATTCCGCGTTATTCCGGTCGCTCTCGGTCGTCGGACTGACCATCGCTTCCGACATCGGCATCGTGGTGAACACGCTGGTGCTGGCGGTGCTGCTCGAACGGCGCAAACTGGTGCGCTGGCGGGACTTGCCGGGAGCAGAACTCTGCAAGAGCATGCTGGTAGCAGCGGCAGCGGGCCTGATTAGTCACTTTGTGGGGCGCGCGGTGGCGGTCACGGGGGGGCGCATGGCAGACCTAGCCTCCCTGGCGTTGACCACGCTGACCTGGGCGGCGGCGGTGGCGGCGGGCCTCTGGCTGACCGGATCTGACCTGCTGGGCCTGTTGCGCCGCCGGTTGCGGCCTGAGGCCTGAAAGCCCCCCTTCCGTGCCTTTCCGCCGTAACCTGCCCTGTGATACCTTGCAGCACGAATGATGGGATTGTTCCAGCGCGCTCGCAAGGCCCCACCGGCACCGCAAGTCACGCCTTTGCCGGCACAGTTTCCCAAAATTCCCGGCCTTGATTTGGGGGCGGTCTATTACACCGAGCGCAAGGGCGGAGACTTCTTCGATTTCTGCGAAGCTGGCCCGCGCCTGGCATTTCTCCTGACGGATATTTCTGGCGAACGCAGCCGCGCATTTGGAATCGCCGCCGCCGTGCAACGCGAGTTCCGCAGTAACGCGCCCAAACTACTCTGCGACGATGCCGTGAATGAAGCCGATGCCGTCGTGGAACTCTCGTTGCTGCTGAATCGCGCAGTGCTCGATGCCGCCGCAGGAGTCTGCCACGCGCCCGCTTTTGTCGGCTCTTACAACCCCCTACTCGGCACGCTCTGCTACTGCAACGCCGGCCACGTTCCTGGCTTCGTCCGCGATGGGGCTGGGATTACCGACCTTCCGGCGAACGGACTTCCGTTCGGCCTCTTTTCCCACGCCACGCGCGACGCGCTGATGAGCGTGCTGGCGCCCGGCGCCGCTTTCCTGCTGGTTTCCCGCGGCGTGATTGAAGGCCGTTGCCGTGGCGAAGATTACGGCGTCGAGGGCGTTCGCCGGGCCTTCGAGCGGATCCAGGCCCCGAACGCGCACCGCCTGTGCGTCGCCGTCCTCGATGAGGTCGAACGCTTCATGTGCGCCGCGCCCACCCATAACGACGTCACCGCTCTCGCCTTAGTGCGCAATCCCGCTTGAGCAACACAACGGGTTAACTTTTCTTCCCCTGCCTGCCCGCTTTCTTCGCTGTCCCTGCGCTGCTGGGCGCCAACTCTTCCGCCGTCACAAAGATGGGATCAATGTCGGTGGGGATTCCCTCCAGCCGGTCGAGAGCTTTCTGTACCTCGGGCCGCATCACGCCCATTCCTTCGAGCAATTTCTTCGCCCGCGCATAGTCGCCTTCCGCTTCAATGGTTAGCAGATCGTGGTCGAGTTCCTCCACCGCCATCTTGATCCGCGCGTAGTTCACGGAATAGGTGCCATCGGGTTGGGCCACGAACCCGCCCTTGTCCACCAGCGTATTGAACTGCACCGCCATACCCTTGCCGTGCGCGTCGTTCAGCCCGAAACGCAGCGAGCGAAAGGAGGAAGCAAGATAGGTCGTGTAGAGTTGGCGCTCCGCCGCCGCTCCCGAGGGCAAGAGTTTCTCCAGTCCCAGCTTGCCTGCGTTGTCCATCAAATACTGCAACGCAAAAAGTCCAGTCACATCCGCCTTGGCTTCTTCAATGGCACCGTAGAGTTCTTTGATCTCTTCGCGTGGCGACGTATCGCGGCCTTGCACGCGGATCTGGTGGGGACCGAGGCCGTGCATCAGTTCGTGCGCCAGGATATGGGTGAAGAAGGGCTCGAACTTCACGTCCGCCACCGCCTTCTTCGCCAGCATGCGCCCTGAAATTGGAATGAGCACGCTGTGGAACTTCGCCTCCTGCACGTTCTTCAGCATCACCCGCTTGCTGCCCTTCTGCTGCACCACGCGATCGTCATTGGGAAGGTTGTAAGCGGCAGTGGTCACGCCGTGCGCGCCGTCGCCGGAGGCCAGTACCTGGTCGAGCACCCGGATCGGGGCTGCCGCGCCCAGCTTCGGCGTGCGGTATTTCGGATCAATCGGCAGATGGTCTTCCACCTCCTGCAAATGCGCGGTCAGCGCTGCCAGCTTCGCCGATTCTCTTTCATCGCGCACCCCGATGTACGCCTCAAACGCCGCTTTATAGCCCAGCACGTCGTCGTTGTAGGTCTCGTACGGGCCGAACGTGATGTCGAGCGGAGCATCCAGGTCCATCCACGCCAAGTCGCTTTCGTAGTAGTCGTTGGAAAGCAGCGCGTCGGCTCGGCTGCTCAGAAACTTTCTCAGGCTGGCATTCCCGGTCAAGGCAGCGGCTTCGCGCAGCAGCTTCGCCGCGCGTGTCAGAGGCTGTTTGTAGACTTCGCTGTAGGGCACGGCTCGCAGCTTGCGGTCCGGGCCGCGCTGGATCACCGTGAAGAACCCATTCGCCTGTTCCTGCTCCGCCGGCGGCAGGATTTTCACCCACGCCTCAAACTCCTCCTTCGTCATATCCTCCGGATAGAAATTCGCGCCCTCCAGCTTGCGCGGCGGCACTCCGGGCAGAAACGCGCGAAAATCATCCAGCGCGCCCCACGGACTTTTGTTGATCCAAAAATACCGCATGCGGGCTTGCCCCAGCGGCGTGCGGTCAGCTTGCAGCTTGCGGCGGAGCGCCTGGTTTCCGCTCCAGTACTGCTCCAGAAAAATCTCGTCCAGGATCCGACCCGCCTCAATCAGTCTGGCCAGCGCCTTGCGATCTCCCGCGGAAAGGTGTGCCGTCTCAACTCGCAGCGGAGCCGGTGCAAACCGCGCCGCCAGCTTGTGCAACTCCGCCGCATTGGGAAACCGGATTTCTTGTTTGTCGCTTTGCGCCATCGCCATCCCGCCCGCAAGAATCAGAAATGAAAGCCACCGCGCCATGATTTTCAACTTCGCCTCCAAAGCCTCCCCTAAGCCGGGCAGGCCGCCCCAGATCATACCAGCGGCCAGCGGGGAAAATCTGTGCGCCCCACCATCCCACCGTCTCCGGAGTTACAATATGACAGTGTTTGATCTCTGGGCCGCGTGCGGTCCGCCAGGATTCTCCATGCGTCGTCACCAGGTACTAGTTCGCACCCTGTTGGTTGTGTTGACCCTGTTGTTGCTCCCGCTCGCCCTTACGGCGGACACGGTGGTTGAGGAAATCATTGCTCGCGTCAACAACCAGATCGTCACCCGCTCTGAATTTTTACGCAGCAAGGAGCAGATCAAGCAGGAAGTGCAGCAGCAGGACCCGGCAAACGCCGAACGTCTGCTCCAGGACCGTCAGCGCGACACCTTGCGCGACCTGATCGACCAGCAGTTGCTCCTCGAAAAGGGGAAGGAACTGGAAATCAACGTGGACACCGACGTCATCAAGCAGCTCGACGAGATGCGCAAGAAGATGAGTCTGGAAACCATGGAAGACCTGGAAAAGGCCGCGCAGGGCCAGGGCGTCTCCTTCGAAGACTTCAAACAAAACATGAAGAACCAGATCATCACGCAGCGTGTGATTGGCCGCGAGGTCGGCTCCCACCTGAGCATGACCAAGGAAGAGGCGCAGAAGTTCTACGACGAGCACAAACAGGAGATGGCGCAGCCCGAGCAGATTCGGCTGAGCGAAATTTTGGTCGCTACGCAAAAAACCGGCGCGGACGGAAAGACTTCCACCGATACCAGCCCCGAAGCGCTGGCGGCGGCGGAGAGCAAAGCCAAAGACCTGGCCGATCAAGTCCGCAAGGGCGCCAGCTTTGAGGACGTTGCCAAGAAAAATTCTGACGGGCCTTCCGCCGCAGCCGGCGGCGATCTTGGCTACTTTCAGCGCGGCACGCTGGCCAAGGAACTGGAAGAAAAAACCTTTGCGCTCAAGGCGGGCGAGATCACCGACCCCATCCGCACGAAGCAGGGTTTTGTCATTCTGAAGGCCGCCGAACATCAGGCGGCCGGCGTGCCTCCGATGAAAGACATCGAGCCGCGCATTCAGGACGCGCTCTACTACCAGAAGCTGCAGCCTGCACTCCGCGCCTACCTCACCAAGCTGCGCGAAGATGCTTTCATCGAGATCAAGCCCGGCTATCTGGACAGCGGCGCCAGTCCCAACCAGACCAAGTTTGTCCAGGCCAGCGCCGCCCCTGCGTCGGCTAAAGAACTGAAGAAGCGCAAGAAGTTCGTTCTCTTTTAGGGCGGCTGCGAGGCCACAACTGCATGAAGGATTTTTTTCTCTCCGACGCTGCCCAGCACGAAAACAGAGTCATCCAATCCAGCTTTGTGGTCGCGGCCAAGCAGGTGAAAGCCAAGAAGTCAGGCGACCCCTATCTTGCGCTTACCCTCGCCGACCGCGGCGGCACCATCGAAGCCAAGATGTGGGACAACGTCGAAGATGTGATGGGCGCCTTCGATCAGGATGACTTCGTCAAAGTCCGAGGACTCATCAATCGCTACAACAACCGTTTTCAGCTAACCGTGCACAAACTGCGCCGTCTGGAACAGGCGGAGATCGATTACTCCGACTATCTCCCCAAGACCAGCAAAGACATTGGCGAACTGTGGCGCACGCTCACGGAATTCGTAGCTAGCATGCAGGATCCGCACCTGCGCGCGCTCCTTGAGGCCTTCATGGCCGACCCTGAGATCGCGGAAGCCTATCGCAACGCACCCGCGGCCAAGACTTTGCACCACGCCTATATCGGCGGCCTGCTGGATCATGTGGTTTCGCTGTGCCGCAGTTGCGACCTGGTTTGCCGCAACTATCCGCAAGTGAACCGCGACCTCGTGCTCGCCGGCGCCTTCCTGCACGACATTGGAAAAATTCACGAGCTCACCTATGCCCGCTCGTTTTCCTACACTAGCCGCGGTCAGTTGCTCGGCCACATGATCATCGAGTTGGAGATGCTGCAGGCCAAGCTGGCGCAGTTTCCCGATTTTCCTGCGCCACTGAAAACTCTGCTGGAGCACCTCATCATCAGCCACCACGGCCAGTACGAATTCGGCTCGCCTAAACTGCCCATGTTTCCGGAAGCGCTGCTGCTCCATTACATGGACGACCTCGACTCCAAGATGGAGAGCATGCGCGCGCACTTCGAGCGCGATGGCTCCTCCGGCCCCTGGACCGGATACAACCAGTCCCTTGGCCGCTCGCTGCTGAACAGCACCCGGTTTCTCGCCGGCGAACTGCCCGCGGAGGCGGTAGCGAAAGCGGAGACAACGTCGGACGCAGGCGAGGCCCCCGTTCTATCCGGTCTCGATGCTGAGCCGTCTCCTTCCACCGCTGGCGCCGCTGGCGACAAAAAATTCTAGGAAAGCACGATGCTCGATTTTTCCCGCTTTGAATTCCTCACCTTTGACTGCTATGGCACGCTCATCAACTGGGAAGCGGGTATTCTGGCCGCGCTTCAGCCGCTTCTTCGCGCCCACCGCGTCTCTCTGCCCGACCAGGCCTTGCTCGAACTGTATGCCGAGCTTGAGTCCACCGCGGAAGAAGGCCCGTATCTTCCTTATCGTGAAGTGCTCGCCACCGTCGTGCGCGGAGTCGGCCAGCGCCTTGGCTTCACGCCCACAGTAGCGGAAGCGCAGTCACTCGCGGCCTCCGTTCCGCAGTGGCCACCGTTTCCTGACAGCGTTGCCGCGCTGGCCCAGCTGCGCACTCGCTTTGGTCTTGCGGTGATCTCCAATGTGGACGATGACCTCTTCGCCGCCAGCGCCCGCCTGCTGGGGAATCCCTTCACCCACGCCATCACCGCCCAACAAGCTGGCAGCTACAAGCCCTCGCACAACAACTTCCAACTCGCCTTCAAGCGCCTCGGTGTCTCGAAGGAAAAAATTCTGCACGTCGCCGAGAGCCGTCATCACGACATCACACCCGCCCGCGCCCTCGGACTCACAAGCGTCTGGGTGAATCGCCGCGCCGGCAAGGATGGCTCCGGTGCAACCCGCTCCTCCCAAGCACAACCGGATCTCGAAGTGCGCGATCTGCGGTCGCTGGCCACGCTGGCACTGCCCTGAAAATCGAGAAGCCCCGGCCTCTGCCGACGCGCCCTGCCACCGCATCAGATACAATTCAGATTTTCATGCTGCGCTATTTCACTTCCGGTGAGTCTCACGGCGAGGCCCTGGTCGCCTTCCTGAGCGGCCTGCCCGCGGGGCTCGACGTGGATTCCGCTTTCGTCGACCGCGAACTCTGGCGCCGCCAGCAGGGGTACGGACGCGGCGGGCGGATGAAAATCGAAACCGATCAAGCCCGCATTCTCTCCGGCGTTCGCCACGGCAAGACCATTGGCTCTCCCATCGCCGTGCTGCTCGAAAACAAAGACTGGAAAAACTGGCAGGAAGCGCTGCCGGTCGGCACCGGCGACCCGGAAAAGCACAAAGCGGTTGCCTCTCCCCGGCCCGGCCACGCCGATCTCGCGGGTGCCCTAAAGTACAACTTCCCCGAAGCGCGTTACGTGCTTGAACGTGCTTCTGCCCGCGAATCTGCAGCGCGGGTTGCCATCGGCGCCATCGCCAAACTTTTTCTGCGGCAGCTCGGCATGGAAGTGCTCAGCCACGTCACCGCCGTGGGCAACGCGCAGGTCACCGAAGAAATACCGTGGGCGAGGATTTTCGAGCTGCACGCCCGCACAGAAATTTTGCTCAACTGCGCTGATCCGGCACTCGAACAGCAGATGAAATCTGAAGTGGATGTCGTCTTGCGCACTGGCGATACTGTCGGCGGTGTCTTCGAAGTGGTGGCGCACGGTGCCCCGCCCGGCCTGGGCACCTACGCT
>JBGQDM010000079.1:0-15282 GCA_041495845.1 Terriglobia bacterium | reverse complement strand
TAGGCTGCGGGCATTGGGCAAGCCGGTCACGTAGTCGGTGGTCGCGGAACTCTCCGCCTGTTGGTAGCGCAGCGAGTTCTCGACCGCCATGCCGGTCTTGGAGCGAATCGCCTGCAGCACACGGAGATGGTCCACATTGAAGGCTTCCGCCTCCGCTTTGTAGAGCGCCAGCGCGCCCACGGAATCATGCACCCCTTCGAGCGGGACCACCAGGGCGGAGCGCAGAGCCGTGGGAGTGCTGCCATCCTCCTGCGCCGGGAATTCCAGCGCGGGGTTGCCGTTGAGCACCGGTTTGCGTTGTTGCGCCACCCATCCCGAGAGCCCTTCCCCCAGCGGGATGCGGAGAGCCGCAAAGAGGCGGAACTCGTCGCCCCCGGCGTGTTCCGGCACCAGCACGTCGTCCCGCCGGACGTAAACGACCATGGTGTCGTAAGGAACCAGGCGCTGCATTTTCACGGCCAGCATGGAGAGGGTGTCGCTTAAACTGAGCGACGCACCCAGGTCGTGCGCGAGTTCGAACAGGGTTTGTGCTTCCTGCCGCGCCGCCGCAATTAACGACAAGAAAGTGGTCTCGGTGCCCTCACTGCTTTGCTCGCCGGCCGCCGCGGGGCGCGTGGCAGCCTGGGCGCGGGGTTGCGGCAGCTTCAACCCTGGCGAGGGCTGCACCTTGACACGCACCTTGCTTTCCAGTTCGGCAAAGCGGCGCACCAGCAGGCGTACGACGTTGGGATCGAAGGCGCGGCCTGAATCCGCCTGCAGCCGCATCAGCACATCATCCAGTGGCAGGCTTAGCCGGTACTGCCGGTCGGAAGCGAGCGCGTCCACAAAATCTACCGCGGAGAGAATGCGCGCGCCGATTGGAATCTGCTCTGCCTTGAGGCCCCGCGGATACCCAGAACCATCCCACTTCTCGTGGTGCGCTCGCACGATGGGGGCGACCGGGTAGGGAAAATCCACGCGCTCCAGAATTTCCGCTCCCACCACCGGGTGGGTCTTCATCTTTTCGAATTCCGCTTTGCTCAATCGCCCGGGCTTGGAAATAATGTGCTCGGGAATGGCGAGCTTGCCGATATCATGCAGCAGCGATGCCGCTTCCAAGGCCTCCAGTTCCGCGCTGGAGAGGCCAAATTCGCGACCGATCTCCACGCAATACAAACGCACCCGTTCGAGATGGTCGTGCGTGTTTTCGTCTTTGGCTTCGATGGCCAGCGCCAGGGCTTCGATGGTCCGCATGTGCAGGCTGGAGATTTCCTGGGCGTGGCGCTGCTCCGCCTGCAGCCGGCCGTGGTACAGGCGATAAAAACGCAGCATCATGTAGCCGATCGATGCCGTCAGCATCGTCGGCCAACCCACCAGCGACTTCCAGACTTGCCACTCGTAATTCATCGTGGAACGCAATCCGCCATCCAGTGGCCGCCGCCAACAGACACACCCGTAGCGTCAGCCCCAGGAGCCGAACAAGGGCTTTAGGGGCACTTGCGCTTCCAAAAGGCGAGAGTCTGCCATCCAATGGTTCTAGTGGCTGTATGATATTGAAGGAATGAATACTTACATCAAGACTCAAAGATCGATTCCCGCCATCGTTGAGCCGCGTGGGAACGGCGGATGTCTCATCGTGACCAGACTGCTGACTGGAATTGTCATGGCGCGGCGTCTCATTCTGAGAACAAACTCCGCGGGTTTGGTCTTCGATCCTCGAAGCAACTAGCGCCCCCCGTGCGTTGACAGTGGAGGGAGCGAAATTTAGAGTCCCGCTAGCGACTCTCGTCGAGCGCTCAAATCGGTGTCGCACACACCCTGCAAGTGAGGTTTAAAGTTTTGAGAAATCCACTGGCTCGCGTTTTCATGCTCTCTTTGCTCTGGGTGCTGGCCATGTCCGTCGCGGTCGGAGAAACGCCGGGACCTCGCCGCGGCGATACCATGCGCCAGGCGTTAGCGCGCGCGGCGGCAGGGACCTTGCTGCCTGGGGCCGCGCTCACCTGCACTCCGGCTCCGTGCCTTCTGCCCAATGTGCAAATCTCGGTCGGTGTTGGTCCGGTTGACAACAACGTGATTGCCGTCAACCCGAAGAACACGAAGCAGCTGTTGTCGGCCGGAGATGACTTCACCTGCGACTCGCTGGTTGGGGGCTACACGTCGAACGATAGCGGCGCCACCTGGTCGCCGTTCTGTATGACGCTGTTCGCAGGGGCAGAGGGATTGGGCCAGCCCACCGTCGCTTACGATCGCCTCAACCGCGCATACCTGGCCGGGCTGCAGATTCGCAATCAGCATAGCGTGGTGGTGCTGCAGCGTTCGCCCAACAACGGGACTTCCTGGTCAGGCCCTCGCCAGGTGGTCGGAGCGGTGCTCGGTGGGGACGCTGATTCTCCGTTCTTCGCCATCGATACCACCGCCACCAGCCCTTTCGTGAATTCGATTTATCTCTCCAGCACGCAGTTTGACGCGGCGGGCAATGTGCGAATTTTCGTGACCAATTCCCACGACGGTGGGGCTACGTACAAGACGGTGGCGGTCAGCAGCAAGCAACTGACGCCCAAGACGGCGCAATTCAGCACGCTGGCGGTGGGGCGCGATGGAACGGTCTACGCTGCCTGGTTGCAATGTCCGGGCGCCGGCACTGGCGGGGCCTGCGCGGGCGGCTTCGGCACCATGATGTTTGCCAAGTCAGGCGACGGCGGCGCGATCTGGAGTGCACCCAAGGCGATGACCACCATCAAGTTGGCGCCGGACACTTGCGGCTGCACGTTCTACGGCATGCTGCCCAACACCACCGCTCCGGTGTCGAATTTTCCCGCCATTGCGGTGGACAACTCTACCGCTGCGAACTCCAGCCGCCTGTACGTGTCCCTCTACAGTTGGACGGGCACGCAGATGCGAGTGGGCTTTGTGACCTCAGGCGACGGCGGGACCTCCTGGAGCGCGTTCAAGCGGATTTCATCGGTGACCTCAGTGCGCGACCAGTTCTTTCCCTGGATCAGCGTCAACCTGAGCGGACTGGTAGGAGTGAGCTGGATGGACCGCAGGAATGACACCGCCAACCTCACCTACGAAGCCTTTGCGGCTTTTTCAAGCGATGGCGGCGTCACCTTCAGCGCGCCTGTAAACCTCTCCACGGTCGCTTCCGACCCGGTGTTGGACGGGTTCTCTGGCAGTTTCCTCGGTGACCAAACCGGGAATGCCTGGGCCGCCCGCACCTTTCTGGTGGTTTATCCCGACACCCGCTCCGGCGTAGCCCAGGCCGAAGCTGGCGGCGCCGCCCGGTAAGGTTACCGTCCCTCAACTCGCATTCCTTTCTGCCGATAGAACATGCGGAGGGCGAGCTCCGCATGTTCCCGTTGGATCAGCCGGAATTCTTCCGCTCGGTGCTCGAGAGCCTGCAGACGGGCGTGTATGTGGTGAACCGCGAGCAGAGGATTGTGTTTTGGAATGATGGCGCAGAACGCCTGAGCGGGTATTTGCGGCAAGAGGTCCTGGGCCGGTTTGGCCGTGAGGACATTCTCATCCATTGCAGCGAGCTGGCCTGCACGGAGTATCACGGAGACAATGTTGCTCCCGCCATCGGACCGCTGCCCAGCGTGGGCGGCGAATTGCGAATGTTCTTGCGGCACAAGGCTGGGCACCGCGTCCCCGTAATCGTGCGCGCGGTGGCGGTGCGCGACCATCGGGGCCACGTTGTGGGAACAGCAGAAAGCGTGGAAGCGCAGAACCACGACGACGACCGCCGCCAGCACCACCTGGCACAGTACGGTTGTCTCGATCCCGAAACCAATTTCCCGAAGCCTGGCTTCACCGAGTTTCAGTTGCGCGAGCAGCTGGCATTTTTTGCCCAGCACCACGTGCCCTTCGGGGTGCTGCTGATCACGGTGGAAGACCTGGCCGGGCTGCATGCCCGCCACGGCGAGGAGGCGTGTCGACGCGTGATGCACGAAGAGGCGGAAACAGTGCATGGCGTCCTCGACCCCGGAGATTTTCTGGGCCGCTGGAGCGAGAACACTCTGCTGGCCATTCTGCCGGAGATGGACGCCGGCGAACTCGAGCTGCTGTCCTGCCGCATGCGTAATCTGTCCGCTTGGGCTTCGATCGAGTGGTGGGGCGATCCGTTAGCGGCGCGGGTGAGCGTCGGCGCCGCTCTGGTGCAAACCGCCGACACCGTCGAACAGTTGCTGGCACGGGCGGAAGCACACCGCCGGAGCGCTCCCGGACCCGCCGGGCCAGCCCCTTCCCACCAGCACTGCGATCCGCAGAAAGGTTAAGACCCGATGTTTGCCATCATTGGAATCGTGGTGGTGTTCGGTGCAGTGTTGGCGGGCTACCTGATGGAGCATGGCAAGCTGATGGTCCTGATGCAGCCAGCCGAACTGGTGATCATCGGGGGAGCGGCCGCCGGCACCGTCCTGGTAGCCAATCCGCTGCACATCCTCAAACAGATCGTCGGCGGAATCATCGGGGTCTTCACGGGATCGAAGCTCACCCAGAAACGCCATCTTGAGACGCTCACAATGATGTACCAGCTTCTGCAACGCGCTCGCAAAGAAGGCCTGGCCGCGCTCGAAAGTGATGTGGAGCAGCCAGAAGCGAGCGCTATTGTGACCCAGTACCCCGCCTTTCTCAAAGACCATCATGCGCTGAACTTTGTCTGCGACACGCTGCGGATGTGCGTCAGTGGCGGCGTCGAGGCCTTCGATATGGACCAGATGCTGGAAGCGGACATGGATGTCCTCCATCATGGCGCCGGTCTGCCCGTGGCGGCGCTGAGCAGTATGGCCGATGCTCTGCCGGGCCTCGGCATCGTGGCTGCCGTGCTCGGCGTGGTCATCACCATGGGAGCGTTGGGTGGCCCGCCTGAAGAAATCGGCCACAAAGTCGCCGCTGCACTGGTGGGAACGTTTCTCGGCATTCTTCTCTGTTACGGGCTGATGGGACCGATCGCTTCCAACATGGCCAAGGCGGCCGACGACGAGCACGCGTACCTGCAGGTTCTGCGGGTGGTCATGATCGCCTTCATGAAGGGAGTGGCGCCGATCCTGGCGGTGGAGATGGGCCGGCGCGCCGTTCCCGCACACGTCCGCCCAAAGTTCAAAGACCTGGAGGACTCCTGTCGCGGTGGCGGCGCCGCGGTTGCAGCCGCATCGCCAGAAGCCCCCGCGGCAGAAGCCCTCGCCGGGGAACTGGCAGCCCCTCCCGCCTGATCTTCCATGGGGAAAAAAGCTCCCATCATCATCATCAAGAAGAAAGGTGGCCACGGCGGACATCACGGTGGCGCCTGGAAAGTTGCCTACGCTGATTTCGTCACCGCCATGATGGCGCTGTTCATTGTTCTCTGGCTGCTGAGCTCGAGCAAACCGGTGCAAGAAGCAGTGGGCGGATACTTCCGGGACCCGAGCGGCAGTTCCAACAAAGTTGGCATCAACCTGAGCGGGCCAAAAGAAAGTTTTTCTGTGACCCAAGACAACATGGCCAAGCTGAAGGAGCAACTGCAGAAGCAAGTGCAGCAGATGGCAGACTTCGAGAAACTGAAAGACCAGATTTCGATGACGGTGACCGCCGAAGGCTTGCGGGTGGAACTTCTGGAATCGGCCAGCAACACCTTCTTCGACAGCGGCAAGAGCACGCCCAACGCCAATGGCAAAGAACTGCTCCTCATGCTGGCTCATGAGCTAGGCTCACTGCCCAACAAGATTTCGATTGAAGGACACACCGACGCCAAACCGTATGCCGGAACCCACGACTACAGCAACTGGGAACTTTCGACGGACCGTGCCAATGGTGCGCGGAGGCTGATGCAAGGGAGCGGCATCCGCCCCGACCAGATTTCCCAGGTGCGCGGCTATGCCGACCAGCAACTGCGTAAACCCGACCCACTCGATCCCTCCAACCGCCGCATCAGCATCATCGTGCAATACCTTGCCAAGGATGACAAAGCTGAGGAAAAGTCATCCGGAGAAAAACCCGGAGGCGAAGCGCCGGAAACGGCAAAACAAGCCGAGGGCGGCGCCCATAAGGAGTGAACATGCAGAGTCGCGACGAACCCCTTCCGGTTCACTCCATCAGTGGTACCATTTCGCGCACAGCAGCGCGGCCGGTTGCCCCGTTCCCGTCCAGTTCTTCTTCCGGAACGACCGTCTCCCCTCGCCGGTCAGGGCAGCGTAGTGAGCACAAGGAAGGTACAGACCATGGAAGCGAACCATTTCGATCTGGTGGTGATTGGCAGCGGGCCCGCAGGGCAAAAGAGCGCCATTTGTGCGGCCAAGATGCGCAAGAAAGTCGCCATTGTGGAGCGCAAGCGGACGATTGGCGGCGTCTGCGTCCATACCGGCACCATCCCTAGCAAAACGTTTCGCGAAGCGGTGCTCTACCTGAGCGGGTTGCGGCAGCGCACCTTCTACGGCCGCAGCTACGCATTGAAAGAACAAATTGCCATGCCCGACCTGATTTTCCGCGCCGACTCGGTGATGGCGCGTGAGACTGAGGTGATCAAATCGCAACTGCGGCGCAACAACGTGGCGGTGTTCGAGGGCAGCGCGCGCTTTGTCGATCCCCACACCATTGAGGTGGTTGGCGACGACACGACCCAGCGCTTGCGCGGCGACAATATCCTCATTGGCTGCGGTACCCGCCCCGCCCATGATGAGGGAATCCCCATTGACGGGCAGCACATTTTTGATTCCGATCAGGTGCACGACCTGGCCGAGCTGCCCCGCGATCTCATCGTGGTCGGCGCCGGCATTATCGGACTGGAATACGCTTCCATGTTCGCCGTTCTGGAGGTCAAGGTCACACTGCTGGACCTGCGGCCGACGCTGCTCGATTTTGCCGACCGCGAAATCGTCGAGACTTTGTGCGTTCAACTGCGCCAGTCGGGCACGGTGTTTCGCCTCGGAGAAAAAGTGGTCTCGGTGCATCTTGACGGAGAGAAAGACCGCGTGGTCGCCCAGCTGGAAAGCGGAAAAACGGTGCGGGGGCAGGGTCTGCTCTATGCGGTGGGACGCCAGGCCAACAGCGATCTGCTCAATCTGGAAGCCGCCGGCCTGACCACCGACAAGCGCGGCAAGATGATCGTCAATGAGAATTTCCAGACCAGCGTGTCCCACATTTATGCTGCGGGCGACGTCATCGGCTTCCCCGCCCTCGCCAGCACTTCCATGGAGCAGGGCCGGCTGGCCAGTTGTCACATGTTCGGCCAACCCCGCAAGATTCCGCCCCACCTGATTCCCTACGGCATCTATACCATCCCCGAAATCTCCATGGTTGGTCCCACCGAGGAACAGCTTACCCTGGACAAAATCCCGTACGAAGTCGGACGCGCGCGCTACGCCGAGCTCGCCAAAGGGCAGATGTTGGGCGACGATCAAGGGTTATTGAAGCTCTTGTTTGATCCGCAAAGCCTGCGCCTGATCGGCGTGCACGTGATCGGGGAACACGCAACTGAGATTGTCCACATCGGACAGGCCGTGCTCGCCATGGGCGGAACCATCGAATATTTCCGTGACACCATTTTCAATTACCCCACGCTGGCGGAAGCCTACAAAGTCGCGGCGCTCGACGGCCTGAACAAGCTGTAAGACTGGCCGGACGCGGCTAAAGGCATTAGTCCCACCAGTCGCCGCTTTCAACCGCTCCAGGATGGCTTTTGTCCCAAGCGCGTGGCCGTTCCGCCGACGCTGCGTCTATCCTGTGCAACGGAACACGGCGGAGATGTCTGCGCGTCAGAACAACTAGACACGAGGCGATGGTGATGATGCTACGTAGCTGGATGCGATTGTGTTTCATCTCTCTTGTGCTGGCCGGCGTGACTCTGGCGCAAGAAAAGTCGGCGCAGGACCGGGCCGACGATCTCTCCAGCGCCAACAAGTTCCAGGAAGCGGCGGCCGCCTACCGTGACATCACCGCCAAGGATCCCAGTAACGCCTACTGTTGGACTGGTCTGGGCAACGCGCTGCTTTCGTTGAACCAGCCCGACGCAGCGCTGGCGGCGTTTGACAAGGCTGCGGCCCTCAAGTTCCGTCCGTTGGTGCAGCAAGTGAACAAGGCGCGGGCCTATGCTCTCAAAGGCAGCCTCACCGATGTTCAGGCCACACTGCGCGCCATCATCGCCACTGGCAACGGTGGCCGCGTCCGCGCTGCCATTCTGGGGGCGACCGAGTTTGCCACGATGAAAGACCAGCCGCAGGTGCGGGACCTCATTGCCCAAATGGCAGCTTGCCGCGAGCCAGAATTTCATCAGTTTGATTTCTGGATTGGTGACTGGCAAGTCAAGGATCCGGCCGGCAACGCGGTCGGCGCCAATCTTGTGACCCGCGAGCTCGAGGGCTGCGTCCTGATCGAACACTGGAAAGACTCGACCGGGGCGCAACTCGGTAGCAGCTTCAACTACTACGACATCAACGACAAGAAGTGGCACCAGCTTTACCTGGATAACTCCGGCAACGCGCAGTCCTTCCCCGCTATGGCGGGCAATCTGGTGGACAACAAAATGGTGCTGCTCACCGACCCCAGCAAGCCGCCGCTCTCGCGCTGGACGTGGTATGTGATCGAGCCGGGCAAAGTGCGCCAAATGGCCGAACAGTCCACGGACCAGGGCAAGACCTGGCAGATCACCTGGGACTCGGTCTACGTGAAGCAGTAGGAGCTGCGCCACAAAGCAAAACGGGCGAGAGGGTCTTACCCCTCGCCGCCCGCTTCTTCCTCTCGTCTCGCGGCCTACTCGCTACCCTTGGCAAACAGGTCCGACATCACCTTCGCGTCCTCATCGCAGGCGTGGTTCAGACAGGGCAGCCCGAAACCCGCTTCCAGCGACTTGAGCAGCGAGAAGTGAGTGTAAAACTGTCCACTCTGCACCCCGTGCACGCCGTAGCTGGTGTCCACAATCGTCATTATCCGGTTGATATTGGGTGCATTCGAGTAGTCGTTCTCGTCCCACATCACCACGATGGCGTTGTTCCCGTCTTTCCAGGCGGGAGACTGCTTGATCGCGTTGACAATGCGCTGCAGGGCAATATCACCCAGGTGGATCAACGCCGGGTTCAGGCTCGACTGCTCGCCATCGCTGGCGGGATCAAAGTTGCAGAACGCGCCGGCATTGCCGCGGCCATGTTGGTCATTGCACTGGTTGGGCGCGATGAACGAAAACGCTTGCACGTTGCCGGACGCCAGGTCGGCGAACAGACCGTTCGGGCCTTCAAAATCCCGCACTTGCCGCAGGCTCAGGCGCGGATCGCTGCCGTCCTGTACGTTCGCAAAATAAACGAACGGATTGTGCTTGGCGGCATACAGCTTCACCACATCACCTTGCGAGAGCGGCGGATTCAACGCCGGTTTGATCATCGAGAAATCCGTCTTGTCGGTGTAAACACCGTCGCTGTAGTTCACCAGATCCACGCCGGTGAGAGGAATGCTCTCCTGGTACGTCTTCCAGCGCCGGCCCGCCGCCACCAGTTGGTCGGCGATCGTCTTACCGATCGTACCGGGAGCCGCCGGTACACCCAGCCTGCCATCAATGCTGACCAGTCCCGGGGGCCCGCTCACTTCGTTGGTCGTGTCCAGCACCGGCGTTTCCGCGTCCGTTCCCGTTCCCGCAATCGGGCAGACATCGGGACTGGCCGGCGTGTCCGTGGATACCGTTTTCCCAACGATGTCCGGTGTGCAACCGGTGTTGTGCCAGTCCGGGCTGTTGTCGCTGCGTACGCCGAAGTTGGATCCGCCCACCACTTCCAGGTAGTTGGTCAGACTGGGGTGCCCGACGGCGAAGAAGTTGGTCGCCGTGTTGGCTGATCTCGCCAGCCGATTGGTGAAGGGCGCGTTAGGGTTGTGAAAAATTTGGCTGAAGCCATGGTTCTCCATCATGATGAGGAAAACCCGGTTCAGGGGTGGAACACCCTTGGGAACTGCACCTTCGCCGGCAAACATGGTGCCTGCGAGTGCTGTCGCCACGAGCGCGAGAATTGCGGACTTGTTCTTCATTTTATTCACCTTTTTATCCTGGGAAAAGAGTGTCGGGCCCGCAGTGCTGCTCATTCCTGCTTCGGGACTCAACCGCGAGAATCCTAGGCACCGATGATTACGCGGCGATTACAACGGCATGAAGATTTGGTGAAGTGCCACGAACGCGTGTGGAAAATCGAGATCAAACGGATACACAGTTTCCGCGGCGTTCGTCGCCCTGGACTTCTATACCAGCGCTCCCGGCTTTTTCACGTACCGCTCCACAATCGCGTCAGCCGTTCGATAGGTCTGGGCCAGGATGGTCACTGGGGAAAATGCGCGCCGCAGCCGCCGCTACGATCATGGCTTCGTCGGGCGTAAAGAAACGCAGCGGAATCCGGACCTGGTGATCCTCGGCGGCCAGACGAAACGGCCTTCGATCCAGCGAATAGACCAGCACCCCGCCCAGGCTCGCAGCCGAGAAAACAAGGAAATGACGACGTTGCATGGCGGGCATTGTGCGCTTTTCAGGATGGGTTGGCAACCAAGCGGCCCGCGCCTTTCCACCTCACACGGCAATGTGATTCGCGTCACCGCTCCCAGTGAGAGCCTCGTGGTATTCATGCCCAAGCTCATGGGGGTGACGCATGGCTCTCGCCTACGCTGTACCCGCTGACACCAGCGATCGCTGGATTCCCAGCACCTGTGGTATGTGTCTGCACGGCTGTGGCATTAAGGTGATGGTTCGCAACGGTGTCGCCTTGAAGATCGAAGGCGACGAGACCAATCCCGACAACTTGGGCAAGCTTTGCCCGAAGGGAAACGCCGGCATCGCCCGGCTGTACGACGCCACGCGCGTGCTCACGCCGTTGAAACGGACCAACCCAGAGAAGGGCCCGGGCGTGGATCCACGGTGGGTGCCCATTTCCTGGGACGAGGCCTACGAGACCGTCGCCCGCGAACTGGACCGGGTTCGCCGCGATGATCCGCGCAAGCTGCTGTGTGCCCTGGGAGATTTTCAGCGCATTGTTCTCTGGGGATGGCCTGCGGTTTTTGGCTCGCCAAACTTCTTTACCTCCCTGGGCAACTACTGCGGCGGCTCCTACCACCCGGTGAATGGCAGCGTGGACGGCTCGTTTGCCGCCATCAACGACTATGATCGCTGCAATTATTGGATCCAGATCGGTTCCGGCGATGGCTTTTCGGCTCACCTCCACCTGTCGGGTAGCGCCAAGCGCATGGCCGACGCGCGCATGCGGGGCATGCGGGTGGTGACTCTCGATCCTCGCTGTTCGGTCGCAGCGGCCAAAGCGGACGAGTGGATTCCTGCTCTGCCCGGGACCGACCGCGCTTTCGTGCTCGGCATGGCGCACGTCCTGCTGCACGAACTCAAGCAATTCGACCGTGACTTTCTCCGCGACAAGACCAACGCCCCTTACCTCGTAAATAGTGATGGCTATCTCCTGCGGGATGAGGCCGGGAAGGCCATGGCGTGGGATCTCCGGCAGAACTCAGCCCGGCCATGGTACGAAGTCCCCGCCGACGCGATGGCATTGGAAGGCGCATTCACCTGGAATGGAGAGAACGTTCGCACCGGTTTCCAGGTGTGGAAGGACATGCTGGCGGATCACACCCCAGAGCGGATGGGCGAGATCTGCACCGTGTCCCCCGCCACCATCCGGCGCATTGCCCGCGAATTCGTCGAAGCGGCCCAAATCGGCTCCACCATTGTGATCGAGGGCAAGACCTACCCGTTCCGTCCCGCCGCCCTCAACTACTACCGCGGCTCGCAGTCGCATTCCAACGGCCTGTTCGACAATCTTGCCTACAAGATGTTCAACATGCTGGTGGGAAACATTGATGTGCCCGGCGGCCACCTCGGGGTTCCCCTTGATCATCGTGGGTTCTTTGTTAGCCCGGGCGAAGACGGAGTGGTCAAACCTGAGCCACACCAGCTTCATCCCGCGCCCGCTTTCAAGTATCCGCCAGACTCAACCCACCTGATGGAGTGGTTCCCGATCGGTTTCGACGCCGGCCAGCTCAACACTGAAACTCTGCTCAATCCGGAGCGCTTTGGCCTCAACTACCAGCCCGAGGCCATGCTGATTTACCACTCCAACCCGCTCTGGAACATGCCCGAGACCGACAAGGTGGAGCAGATCATGCGGCGCATGAAGTTCGTTGTCGCCATCGACATTCAGCACACCGAATCCACCGAGTGGGCGGACATCTTCCTGCCTGACCGGACTTACCTGGAATCCACGCTGCTGAATTGCCTGGAGCCCCCGGCCGTTACGGGACACGCCCTGCGACAGCCGGTGGTGGAACCGCTGGGCGACACCCGCGATGCCTACGACATCCTCACCGAACTCGCGGAGCGCATGGGCTTCCGTGATGATTGGAATGACCTGCTCAACATCGTCTGCGGCTTCACCGCGAAACCGCAATACCTGCTCGATCCAGACCGGCGGTACAGCGTCGAGGAACTCTGGGACCGCTATGCCCGCAACATCTACGGCGACGATCACGATCTCGAGTGGTTCAAGAAAAATGGGCACGCAGTGCGTTATCGCACTCCGGAAGAAACCTTCATGCCCTACGGCGACCTGCGCATTCCCTTCTACTTCGAGTTCATCAAGCGTACGGGCGACCAGATGCGAACGAACCTCGAACAGGCGGGCGTGGCCGACTGGCCGCTGGACAATTACCAGGCGCTACCCTTCTGGAAAAATTCCCAGGTGATCGACGACGGCGCCCGCGGCTACGAGTTTTACGCCATCACCTTTAAGGAGAGCCTGCACACCTTCGCGGACACGATGGTCATACCCTGGCTTTCCGAGGTAAGCCAGAAAGACGCCGCCGTTCACGGCGGCATTCTGGTGAATTCTGTGACCGCACGACAGCTCCACCTCAGCACCGGGGACCGCATCCGGCTCACTTCCCCGGCGGGAAGCATCGAAGGACCCGCTCAGGTCATCGAGGGCATTCATCCCCAGGTGTTTGGTGTGAGCAATACCATCACCCGCTCGACGATCACGAATCCCGGGGTAAAAACCAAGGGCAGCCACTTCAATCGGCTGCTGACTGGATCCATGCGGTACACCGACAGCGCCACGGGCGGGCTGGAATCCAGCGCGCGGGTGCGGGTCGAAAAGGTGAGTTCGGGAGGTGTCCGATGACGACTGTCGAAGTGGCAGCTCTGGGCGCGGCCCGAAAACTGCTCGGCTTTAGCCGGAGTCGGGTCGCAGTCGAAAACGCCACCGTGGCCGACCTGCTCCACGATCTCAAGACCCTCGACGGCAGCACCCTCTACGAGCACTTGGTTTGCGAAGGCAGGTTGCGAGGCGACTTCGCGGTGGTGATTAACGGGCTGAGTTTGAAACCAGACGCGCTGGGAACCAGATTGCAGGGCGGTGATCAGCTGGTTGCGATGGCGATCTTGCGTCACATGCACGGAGGCTAACCGGACATCATGGCCAGACTAGGAATGGTAATTGACCTGCGTCGCTGCATCGGCTGCAACGCCTGCACGCTCGCCTGCAAGCAGGAAAATGGCACGCCCGAAGAGATCCACTATGCCCGGGTCATCACCCGCGAGGTGGGGACTTATCCCGCCACCAAGCGGACATTTCTTCCCGTGCTCTGTAATCACTGCGAAGACGCGCCCTGCGCCAAGGCGTGTCCTTCCGGAGCTACGTACATCCGCGACGATGGCATTGTGCTGGTGGATCGTGATAAGTGCATCGGCTGCCGCGCCTGCGCCGTCGCTTGTCCTTACATGAACCGCCACTTCATCGACAAGGGCCTGCTGCATCGCGGCTATGGCGGCGACGGCCTCAGTCCGTACGAGGCGGTCAAGTTCCTCGAGTTTGAAGAGGGCACGAACGTCAAGTGCACTCTCTGCGCCCATCGTGTGGATCAGGGTCTGGAACCGGCGTGCGTGACTACCTGTCCCACCGACGCCAGGATTTTCGGCGACCTGGAGCCGGTCGATGGAAAACTGCAGAAGCTGATCCGCGAGCGCAAGGGTTGGACACTTCTGCCCGAGTGCAATACCAAGCCGAGCGTGTTCTATCTGGATGAGTAGTTTTCCCTGGGGCTGGCGCCTGCGGATGGCAGCGCGGTATGGCGGTTTCGGAGTGCAGCGGAGCGAAGAAAATGACGACACCATCGATCACGATTGCGGAACACCGGTTCGGATATGGCTTCTACCGGCAGGTCTGGTGGAACTGGCTGATCGGCACTGCCTTCTTCTGCGGCGGTCTGGGCGCAGGCCTCTTCCTGATCTCGCTGGCGACTGACTACCGCCTGGGCATGCTTCTGGGCTACCTGATCGCGGTGGTCGGCAAGAATACCGCGCATCTGTTCTATCTCGGTCGCCCCGAGCGCTTCTGGCGCGCCGCCCTCCGCCCCGACCGCTCCTGGATCGCGCGTGGCACCCTCGCCAGCGGAGTGCTCGCCGTCAGCGGCTTCCTGTGCCTCTTGCCACAGGGCCACCTTGCCGGTTGGGTGGTGCCAGCGTCGATTCTCTCTGCCGCGCGCATCGCCGCCATCGCGTCCGCCTTCTTCATCATGTTCTACGACGGCTTCGTAATGAACTCCTCCCCGGCCATCGCGTTCTGGAACAGCAAAATGCTTCCGGTGCTGATCCTGATGTACGCCAGCCTGGGCGGAACCACCATCTCCCTGACCCTGCGGGAACTGTTGGGGGTGGAAGATCCGGCGCGAGCCTGGTTGTCGCAAGCGGAACCGATTCTGCTGGTGGCAAACTTTCTCTTGCTCGCTGGATACCTCGCCCGCATGTCACGCTGGACCCCAGCCGCTCGTGAAACCGTCCGCATGCTGTTGCGTGGACCCTACGCGCGTGTCTTCCTCGGACTGGTTGTCGCCGTCGGCATCGTCGCGACCCTGCTGCTGTCCATCGTTCACCACACCGTCGGCGGCCTCTGGCTGGTAGTCCTGATCGCCCTGTCCGAGTTGACAGGAGACTTCGCGCTGGTCATGGTGCTGTTGAAGTCGGGCTTGTTTTCGCCGCAGACCGCACAGGTTGGTCAAATCGGCGAGCGGAATCTTCGCCCGGCCAGCGGCGCTTCCGCGTGACACCTGCGAGTTGCAGGAGTCAGTTATTGCATGGATGAGTCAGGAGAAGTACACCAAACCAGCGAAGACCGCGAGGCCACCGGCGACGATCCGATCAGGGAAAGCTAGGACTTGCAAGAACCGGACATTCGGAAAGAAATGGCTCCTCAGGTAGGACTCGAACCTACAACCCTCCGGTTAACAGCCGGATGCTCTGCCATTGAGCTACTGAGGAGCAATGGCACGAACGGCGTGAATGCCGACGTGACTCGGGAAGGT